>DATKKB010000078.1:0-7550 GCA_035543095.1 Anaerolineaceae bacterium | reverse complement strand
TCGGTTTCTGGTTTTTGCTCCAGGTTTTTAGCCAGGTTGGAGCCCTAGCCAATGTTCAAAATGGGGGTGTGGCTTATATGGCCCATATTGGCGGGTTTATTTATGGCTCCATTGCGTGGCGCTTTTTTGCAGATACTGGAGGAAGGAAAGAACAGCAAGCTCTTGGATAAGAATGACTGGAACGCCCCCACACGGCGTGCAGGGGGATTGGGATGCGCTCAGGACGTCTCGATGGCTCCCAACGTTCGGAGCGTGCCCTTTTGGGCTTCTGTCAATCCCAATATGCCGCTGATATTCAGTCGCTCGTAGGGCCGTTCACGCTGTAACGTTTGCAGATTCTCGCCGTTCTCGAGATCCCAGAGTATTATTGATCCATCATCGCCACAACTGGCCAACCTCAGGCCATCCGGGTTTATCTTGACCACCTGGATGGCCCCCTGGTGACCTTCCACCGTACGAATACACTCCCCGCTCTCCACGCTCCACCAGCGTAGGGCGCCATCGCTGCTCCCACTGACCAATATCGATCCGGATGGACTCCACGCCGCCGAGTTGATCACCGCAATCGACCCATTCAAGGTGTACAGGCGCTCGCCGCTGCGTACATCCCAGATGAAAAGTTCTCCGCTGCCCCTGCCCCCGCCGCTGGCCAGCCGTATTCCATCCGGACTCCAGGCGACACAGCTCACGATCCCTCGATGCCCTTGCAGCTTCGCCAGCAGCTTTCCGCCAGAGGCCTCCCACAGGCACACACTGCCATCATCACTGCCACTGGCCAGGCGGCTCCCGTCCGGGCTCCAGGCGACGCGCCGGATCCGGGTCGGCTGCGCAAGGCCGACCCACCGGCGGGTGCCAGTGGCCGCCTCCCACACCTGCACCCCACGCTCAAAGCTCCCTGCAGCCAACCATTGTCCATCCGGACTCCACCCGATGCCCTGGAAAGGGGTATCGTCATGGTCGGGTTCTCGCCAGGTATGCAAACAGTCTCCTGTGATTGCATCCCACACCCGGACAGTACTGTCCCAACTGCTGCTGGCCAGGAGCCGGCCGTCCGGACTCCACGCCACCCCGTTTACCGCCCAGCGATGGCCGCGCAGCGTACCCGGCGGCGTCATGCCAGTCACATCCCAGATGGTCACCAGGGTATCCGTACCTGCACAGGCAAGACGGGACCCATCGGGACTCCAGTCTATATCGTTGAGCGAGACCCTATAGCTTTGAGTCATCCGCTCGCATTCCCCACGCTCCACGCCCCACACCCGCACGGTGTTATCATCACTCCCGCTGAGCAGGGTGCGGCCGTCTGGCGTGAAAGCAATATCGTTCACGGCGCCGGTATGCCCGCGCAGAACCGCCCGATAGCTGGCTTTCTCGACGTCCCACAGCATGATGGTTTTGTCAACGCTGCAGCTCGCCAGGAGACGCCCATCCGGACTCCAGGCGATGCCGAACACCGGGTCGGTGTGCCCGGAAAGCGTTTCACGCAGGCTCAGGCTGTCCAGGTCCCACAGCCTGACGGTGTGGTCCCAGCTCCCACTGGCCAGGGCGCGGCCATCGGGGGCAAAGGCCAATTGATTGACCCAATTGGTATGGCCGGTGAGCGTCCGCAGGCTGGTTTCCGGATGCTTTTCCTGCCGAAGGTCCCAAAGCCGAATCTGTGAATCGGCGCCCCCACTGGCAAGCAGGCGTCCATCGGGACTCCAGGCCAGCGCATATACCGGACCGCCGGAACTGGAGAGCGTCTTCAGGGGTATTCCTTTCCGGGTGTCCCAGAATTGGATGACTCCATCATCTCCGCAACTGGCGAGCGTGAGTCCATCGGGGGAGAAAGCAACTTTATTTACGCTGCCGGTGTGCCAACCCATCCAGAGCAGGGAGCCCTGCTCCGAGTCCCACAGCTTGATCATGCCATCCTGACCCCCGGAGGCCAGGGTGCGCTCGTCCGGGCTGAAGGCAATGCTCCAGACCTGGTCCGTGTGGCCCTGCCAGCCCCAGTGTCGGGGCGGGGTCCGGCGAATCCGGCCACCTTCGCGCCACGCCGCCAATTCCCCCCGCCTGCTGGCTGCGGCCCAGTACCGCCCTTCGAGGCTGATGGCCACCGCCGTGATGACATCGAATATATCGGTGAAGACGGTGTCCTGTACTGTCGCCTCTGAAAGATTTGCATCCTGCATTTCGACCCCTTGCAGGTCCGCCCCTCGGATCAACAGATGCGAAAGATCCAGGCCGCGCAGGTGCCCACGCAGTGTTTGCAGCAGCTTCAGGATGTTCATTGGCCCATAGCCCTGGGCATAGATAGACCGCTGGCGAAGCTGGTCCAGCAGCGCGATACACTGGTCCTCTAAAGCGTTCTGGTCGGGGTATATACTACGCAGGCGCTCCAGAACAGGCGTGAGGAGCAGGCGCCTGTTGACCTCGCGGATGTACTCGCTGGCGGTTACCAGGTCCGAACCATGCTCGATCAGGCGAGCCAGGCTGCCCTGTTGAATCTCTCTGACCGCATCCTCGATAAGCCTGGCGGTGGCATACTCCAGCACAACCGATTGCAGCGTAAACCTCCCCGGGAGTTTCCCCGGTTCGATCAGCGAGCGCCGGCGTAAGGCCTCCACGGCTTCCAGCACTTGCGCCCTGGGTAAGGGTAAGCCCTCTTCTGCTAAAAGCTCATCCAGGGACACTGGCTCGCGTAAGATTGCCAGCCACAGCAGCGTGCTCTGTTCTGCTTGCGAGAGCCGGTCAAATTGCTCCGCCAGCAGCTCGCGTATCCCACCGAATACCACCTCGCCTTGTTCCAGGAAAGGACCAATCTTGCCCTCGAAAAGCTCAATTATGGTATGCGCTACGATTTTCAAGGCCAGCGGATTACCCCCGTACCACTCGCTCAATTGCTCCATTTCTTGTTTTGTTCCCACCAAACCTCGTTCACTTAATATTTGCTCGCAGGCAGATGTATTCAGCCCGGCGAGACGCAAGGATCGCACCGGGCACTGGCTGCCTTCCTGTGATACGAGGTCGCGCGGTTTCTCACGGCTGGTGAGCAGCAAACAACTTTGATGGTTGCTCTCGGCCATCCTGCGCAGCAGTTTGCTATACCCTTCGTATCCATGACGGATGTGGCCTGTGCCTACCTGATCCTCCAGTAATGTCTCAATATTATCGATCACCAGGAGCACACGCTGGCTGACCAGGTGTTCCATTAACAGGTCGATGCGGCGTTCAAGGCTGGCCGGCGCCTCCCCAACCGCTTGAGGTGCCAACACATGGAGGCAATCATCCAAAAACGCCTCGCACGCGGGAGCATCCCGTAGAGAACGCCAGATCACCACCTCGAAGTGTTCCGCCAGCTGGTTCATCAGGCTGACCGCAAGCGCCGACTTACCGATGCCACCCAAACCTAACAAACTCACCACCTGGCAATGATCTTCAAGGACCCAGATGGTAATGAGATCCATTTCTCGCTCGCGACCATAAAACGAAGGAACGGAGATTACGTTACCCGAAATTACCTTCGGGGACTTGGCCAGGCGGGTCTGGACCAGGTTATTGTTGCTTTTTTCCTCGACCGGTTGAGGCATTCCTGAGGCTGGTGAGAATTGTAAATTGCTTAACAGGTTGGCAATCCAATTCTCACCAAGGAGCACTTTCTGGTGGGCGGCTATCCAAAAGGCGCGGATTTCGTCAGCCTCACGCCCAGGAGTAAAGGCCTTCTGCTGGAAACACAGTGTAATGAAGTGCTTGAGATGTTTTACCTGGGGATAATTGCTGCCCGATTCCCACCCAACCACTGCCTGGCGAGAGATCCCCAGAAGGTCGGCCAGCCCGGCTTGCGTCAGACCGGCTGCAGTGCGCAGCGTCAGCATGGCTTGACCAAAGGCATAGTCTCGCTCATGATAACGGGGACTCTTCACAGGTGCACTTCTTTCTGCCGGACCTCTTGGAGTGAAACCATACAAGGTTTGGAAAGTGGTCTGTCCAATGGAGGAGAGTGACTTCCCCTACCAAAAGCTGCTAATTCCTACTAGATTCGCTCCAAATAGGCCCAGGCTATATGAGAGAGGTCTGAGGAAATGGCAAAAGACTCCAGACACCGTTAATTATTCTCTCTATCGTAGCATAATTTGTGTCCCAAGTCGAGTATCTTCCTTAAGAATGATAATAACACGAGCGATAGCCAAATGGGGAGAAATGGGACCTTTTTTAATTTATTTTCCAAAACGACAAATCTGTTATTTCCTAAAAGCATATTGACAAAGGGGTTGCATTATCGTATAATTGCGATATAGAGATTAATCAATGACTAAAGATTTACCTTTGCTTCACGAATTGAGCCGCGAAGAAACACGCCTGGCAGCCATGTTGAAAGCGTTGGGAAACCCGATCCGCTTTCGCATGATGCAGTATCTGGCCGAGAACCAGATGTGCATCACCGGTGATATCGTTGCCTTTACCTCCCTGGCGCAATCTACAGTGAGCCAGCACCTCAAAGTGCTGCGCGAAGCAGGGTTAATCGAAGGTGAAATAGAAGGGCCCGCGACCTGCTACTGTATCAGCTCAGAAGGCCTGACATTCCTCAAGACCCAAATTGGCAAATGGCTGCCGGACTGCTGCAACCCGGTAACCGGAATAGGGTAGTCCAAGAGCAGTTGATATCCGGCAGCCGGATCAGGCAATATTTTTCTTATTTTATAATATCGTAAAATTACGATAAGTTGCTCTCTCAGGAGGTATCCAATGACTATGACACAAGCATCATCCGAG
Organism: Anaerolineaceae bacterium; assembly: GCA_035543095.1. Taxonomy (GTDB): domain Bacteria; phylum Chloroflexota; class Anaerolineae; order Anaerolineales; family Anaerolineaceae; genus UBA700. Next base: position 2,795 of record DATKKB010000078.1, on the reverse strand, counting down.
TATTTCGAGCAAGTGGCTGGCAGTTGGGACCAGATTAGCGCAGGATATTTCGGCAAGGCTGTCCGCGATGCGGCTATCGCGAAAGCCTATCTCCGCCCGGAAATGGCCGTGGCAGACATCGGCTCTGGAACCGGATTCGTGGCCGCCGGATTGGCGCCGTTGGTCAAGCGTGTGTATGTGGTGGATGGTTCGGAAGCCATGCTTGAGGTGGCTAAAAAGAATCTGGGCAGGTTTAGCAACGTGGAATATCACAAGGCGGATGGATCCAAACTGCCTTTCCCTGAAGACAGCCTGGATGCCATCTTTGCCAATATGTATCTACACCACATCCCTGATCCCCAAGCCGCCATCCGTGAGATGGTGCGAGTTCTGGCCCCGGGCGGCCGGCTGGTGATCACCGATATGGATGAGCACCCCTATGCCTGGTTGAAGGATGAAATGGCCGACGTCTGGCAAGGGTTTGACCGTAACCAGGTCCGAGCCTGGTTCCAGGACGCAGGCCTGGTGAATGTCATCGTCGATTGTACAGGGCAGTCTTGCTGCGCCGAGTCTTCTAATCCATCCTTAACGGATCAGCAGGGGCGCGAGGCTAAAATTAGCGTCTTTGTTGCAACTGGCACCCGCCGGATGGTCATGCGGGATGCAGTCCAGGAAAATTATTCCGCTGTAGCTAAATCAGGATCCTCTCGTAGATGCAGCTCCTCTGCTGCTGAAAGTGAAAGCGGAAACTGTAGCTCAGGTTCCAGCAATGGATCCAGTTGTTGCAGTGGGACGAAGTATGAAGATGTAACTTTTACAAATGGCTATTCACCGGTTGAGCTGTCTGCTGCACCTAAAGAAGCCGCGGATATCTCACTCGGCTGCGGCAATCCGATCGCAATGGCCGGCTTGAAGCCCGGCGAGATGGTGTTGGATATTGGCAGCGGCGGCGGACTGGACGCCTTCCTGGCGGCAGGCAAGGTCGGCCCAACCGGAAAAGTGATCGGGGTGGATATGACTCCGGCCATGCTGGAACGGGCGCGGGCATCCGCTGAGCGGAACCACATCACCAATGTCGAATTCCGCCAGGGTTATGCCGAAGAGCTGCCCGCTGCCGATGGCGAAGTGAATGTCATTATCTCCAACTGCGTGATCAACCTGACCGAAGATAAGGGCCACGTCTTCCGGGAAGCCTTCCGCGTGCTCAAACCGGGCGGCCGGTTGGAAGTCAGCGATATGGTCACCTCAGGGCCGGTGCCCCTCGAACTGAAGATGAGTGCAACCGGTTGGTCGGAATGCGTTACAGGGGCGTTACCCGAACCAGAATACCTGGACCTGATCACCCAGGCCGGCTTCCAAAATGTAACGACTCGCCGCAGCGCCAGTATGGGTGAAGCCTATGGCATTTCGGTTTACAGTGTGATCGTCTCGGCGAAAAAACCATAGTTGTAAGAGGCGGTCAGCAGCACGGCTGGTACTAAAAAGTGGTGTTCATGACCGTGCATTTTAACCGCAGTGGTCCTTTGGGAGTAAACCTGGATTCTTTCATTTGCTATATCCTGCTGGTCAGATTGACCCCAGCCGGCGATGCGCTGCGTCATTCCACTCCCGCACTTCAGGAAACCTTTCATAGCTGCTGCACTTGAATGGACCTGATCGAGCCCGGTAAGGTTTTTTTTCGAATGACATCGCATCAGGTCTGACTACCCGCTGGCAGTGCGCAGCATGCGGGCGTATTCGGACGGCATTTCGCTCGCTTCGATCGCGGTCGCAGTCTTTTCCACATCATAGGGTACGCGCACTAACTCTACCTTCAGGTCCCATCCTGCAGCTTCCAGAATGACATAACACGCCCGCGGGTCGCCGTCTTTTGGTTTACCAACGCTGCCTTCGTTGATCACATGCCGGCCGCTCGGCAGCACGCGGTGATAAGGTTTGTGCGTATGGCCCACCACCAGCACATCCGCGCTCACCCCATCCAGAATGCGCTCCAGACCGGCATCCGGGCGGTCGATGTACAGGTACTCGTTGATCCTACGCGGGCTGCCATGAGCTAAAACAACCCGCAAGTCTCCCAATTGAAACGTGATTTGCGGCAGCAGGCTGCGTAAAAATGCCTTGTTTTCAGCGGTCGTGTGCGCATTGCTCCAGGCAATCGAGCGCTTTCCCAGGGCTTCTTCTTCAGCGGTTTTATAGGCGCAGCCACACTCATCGCTGCTGTAGCCCACCCCTTGATCGTAATTGCCCATGATTGTAGGGATTTTATTGCCGCGGATGATCTCAATAACCTCGTTGGGAAACGTGCCATACCCGACCAGGTCGCCCAGGCAGTAACGCTGATTCAGGCCACGTTGATCCATATCCGCCAGAACCGCCTGAAGGGCCGGCAGATTGGCATGGATATCGCTGAAGATAGCAATTCGGTCCATCATCAATCCTTTCTCTCTACCCAATTCGTTCTTCTCAATTTTAGGTAGTCTCCCTAACAAGTGTTTTTAGCCTTTGGTAAAGGCACAGACGCCAACAGCTCTTTAACACTCCACATATGATCCGTCAGTTCGGCAGCCATGGCAGGTGTGCGCAGCATCCATTTTGCTGGCAATCCTTCTGCATTTTGAAGTCGTAATGCCTTGTGCGGGCGAACCAGGTTGTAATAGGCGTCTTCCCAGGTCACCGCGGCTTGATGGAACGCAAGGTCTTTCGAAAAAGCCAGGGTTTTGCGGGTCAAGCGAGCATTGAACAGACGAGTGGTCAAGTTGTCCCGCTCGATGCAAGCCGTACTCTTGCCGAGCAGTTCAATCAGTTCGCCTTTTTTG
>DATKKB010000077.1:0-39380 GCA_035543095.1 Anaerolineaceae bacterium | reverse complement strand
GTGGAAATCCTTCAGTAACACCTCATCCAGTTCTTCGACATGGTGCGCCGCCTCGCGTAACCACCTCAAGATGGTATCTTCCTTGATCCCCTTGACCCGCGTGATGGCGCTGATCTGATTCCCCTCGGCTAGAAGTGCCAGAACTTCCAGGATCTCGTCCGCCTGGGCATGTTTCCGAAAGAAAATCGTTCCAGTTGTCTCGGTGAAGGTCTTGCCGCAGGTTTTACATTGGTATCGTTGGACACCTCGCTTGGTTTTGCCTAGTTTTTTAAGGTTCGGTTGGGCCTGATCGCTCTGGAGTTTGCCATAATTTGGGCAAGCTCGGTTTGGACAAAAATCTTTGGTTTGGGCAAGTTTCTCCATCTCCGTCTCCCAGAGAAGCTATTTGCCCTAATCCTACATCAAAATATACTATTGAGGGAGACTATCTGTATAGCTGGTGCACCTGATTAAAATTGATCACATATGTATCAATACGCAAGGTGACAGAAGCCGGTGCATGCCCCATTGCAAGCGAATCATATTCACTTGGTTATCCGTCAGAATTCACGAGTTTGTGCACTGGCTCTGATTTGATCGACACCTTTAATTCTGTGATGAAAGTAGACCAGTCAAAATGGTAGTTCTCGACTGCGTCACCCAAAGTATCAAAAGTTGACATGTAACAACCCACACAATTCATGCGCTTGCGAATAAAAAAAAGGATTGTACTTGGATATCGATCAAACAATTCTTTTAAGATAGTTTCGGAGGTAATACCATCGATTGTCATTATCGCCTCGCATTTCAATCACATAAATCATACCAGATTCGTTAAGCGAAATCTTTGCGCTTGCGCAATAATTCAATTCTTATATTAATCTGAGTGACGAGATCACCCTTCGGCGATTCTGACTAGGCCATGAGGATTACAAATGATGATATGTTCTCTATCCGCGGTAATTAAACCTTGGTTTTCCCACTGCCTCAACAACCTGCTGACTGTATATAATGTGGTGCCGGTCATTTCTCCAAGATCTTTACGAGTCAGGCGTAGATCAATTAATACGCCTGTAGCAACTTTTTTACCCGACTGGCTGGCTAACCTAAGCAAGGTGTGGGCTAATCGATTTTCGACCCGTTCGGTTGCCATTTGTCTCAACCGTTCTTGAAATTCTTGAGTATAAAGAGCCATCATCTGCAATGCATTTAACGCGAAAACTGGATAGCGGGAAACGAATTGCATTAGACAAGATTGGGTCCATGCTAATGCCGTGCAGTCTTCAAGAGCCTCCGCCGAAACCGGATACTGCTCTACCTGAGCCATTACTATCAAGCCAAATAAACTATAGGGACCGATGACACGTAGTAAGATTTGTTGGCCATCGCCATTTAATTGCGTCAATTTTATCCTACCAACCAATAATAAATACATCTGATCTGCAATATCGCCCTGGATAAAGTAAAAGCTTCCTCGATCTACCTTTCTCACCTCTCCAGCTCGGCAAACTTCTATGACGGCATCCATGGAAAGGGTTTTAAAAAGCGGTACTTTCCCAAATTGTGCATAATCGAGGCTGGACAATTTATCGGATTTCATCTATCCGATTTTAACCGATACTTCGGATAAATCCAGAACCCAATCAATTTCGTTTAGCTTGAATGGAATCTAGACAACAACAGCGTTGGTTTGAAGGAGATTATGAACACTGGGTCTGGTGACTCCAAATTATAGATATCTAAGCTCCCCGACCCTTTTGATAAATCAGAGTTTAATAATGGATGCTCGATGCATATTGCGTTATTGCCTAAATACTTGAAACTTCAGTCGAAATGTATTTATTTCCGTTCTTTAGAGCTAATGTGAGCCTGGTAATCTTGGGGTGTATTCAAGTTTATTAAAAACTGTAATTCGGGATCAAAAGTCAGGAGCACATTATCATCAATTTCATTCACCTTCACCTGACACTGCCATCCCACCAATGACCTATCTCCATTGTCCAATGCAGCCTCAATTATTGGAAGGCATGTCGTTCTCCGGTATACCGAATGTAGAGGCTCTAAGATCTGATCATGCTTGGGTATCGCTACATCTGCTCCGGATTGAGCCAGAAGGTTTACTTCATATGAGAGTAAATTTAGGTTGATGAACGGCATATCACAACCGGTGAGAATAACATATTCTTTTTGGGTTGCACGCAATGCGGAATAGAGCCCAACCAACGGTCCCCTGGCGTTGTATAAGTCCTTAATGATAGGGACAGAGAGGAAGTTATATGCATCTACCCGATTTGCGATAACAAGTACATCACGGGTTAATTCGTGGGCTCGATAGACGATCCAACGGATTAATGGCATGTCTTTGTACAATAAAAGTCCCTTATCCACTCCCATCCTAGATGAATTACCACCTGCCAAAATGGCAAAGCATACGCCGTTAGAAAGTGGATGGTTCTTGTCAATCAAGATTCATCTCTCTTTTGAGCTTATTGGCCAGATCCAGGTATTTTCCGTTGATGCCTTCCCCAGCTTCTTATATCTTATCGATCACATGCCTCATCCATAGCAGACGTGACACTTTCAATGGCACGATGTTCACACATCAGGATATCAGTTGCTTTCATATTTGCCTTCTCAAATGTCGATCCAGTTATGAAAATACGGTATTAGTAAATCTTTCAGTTACCACTTGTGGCAAGGGTAGCAATAAATCTATTTGATGGTAATATGCACGGCCGATACAAGCTTGACAATATGGGAGGCCATCGCATAACACTTCTCTTTTATTGATGATCTCTTCACCACATACGGCGCATTTAATGCGGACGCCAGGTTGGCTGACGATCTGTTTGATAGGAGTCTTCAAGCTAACCGGAGTCATTGTAAATAAATCCGTATCTGGCATCACCTTATAAGCATTCAATTGGGCGAAGTAGTGGCGAGGTTCGCCAGGGCAATACCGGTAAGCCAGCTCGCGGATCCCGGGCGCCGGCGCGATGCGCAAGATCGTGTCTTTTTCAACATCGATGAAGGTCGCGGCAACTTTCCCGTAATCTTCGATCCGTAAGGTTCGGTGGCCTGGCGTAGAGCCAGTCGCCACTTCTAACCCATCGATAAAACACCCATCAGTTTCGGCGATGATCATCAAGCGTTTATCCTGACGGGGAACCTCCAGACCAAGCGCAACACATCCAGCAATTGCCATACGAACACCTAACACTTGCCGCGGGCATAAATGGGTATGACGAGCACTGGATTTCTCAAGCAGCTCTTTAATGTTTGGCATTCTGTTTCTCCATTAACTTCCCAGGCATAGACTCATTAAACTTCTGTTCGGTCCCATGAATCCGGGCCAGCATAATCGCCAGCCCAAGCGATATCACAGCCAGCAACACCATCAGCAAAAAGCCACTTGCATAACCTCCCTGACCCTGACTGGCAACAATCGTCCCTAACAGAGGTGGAAGAGTAAAACCGCCAAACGCGCCTAATCCACCCACCCATCCTGATGCACCACCTACAGCTTGCGGAACTTCCTGTGGAACGAGCTTGAAAACAGCCGCATTGCTGACCCCCATACCCAATGCCAGGATGACAACTGCTGCCATGGACAAACCAATAGAACCAGATATGGAGAGCATCGTTGCGCCAATCACGGTGATTGCCAATGAAATTAACATGGTTCGTTCGCCTCCCAACCGGTCAGAGATCCTTCCTCCGGCAACACGCACTAATGAGGTTAATATCGAATAGAGCCCGGTCAAAGAACCGGCGGTGACCGCCGCCACATTTAGATAAGATTTCCAGTAGGTTGGCAGCCAGGCTGTGAGCGCCATAAACCCGCCAAAGGTAGTGAAGTATATAACCACCAGCAGCCAGGTTTTCCAGGTCTTGGCCGATAGTTTCAAGCTTTCTAAGATCTTTCCAGACGGGAACATTTCCTCTCCATAGCTTTTTGCGGCTGCTATTGCCTTTTCGGGGGTCAGCCTTTGCGCCAGGAGTTGAAAATAGGGGGCGTTGCGCCCCAGGAAATAATACAATACCGTGCCGGCAACCAGGAAAATCAGCCAGGCCAGGTACGACCCGGCCATGCCCCACCAGACTAAAGCCACCGGTAGGATAAACGAAAATATGCCAGGCGCCAGGTTGCCAATCCCTGCATAAGTGCCCAGCGCGCTTCCCTGCTGGGCTTTTGGAAACCAATAAGAAACTTGCCCGGTTCCAACCGAGAAGGTAGCAATTCCACATCCACTGAGTAAACCTAACAGGAAGATCCAAGGAGCATGGGCGGGGGTCAGTCCACCGGGATACAACAGGAATATCATTGCCGTCAACCCTGCCATGCCCAGAATCGACATGGATAATAGAACGAGAAAAGGCTTGCGGCCACCTACTGTATCCACCCAGGCTGCGAAGGGAATACGCAAAAGCGACCCGGATAAAGAGGGCATGGCGACCAGGAATCCAAGCGCAACCGGGGTCAAATGAAGCGCGTCTCTAACTTTGGCCGCGGTTGTGCCAAATAAGGCCACGGCTGCAAATCCGATGAAGAAACCCAGGGTCGCGCCAAGCAGCCCACGAGCAGGGTTTCCCTGGATAGATTTTGTTAAAGGCTGGTCCGCCATATCAATTTCCTTTCACATTAGACAAACCGACGTTTTTACCTGGCTTTTTGTTCCAGATAACGATTTGCCAGGGGCGGATCACATAACCAATTGGATAAGCAATGATGTGAACGAGCCTGGAGAATGGGAATACTGCCAGGAGGATAAAAAAGTTAATCACATGCAGCTTGATCAGCCACGGGAGAGGGGAGACCAGGCTGACTTTAGGTTGGAAGGTGAGGATGGACCACAGATAAGGCGTAAAGATCACCGTGAACCATGAGGTGCCAAACCGGTACAAAGTCGCGATCAACACGCCGGTCAAGGTTGATAGGATCACGAGCAAGAGCACCACCAGGTCCATTGGAGTGGTCACCACGCGCACACGTTTTTCACTTAATCGCCGCCATAATAAAATAGAGAGGCCAACCAGCGCCCATATTCCGAGCCCCAATCCGGTTAATTCGAGCAAGTACAGGCGGACAGGGACAGAATTCCACAAAAGTAGGCCCTGAGGTAAGAACAGGGCGAAAAGATGACCCAAAAGCACCAGGATTATTCCATAGTGGAACGAGATCGAGCCCCAATAAAGCTTCTTCCGCTCAAGGAGCTGGGATGACATGCTAGACACGGTGAATGGCCGGTAGACCGAACGGTAAGCCGTCACGCAAATGGCGAGGGTTAGTGAAATGTAGGGAAAGATGATAAAAAAGAGGGTATCCCAGTTCATTCCGCCTCCTTTACAGCCCATCGTCTTGATAGAGCCAATAGCCCATTGAACAAATACAGGTAAGGGTTTTCGGAATCGACTTTCTTCAACGCAGCGATCATCCGCCGGATGGCCGGCGCAAACACCTCCTGCAGCCCTGGGCTTGGAGTATTCACCTCGGCCAGGTAACGTAACACAGGCACCAGGTGGTCTGGCAATTCGCCATCTAGATCAATCCCATACGCGGCGATTTCCCGGCTCATCAGGGCTAGGAATTCCCCACGCTGGTAGCTTTCCCCCCAGGTTTGAAAACCGATATAGGGGGCAGCGGGTGGGTTCATATCCAGGGTACGCGTGTACAATTCTTCCCATTCACCGAGAGATAACCGACGTACCCGATCCAGAAAAGCAGCGAGATAATGGTCTTCGCTTTCCGGGAGCAGGTAGGCCAATCCCGCTTCGAGTTTAACCAGGTGCCCTGGTCCCGGATAGCGGAAGGCTTCCGCATATAATCTGGCGATTTCACAAACTTGAGAATCCATATCATTCACCTCTCCGCGGCGGTTGGATATACCCAAAGCCTGCTTCGCCTTTGCGAGTCAGTGGATCGACCCATGACTCAATGGCGCCTTCGCGATGATATTGGGGGATCACGAAGCGCTCAGACAGGTTGGGTAGGGTGGTCAATCGATAAACTGCCTCAGCTTCTTCCAGGCTAATACCTGCAAGCTTGAGCATATTCGAGACTTTGTCACCCACCTTGCCTTCTATCGATTTTTGTCGCATCGCCGATCGGACCGCCAGCAACTTGCGCAGGATCTCGCGGATGATGGCTTCATTCCCCGCGGAAAATAGATTGGCCAGGTAATGAACCGGTAGGCGTGCGGCGTCCAGGCGGTCGAACAGCTCAAAATCGCTGACCTCAGGAGTGATGTCCAGTTTATAGAGCTCATTTTCCATCATGCTAACCACGGGTGACAATGGCGGAATGTAATACATCATTGCCATCGTGCGATATTCCGGGTGAAGGGGCAGGGCCAGCCGCCATTGCTTGAAAAATCGATATACAGGCGAGTTTTGAGCAGCGCTGATCCAGCTATCTTCTATCCCATTCTGACGGGCGCCTGCAATTACCTCTGAATCAAAAGGGTCCAAGACGACGTCACGTTGGGCATCGATGAGCCGATCATCAGGGACCATGGCTGCTTGTGGAATACGGTCGCCATCGTACAGAAGCACACCCATATAGCGGATGCGCCCCACGCAGGAATGAGCGCAAGCCGGCGCCTGGCCGGTCTCCAGGCGCGGAAAACACAGGATGCATTTCTCGGATTTTCCGGTCGACCAGTTGTAAAAAACCTTTTTATAAGGGCAGGCGGCAACGCACATGCGCCAGGCCCGGCATTGGTTTTCGTTGACCAGCACCACGCCGTCTTCGGCGCGTTTATAGATCGCGCCAGAAGGGCAGGCTGCCACACAGGCCGGGTTGAGGCAATGGTTGCAGATCCGTGGGAGGTAGTTGAAGACCACCCTGTCCAGCTCCTGCATCTGAACCCTCACGGATTCCGGCAGGTCTTTCAGGTCTGGATCGTTCCATGCGTAGGTATTTGACCCCCCCAGATCATCATCCCAATTCGGCCCGGTCTTGATCTCGATCGGTTCTCCGGTTATCTGGGACACCGGGATGGCGGTCGGCTGGTCGTTACCGGCAGGGGCGTTGAACAGGTCCTGGTAGCGGAAGGTGGACGGTTCATAATAGTTTTCCAGCCCAGGAAGGGAAGGGTTATAAAACAGCTTCATCATTCCCCCCAGGCGAGAATGCAGGCGTAGTTTGAGCCGTTTTCTTTTCATCGCCCAACCACCGCTGAAACGATCCTGATTTTCCCATTCTGTCGGATAACCTGTACCTGGCCGGGTTTCGACATTATTCCACCACATATATTCTGCCCCTTTACGATCCGTCCAAAGATTCTTACAAGCCACGGAGCAAGTATGGCAGCCGATGCATTTATCCAGGTGAAAGAGCATGCTCATATGAGCGCGGACGTTCATTGAACCTCCCATTCAGAGTTAATAGTCTGGCGGTTCGATGCGATGGACGAAAACAAAGGTATCGCGGTTGACCCCGGTTGGACCCCAGTAGTTAAACGCATAGGTAAATTGAGCATAACCACCGGACATCAATACCGGTTTAAGCCTTGCGCGGGTAAGCGAATTATTCATTCCCGCTCGTTTTCCTCGCAGTGGGGATTTTGGAATGCCCACTGTTCGCTCGGTAGCGTGATAGATGAACACGGTTCCTCGCGGGATGCGGGCTGAAATGATGGCTCGTTGGACAAAAACCCCATTATCATTGAAAACCTCAACCCAATCATTGTCGTTTATAAATAATTCTCTGGCATCTTTATCATTCAACCAGATCGGGTACCCGCCCCTGGATAAGGTCATCATGCGGTTATTTTCCGAGTAGGTCGAATGGATGCTCCACTTGCCATGGGGTGTGATCAAATTTAGCATCTTTGTCCAAAGCTTCTCACCTTTGACCGTAGTGAGAGTATTCTGAGTCTCATCCAGCATGAGGTGATCAGGACGAGGCTTATAAGTGGGCAGATGCTCGCCCCACGCCAGATAACCTTCGTGATCGAGGTAAAAATGCTGCCTGCCGGTCAGGGTGCGCCATGGAATTAGTCGCTCTACGTTCAAGGAAAAGGGTGTATAGGCCCGACCCTGGTTGATCACTGCCGACCAGGTTGGCGTAGTCAGTTGCCGGCGGGGTTGGGCCACGATATCCGCAAAGGTATATCGAATGTCGCGTTGGCCATCCGCCAGGCTGCGCAGATCCAGCCCCGTCTTATGCTCCTCCGCCTCGAAAGCGCGGTAAGCCAGCTCTCCATTGGAAACGGGATCTAGAGACAGGATCGCCTCTGCCACTTCTCGCGCATCCACCAGGGACGGGTAAGTCTTGCCGCCTAGCACGCGGGGTTGGCGATGGCTCAACCGCCGGTATTCATCCGCGACCGGGATGGATAATCCATGGGCCGCAACGCCTTTGGCTTCCACCTCAGCCCCCAGGCTGGTCATTTGATCAGCAAGATGGGGATAATCGCGCGTCACCACCCGGAACTTGGGCATACTGCGTCCGGGGACCGCCTCCGCCTCGCCAGTCTTCCAATCGCGCACCTCGGGCTGTGCCAGTTCATCCTGGGTATCGTGCTGCAGGGGAAGCATGACCACGTCTTTCAGCGGGTCAGGCAGATGGATCCTGGAAAACTCACTGACTTTGATCGCCACCGCTTTATAAATATCCCAATCGCTTTTCGCCTCCCAGGCAGGGGCGACCGCTGCCTGCATGGGATTGATAAAAGTGTGCATATCGGTCGTATTTAAATCGTCCTTTTCATACCAGGTTGCGGCAGGCAGGACGATGTCGGAATAGAGCGCTGAAGTGTCCATGCGAAAATTGAGATCCACGACCAGGTCCAGTTTGCCTTCTGGCGCCCGATCATGAAAGACCACCTCATGGGTATAGCCCTTGGCCATCTCAGGCGCCACTGCATTGCTGTGCGTACCTAAATAATGGCGTAGGAAATATTCGTGACCTTTCGCGCTGGTGCCAATGGCATTTCCGCGCCAGATAAACCATACCCGCGGCCAGTTTTGCGGCGCATCGGGGTCTTCTACCGCAAAGCCCAATTGACCTTGCTTTAACTGATCGACTACCGTCTGGATGATCTCGCCATCGGTATTCGCGCCTTTCGACATGGCTTCTTTGACCATTTCGATTGAAGAACGGTCGAATTGGGGATAAAAAGGGAGCCAGCCCCTGCGCACCGCGCGTACCTGCATGTCGATGGTATGTTCTTTGGCTTGTTCATCAGCCTGACCCGGCAGGCTGTCATAAGCGGTAAAACCGCGCTCGTAGCGCCATTGATCCGAATGCACGTAATGGAATGAAGGCGTGTTTTGCTGGCGGGAAGCCATGCCCCAATCCTGGGCAAACGCGATTGCGCTCCACGAGGCCTGGTTGGCCAGTTTTTCCTGGCCGACATAATGCGCCAGCCCGCCCCCATTGACCCCCACCGAACCGGTCAGCATCAACGCAACGATGGCTGAGCGATATAAAAGGTTATTGTGGTACCAGTGATTCGCGCCAGCGCCGATGATCACCATGTTCTTCCCACGGGTTCTTTCCGCATTCTCGCCCCATTCCCTAGCAAATCGCAGTAAGGTCTCCCGGTGAATGCCGGTATATTTTTCCTGCCAGGCTGGCGTGTAAGGCGCGTCCTCATCATCATATTGGGGATAATCACCCGGCAGCCCACGAGGCACGCCAAATTGCGCCATCAGCAGGTCAAAGACCGTGGTCACCATCACACGCCCCTGATCGGTCTGCACGTACCGGGCGGGAATGCCGCGTTTGACCACCTGACCTGTGGCGAAATCATCCAGACAAACCTGGCATAGTTTGTCATAAGAAGCGGTAAAAGTTAACTGCGGATCCAGGTCATCGCCTGTCTGTCCATCACGCATTTCCAGGTTCCATTTACCGGGATCCTGTTGCGCCCACCGATAGCCAATCGTTCCTTTTGGCATCCGCGGCCGCCGGCTATCGCCATCCCATACCAGTAACTTCCAATCCCCATTCTCTACATCACGATATTCACTCAGGCGATTTGCGCGTAAATAGCGGCCTGGCTTGACGTCGCCGCCAACCGATTCCTCGCAAACTTCCACCAGGAACGGCGTATCCGTGTATTTCTTTAAATAATCGCTGAAGTATGGAACCTGCCGGTCGACATAAAATTCCTTCAAGAGCACGTGATTGACCGCCATCCAATATGCAGTATCCTGGCCGGCATGAACCGGGATCCAGTAATCAGCATACTTAGCTACCTGTGAAAAATCGGGAGAAAATACTGTCAACTTCGCACCGGCGTGCCGCACCTCGGAAATGAAGTGGGCATCCGGCGTGCGGGTCATATTCAAATTGGCACCCATCACTGCGATAAAACGGCTGTTATACCAGTCTGCTGACTCATGGACATCGGTCTGTTCTCCCCAAATTTCCGGGCTGGCAGGCGGCAGATCGCAGTACCAGTCATAAAAACTCATCACCACCCCACCGAGCAAAGATAAAAATCGACTGCCTGACGCATAACTGATCTGAGACATGGCCGGAATGGGTGAAAAGCCGATCACCCGATCCGGGCCATATTGTTTAATCGTATTTACCACAGACGCCGAAATAATTTCCAGCGCCTCCTCCCACCGCACACGCCGGAATCCCCCTTTGCCCCGGGCGTGCTGGATGCTTGCGCGTTTCTCCGCGTCGTTCATAATCGACTGCCAGGCCTCGACTGGGTCGGAATGGGTCTCACGGGCCTGCCGCCACAGATCCAGCAGGATTCCACGCGCGTAAGGGAATTTCACCCGGATTGGGCTGTAGAGATACCAGGAGAAGCTGATGCCACGCTGGCAGCCGCGGGGCTCGTAAGGTGGCAGGCCATCCTCCAGGCTGGGGTAGTCGGTGGCTTGCAGCTCCCAGGTGACGATCCCATCTTTGACGAACACTTCCCATGAACAGCTTCCGGTGCAATTGACCCCATGGGTGGTGCGCACGCGTTTATCATGTTGGAAGCGGTTGCGATAAAACTCCTCCCATTTTCGTTCGATCGGGGCAATGGTTTCTTTGGTCCATTTTGCCATAAGAATCTCCTTTTGGCATATTCCAGGCGATTGGGGATTTATACTTTGCGAACGGGCAGTTTCAATGCGGTGCGTTTTAGAATCCGCTTCCAGAAAATTAACAGAAAGAGCAATAATAAGCCAGCGATTAATAACCCGATGCCCAATATGTTTAAAGCATTCCGTGAAAGGTTTCCTGGTGAGACATTATCCACTGGATCCTGCCATTGATCGGAGTCTTTGAAGAAGGCTATTAGATCAGCCTGCTCTTTGGGGGTCAATGGATGGTCCTGGAATGGGCCTATCATTGTAGGGAAGGATATGGTCTTGATAGCGGCAGCCAAACCTGGCTCGCCCAGGCGCGTAATGACGTGGGTCAGATCCGGCCCAAGACCACCGCCACCTAAAATGCCTGCACCACTGACAGTATGGCAGGCCATACATGGAGGCCCTCCCCGCGAGAGGCGATCCTCACCCGTAAATGACTTCTTCCCTGCATTCGATTCCCCGCCAGTCGCCCCTCCCGCTGGCGCGGCTGCTGGGGGAACAGCGCCCGGGTTGGCGAGAAATTGGATCAACTGATCAACCTGGCCGGCGGTCAGTCCCAGGTTAGGCATACGTACATTATTATTATCCTTGACCAACTGTTGCGCGATCGGGTCGGAATCTTCCATCTTGGGAGGATCGAGCAAGAAACTCTTTATCCATTGAAGATCGCGCCTATTGGTCACGTCTTTAAGATCAGGCCCGACCAGTCTGCCACCCCCGATAGAATGACAGCCTGTACACTTTTCCTCAAATATCGCCTGCCCCTCTGATCCAGATTGCGCGACAGAAGCAATGTCATGGTATCCAGGGGCTTGAGCAATAGCGGGCGAAACAAACCCAAGGCCATAAATGAGTAACAAGATGGTCCCAACGCCGATCATGGTCCTAATGAGTCGCGAGGATCGATGTCTGCCATGAGAGCCGGACTGAACCCCATCGTTCCAATCATCCATATCTTCCCTCCGATAAGGTCCGTGTGAAAATTTATAGGTGATGTCTTGATTAATCGTGCGAATGGCCCTGCAGTTTTTCTACACCAGGGAGTTTGCCAATCAATTTTGCTGGCTCATGGATCAATATGGGAAAATCTTGCGGGCAGATCCAATAGACCTTATCCTGGTACTCAATCGATAACAAAGGTATTTCCTGGTTGGTTCGTTCACAAACAACACATTCGTGAAGTTCAGGTTTCATGAACACCTCCGGTAATGATAATCCTAATGCAAGTATAATGGCCGGCAACTGCTTTTTCTTTGCGCCAGCGCAAAGTTACAAAAGCCATGCCATTACAAAACTCAAGGTGAATAAAGCGCTAATTATTGTTTGGCGGAAACCAATTTTGTTTGGCCTCATGCCGACGGCAGGGAACATTGTACCCCAGACTGTTTCCAGAAGCTGTACCAAATATGCCAGGGGTACCAGTTGTAGTAGACGATGCCAGATAGCTATCAGCTTGTCGGAGAGGCCGACAAGTTTTAGCAATTGAATGGTAAACTACGCACATGAGCCGAAAATTCAGGACTGCGAATTATGAAGAGACCTTGAACCAGACCATCCGCCTGAGCGAAGCGTTGCCACCCCAGCATCTGGCGCGGTTTATGGTCGATATAATCGTCCAGCTCGATTTGAGCCGGATTTATGATCGGTATGCGCCCGTTGGAGGGGAAGCGATTGCGCCGGAAATTCTGTTGGGGTTGTTGTTCTATGGGTATACCACAGGGATGTTCAGTTCGCGCAAGATCGAGAAAGCCACCTATGAAAGTATTCCGTTTCGGTACATTGCCGGTGGATGGCACCCGGATCATGACACCATCGCCCATTTTCGCAAGACCTTTCTGGCTGAGATCCAGGAATTGTTTGTGCAGATTCTGCTCTTGGCGCAGGCTGCGGGGGTGCTGAAGCTGGGGACTATCAGTCTGGATGGGAGCAAAATCCATGCGGATGCCTCCAAGAGCAAAGCGGTGAGCTACAAGCGTCTGGGGGAGATTGAAGCCCAACTGCGGAAGGAAGTAGCTGAATTGTTCCAGTTGGGAGAGCAGGTCGATCAAGGGGAAACCCAACTGCCGGACGGGCTGATTCTGGAAGATGAGATTGCCATCCGTGAAGAACGCCTGGCCAATCTGGCCAAGGCCAAAGCGGAACTGGAAGTGCGGGCCAAAGAACGCTACGAAGCTGAGCAAGCTGAGTATGAGGCCAAATTGCGGGAACGCGAGGAAAAGGGGCGGAAGCATCACCACAAGCCCGAGGGCCGTTCTCCGCAGCCACCCCAAAGCGGCCCAGGCGAGAAAGATCAGTACAACTTCACCGATCCCGACTCGCATATCATGAAGAACAGCACCAATAAGGGCGTTGACCAACACTACAATGTGCAAGTGGCTGCCGATCAAGAAAGCCTGTTGGTCGTCGCCCACGGTCTTTCCAACCATCCCAACCATAAGCAAGAAGCCGTGCCCACCTTGGAGGCGATTGATCCCCAACTGGGTCAACCGGAGGCGGCAGCCTTGGACAATGGTTACTTTAGCGAGGCCAATATCCAGGCTTTCCAGGTGCGGGGGGTGGAGGCCTACATTGCCACCGGGAGAGAGCCACACCACAAAAATTGGCGCTCCTTCTTCGCCGCATTGCCCGCACCGCCCGGTGAAGAAGCCAGCCCCAAAGAAAAAATGGCTTACAAACTGCAAACGGAGATCGGAAAGGCCATCTATCGCCTGCGCAAATGCACGGTCGAACCAGTGATCGGGATCATCAAGGAAATCCTGAGCTTCCGCCAGTTCTCTTTGCGTGGCCTGTGGGCCGCCGGAGAATGGTGTCTGGTCTGCCTGGCGTTCAATCTCAAGCGGATGCATACCCTCTACCTTGAGCAGGGGCCGTTTTAGCGCGCCACTTGACCGCCAAGAAAAGGAGTTTTGATCTTAAAACGTTGCTATTTTTCCTTGTTGCGCTGATATCGGCGACCATTTGAGCCAAATCGTGCTCTGTTTATGGCAAAATTACTTTTCACTCCGACAGACTGCTAGATCAAGTTGGCAGCAAGCAGGATTTGTTCATTCGCCAGGATGTCTGCTGCGGCGCCCTCCGCCAGCAGGTGGTGCTCTTCGTCGAGCACGCAGGCCCGGCTGGCAACGGATTGGACGAGCTGCAGGTCGTGGGTGGCGAACACGATCGATTTACTGGCCTGGCCCTGGGCCAGCATGAACTCGGTCAGCCAGCGCACGCTGCGAGGGTCCAGCCCGGCCGAGGGCTCGTCCAGCAGCCACACCTCCGGCGCCAGGCTCAAGACAGAGGCCAGGGCCACCCGCTTCTTCTCACCTCCCGAGAGCTGGTGCGGAGCGCGGTCGTGCAGTTTGTGGATGTTCAAGGTGCTCAAGGCCGACTCGACCCGCTCCAATACCTCCTCACGGCCCACGCTAAGCTGGAGGGGCGCAAAGGCAACTTCCTCCCACACCGAGGGCAGGAAGAGCTGCACGTCGCTGTCCTGGAATACCAGCCCCACCCGGCGGCGGAATGCGGCGTTAAAATCGTCATCCTGGAACGCCTCTTCCGTCAATTCCTGGCCGAACGCCCTCACACAGCCCTTACCGGCAAAGTAGAGCCCGTCCAGGATTTTGAGCAGGGTGCTCTTGCCGGATCCATTGGAACCCAGCACAGCCATGCACTCGCCCGCCCGCACGGTCATGTGGAAATCCTCCAGGGCCGGGCGCCTGCCATCGTAAGAATAATACAGGTCTGATACCTCGAAGATCAGGCCGTCTTGAAACTTGACATCGTTCATTCAGAGGTTTGCCTCGCGCCAGGGTCAGCGCCCCAGCCAGATAGCCACGATTGCCAGCGCAAGGATGGCCGCGCCGTACCAGAGATCGAGCTTCTGCAGCCTGAACCGGTCCAACGTGCGCGGGTAGCTGCGAAAACCGCGCGACTGCATCGATAAATACACATCGTGGCTTACCTGGAGCGATTTTCCGAGCAGCACCCCGGCGTTCGCCGCTGCCATGCGCCGCTCCTCTGCCCCGCTCGGGCGCCGGATAAGTCGGCTCTGGCGCGACAGGAACATGTCGTTAGCGGTGTGCAGCAGCAGGTGGATGTAGCGGTAAGTCATTTCCAGGATCAAGATCACCACTCCCGGCAGGCGCAGAACGCCAAGGGCTTTGAGGAGCGTGTTCCAGGAGGTGCACAACACCAACAGGATCGCCATGGAGACGGACGTGGCGACTCGCAGCAGCAGGAAGAGAGCTGCCTGGGCCCCGGTCTGGGTAATAACGACCCCCAGGGGCAAATGCACCAGCGCCGGACCGGGCGTGATGAAAAAGACCGGCAGGACCACGATGCCGGTGAAGAAGGGGATGAACAGCCAGACGCGCTTGATGAAAAAGCCGGCTGGCACAGCCGAGAGGATCGCCAACAGCAGCGCCAGCCCATACAGGCCGGCCAGCACCGCCAGGCTGTGCGAGAGGTTGATCGCCAGCAGTAACAGCAAGGTCGTTAGCACCTTGAGGCGCGCATCGATGGATTGGAGCAGACCATCCCGGCGTGCGATACTCTCGGCAAAGACCGACTGTTCCAGGGTGCTGTTAATCTCGATCAGCGTGCGCTCGATGAATCCGGCGCGGCGGGAGTGGACCTTATTCATGCAATTTTTTTCGGACTTTAACTCCGGCAAGTGCGCGGCGCTGCACCAGCATACCGAACAGCCAGAAGACGATCGCGATCACCGCCACCCCCAGCAGGGCCGAGAGAACGTAGGCCAGGCTGGCGTTGCCGAGAGCCGGCAGGTCGTAGTCGCGCAAGGGCGCGCCCCACAGGCCGGACAGCCGCGCCAGGCCTTCCGGAATGAAGCCCAATCCAAGGCTCGCCAGCTCGGTCGCTCCCCATTCGCCCCAGGCAGTACCGGGAGCCAGCAGGCCTAGAGGGGTCGCCATCACCAGCACGCCCAGGGCAAACCAAAGCGTACGCAGCCGGACCGGGCCGGCTGCCTCTGCAACATGTCCGGTTTTTTGGACCATCTCGAGTGCAGGCTGGTTGGCGCGCTGGAGATACGCCAGCACCAGGGCCGTGACCACCCCCTCGATCACTGAGGCGATCAAGGCGTGCGGAACCACCATGGCCGGTATGGCGACCGCCAGCGGGTAAGGGGCGTACAGCGGCGTGCCGTTGGCCGTGTGAAACAGAATGGGCTGGATCCCAAATTCAACCCCTGCGAAGAATGCGGCCGTTGTGAGGCCGGTCCAGCCGCCCAGACCGGCTGCAAAGATCCGGCGCCGCGAAACGAGCGGGGCGTTACGGGAGATGGCCTGGTAGATGGCATAGCTGATATAGGGCAGTACAACAGCCATATTAAAACTATTGGCGCCGAATGCCAGTATGCCGCCGTCGCCAAAAAAGATGGCCTGGATTGCGAGCGCAGTCGAGATGGCAATACTGGCAATTTCAGGGCCGAGCACGATCGCGGCCAGGGCCCCGCCCACGGCGTGCCCGGTGGTTCCACCCGGCAGGGGCACGTTGAACATCATGATCACGAACGAAAGGGCCGCAAACAGGGCGATCAGCGGAATGTTGCGGGCGTTCGCTTTCTGGCGCAGTTTTTGGACGCCGAGCGCCCAGAAGGGCAGCACCAGCACGAACATGATGGCCGATGTAACTGGGCTCAAATAACCATCCGGGATGTGCATGGCAGTCGTGACCAGCCAGGCTGCGAAAACCAGGTAATACAGCGCCGGGCCTTTTGGAATTCGCAACCGGAATGGCTTGAAGGACATAGGGACTCCTGATATGATCTAATTCATAGAGAGTTTGAACTGGTGGTCCAACCTTTGCCTCCGGCGAAGGTGAACCATAAATTCAAACTTTGAAATAATTATATATCAAATAATCGCAAATGCAAATAATTGCATTATAATTTCAATAAAGAATGCGAAATGCTTATGCGCGCTTCATCGGTTGATCAAATCATCCTGGAGACCCTGGCGAAGGAGAACGCCCACCTGACGTCAGGCCAGATCTACGACCAGATCCGGGTGCGGCTGCCGGCGCTTAACCCATCCACCGTTTACCGGGCTCTGGAACGCCTGGCAAAATCCGGCAAGATCTCAATTTCGGACATGGGCACTGGCTCAGAAGTCTACGAAAGCCTGGAGAACGAGGCCCATCACCACCTGATCTGCCAGAAATGCGGGCGAGTCTATACCATCAACAACGATGAAGTGGGCCAGTTTTTCAGGGAGGTCGAACGCTCCAACCAATTCAAGATCAAAACCAACCACCTGATTCTGTTCGGCCTGTGCAGCCACTGCCAGTAATATGAGCCCGATCGTCCTTTTCGATGCGGGCTCGCCCTTTTCAACCGGCCAGGGGATCTGGGTCTGGACCTTTGAGCCGAGCATCCTGATCGGCCTGGCAGCCTGGACGATCGGGTACATCCTGCTGGTGGGGCCGGTGCGGCGTCTGCGAGGATGGGGACCTCCGCTCAGCCGGGCTCGCCAGCTTTCCTTCCACCTGGGCAGTCTGTTAGTGCTGCTGGCGCTTGTCTCTCCCCTCGATCACCTGTCCGATAGTTACCTCCTGACGGCCCACATGATCCAGCACTTGCTGCTGCTGGTGGTGGCGCCTCCGCTGTGGCTGATGGGGATGCCCAATGTGCGGCTGGATCAAGCTATCGGAAGCGGGCGGCTTCAAAAGTTCGTTCATGGGATCACGCGCCCTATCAGCGCATTCCTGATTTTCAACGCGGTGGTGTGGGCCTGGCATGTGCCCGGCCTGTACGACGCTGCACTCGCCAATAACGACGTGCACATCCTGGAACACCTGATGTTCCTGGCTGCCGCCCTCATCGGATGGTGGCCCGTGCTGGGCTTCCTGCCCGAAACCGCTCCAAGGGCGTCCTACCCAGTCCAGATGATGTACCTGTTCGCTATGATGATGTCGACGACCGGGCTGGGAGCGCTGCTTTCTCTGGCGCAGTACCCGCTTTACCCATTCTACCTGAATGCGCCGCGGGTGCTGGGCAGCATGCCCCTTCCGACCCATATCCCCGGCCCGCGCCTGTGGGGCCTGTCCGTCATGGACGACCAGCAATTGGCCGGCCTGATCATGTGGGTGCCGGGCAACATGCTCTACTTCTCGGCTCTCATGGTGGTGTTGAGTCAGTGGTTCCGCAATGAAGAAAAGCGCCAGCGTGAGCGAGAATCCCTGGAAGATTTGATGCGCAAAGAGGAAAGCAGCCGAAAGATGTAAACTTTGCTTTGTTTTTTTCGCTTAAAGTCGCATCGTATTCTCAGGGGATCCAGTCCACCGTACCGATTGATACCAGGTCCGGGATCTGGATAAGGTTTGTGCCGTCCAGATTCATCACGTACGTTCCGGTCTGGCTGGTAAAAGCGAAATGCTGGCCATCGGGCGATAAAGCGGCGTACATACCGGTATCGTTCAGGTTCGTGAGGCGCTGGACCGTCCTGTTCCCTAATGAGACGCTGTACCAATCGGAAGGGACTGTATGGGCGGAAGCAACTTCAATGCCGAAGAGTTGATCGAGGAAGGAAGGTTCTGCTTGAGCCAGCTTGTTGACGGCGCTGAAAACAATGGTTTCGCCGTCCGAAGTAAAAAAATGGTCGTCAACGGCTGGATAAGAGCCTGGGGTCAGAACCGGCACAGGATTTACACCGTTGGAATCGGCGATGTAAAGCTCATTATTCGAACCGTAATCCTGGCCGGCAGTGATGAAGGCAATGTGTGACCCGTCCGGGCTGATGCGGGGCCATTCAGCATCCTTCAGAATCGTCTGCACTTTTCCGTCCAGGGTGACCCGGTCAATTGTGTATTGGCCCGGAACGCCCGAGTTGGAGGAGGGGAGATTGTAATGCGAAGCATAAACTGCGTTGCCATCTGGCGACCAGGTTGGGCTGAAATAGGCCTGGCTGGCGCGGTCCGAGGCGATAATGAGATGTGGATCGCTGGAGCCGTCAATCGGTAAGAGGTAAAGGCTGGTATAAGTCAGCGATTTGGACGGGAGCGGCGGCGGGGCATACACCAGTAAAATTTGTTTCCGGTCCGGGGAAACCAGCGCCGAACCAAGTAAAGCGTGCTCTGGAAGGTGGTAGATCAAGCTTATTTTCCCGGTTGCGAGCTCGACCCGGATGATGTCATTCCCGTCAGGCGTTGGATCGATCAAGATCAGGCTTCCATTCAGGTGCAGGCCGGCTACAGCGGCCGTCTTAGCAGGTGCAACCGGCCTGTTCTGGCTGACGCCATTCGAATTTAACAATGGAACGGTGCAGGCAGCCACCATGCCGATCAAAAGAAGGATAAGCGACCTGAGAAACAAGTATTTTGCACTGGCCAACCGGTCTTTTTGCATGACTATTGACTGGATCTATTTGTCACTCAAAATATGAATCTGATCAGGCTGGCGGCCGTAAATGACCGGGTCGCCTTGATACCACTCGATCAGGCCGTGGACGCGCACCGATTGCCCGAGCGCAAACTGCTTTTCAGGCGAGGCACCGAAGCTGTTCCAGGCATTCTTCGGGATTAAGGCTTTAAAGAAGGTTTGATGGGGGTATTGAAAGCCAAGCAGGACATATTTGCCATTATTGAAGATGTATTTAATGACCCCATCCACGGCTGCAACCGAACCTACATAGGACCTGGCCTGGCTGAAGGAGATCGGCTGATCCACCACGGGCGGAAGCGTTTTCTGCTGCAGCGAGGCTTGAACGAGGGTCGGGGTCTGGACGGTAGCGCCCGATTCCAGGACGACCAGAGCGCCGTCATTGCTGAGATAAAACACGAGATTTCCGCTGACAACCCAGGCCGAAGATCCGCGCCAATACTGGTTATAAACCTGCCCCTGGTTGAAATAAATATAAAATCCAGCCGGGATATTGCGCGGGTCACCATCCTGAACGAGGCCGTTCGCGCAATAATGGCTGGAACTGAAGGCGCAGTTGCTGGCCGAGGTGATGATGTGGGGCAGATTGCCGGTTGTGATAGGCGCGCTGCTCGAAACGCCGCGGTAAGGAGAGCGGTCCAGGATTTGAAGCGCAATCCCAAACATCCAGTGGCCTCCAAAGATGTCATCGCCGGACATGCTCAGGCTGGGCTGTTCGTCCGTCGGGAAAAAAGTGTTCTGCATGAAGCGCACTTCGCCGGCTTGAAAGCCGGAAATTGTGCTCGCATCGAGCTCCATTTCGCCAAAGTGCGAGTCATAGCGCCCATCGCACGGCTGGTTAATACAGGCAGAACCGCGCATGACCACGTAGGCAACCTCGGTGCCATTGGCAAATTTTTTGACGACGGGCTGAGGCCCCATCGCCAAGTAGCCGCCATCTCCGAAGCCGCCGTCTCCGACGTTGGACACAAAAGCCACGCCGCCATCGGAAAGCCGGAGGGCATACAGGGATTGCTGGCCCGGTTGGTTGACCAGGTTGGATCGCATCTCGGCGTTGGTGGAAGGCCAGGGGTTCCAGGTCCACAAGGTCTGCCAATTCAAACGCAGCTTGACCAGCACCAACCCGTGAACTTCGGCGATGACGGGCCAGCCATAACTCACCTGGGCGTCGGGATTGCTGTCCGCGGGATCCCCCGGCGCCAGCGGGGTTGGCTTCACCCGCCAGGCGCGCGCCCCATTTGTATCGTGGATGGCGTGGATATACAGGTCGTTGCTGTCCGCAACGACCAGGCCGGTGGAAGGAGAAAAAGCAGGCGGAGCGTCCACCGGCGATCCAGCATCGTACGCCCAGAGCTGCGTCATGCTGCTCTTTTGGATCGCAAATACGTGGGTGCCCATGCTGAAATAAACCCGCGAGCCGTAGAGCGCCGGCGGCAGGGGCAGCGTGCTGGTAGACTGGCCATCAAAATTCCCGGTCGTCTGGCCGGTGGCGGCATTCAACCGGTAAAGCTGTCCGTTGCTCGAAACCACGTAGAGCGAATCGCTGGCCGGATCGTAAGCGGGAGTCGAGTTGATGCTGCCTCCCGGATTGCGGTTCCAAACCTGGCTTCCGGTGGCAGTATCGAGGGCAAACACGCCGTTTGCGCCGGCAGCAATGTAGACCCGCCCGCCGCCCGTAATTGGCTGAACGTTACGCGGCAGGCTGATCTTATTGGCGGCAACCGCTCCCTGCGCATTCGGGCCGTTCCAGGCCCATTTCCAATGCCACGGGGTTGAGACAACCTGCGAGGTATAGCCGGTGTGCTGGGCGTCGTGCGCCTGTTGAGTCCATTCGCCAGATGCGCCTGGTGGGGGAGGGTTGGAAACAAGAGGAATATAAACAAACGCAGTGATATTGGGCTTATTGGGAGTAACCTGAGGGCTGAGGAAGGAAGCCTGGGGTGCGGCCTGAGCGGCCGTTATCAAGACGCACACAATTGCTAAAGTGGATAAGACAGCCAAACCTGTCCGTCGAATGGTCATGGTCTTTTATCCTGTTCTTCCAATAATGGGACTGTGAATTTCATTTTCTGCAAAATAGAAAGGCACATCGCTTTTTACAGAAAAGGCGAATCACAATCAATACCGGTAATGTTCACGCTTAATGTCGCAAAAGTGTATCATAAAATTTGACAAAAAAAGAATGTGAAAAATATGACAAATATGATCCCCAAAACATTACAAATGCCCTGGAAAGAATTTGGCTGGTAAGTCACAATAGATAAGTTATAATGACTGAAATTCCAGTTTTTTTCCGCCTTTCCGAAATTGATTTGGGCGGCTTATTACAGGAGCTGTGCCCCCGTTAAAAAGCGCTCTCTTAGAATTACCGGACAGGTTCTAAATTCATTAAGAACGCCCCTGGGAAAATGCCATGGACCTTCGCAAAATTCGCCAGGATTTTCCGATCCTGCAAGATAACTCCGGGCGCAAAGCAATCACATACTTCGATACGGCATGCCAGAGCCTGCGTCCAAAACCGGTCATTGAAGCCATCAACCAGTACTATCTGAAGACTTCAGCCTGCAGCGGCCGCAGCATGCACCAGCTTGCGGCTGAAGTGACGCGGGCTTGCGACCAATCGCGCCTTGCGGTGGCAAAATTCCTCAACGCTTCTCGCAAAGAGGAAATTGTGTTCACCCGCAATACTACCGAGGGCATCAACCTGGTCGCTAACTCCCTCAACCTGCAAAAAGATGATGTAGTGTTGATTTCGGACAAGGAGCACAACTCAAACCTGATCCCCTGGCAGGTGGCGGGACGCAAGAAGGGCATTGTTGTAAAACGCATCCCGTCGAAAGATGATAACACCTTTAACATGGCGGCCTACGAACAGATGCTGGATAACAAAGTTAAGCTGGTGTCGTTGGGATCAACCTCCAACCTGGACGGCGTCAGCATCCCGGCGGCGGAGATCATCAAAAGAGCGCACGCCGTTGGCGCATTGGTGTTGCTGGATGCAGCCCAGACGGCCCCTCACCAGCGGATCAACCTCAAGGCCCTGGACGT
This sequence comes from Anaerolineaceae bacterium, assembly GCA_035543095.1. Taxonomy (GTDB): domain Bacteria; phylum Chloroflexota; class Anaerolineae; order Anaerolineales; family Anaerolineaceae; genus UBA700. The sequence goes on along the minus strand of DATKKB010000077.1, from coordinate 16,927 downwards.
CGACTTCCTGGCGCTTTCCGGGCACAAGATGCTCGGCCCTTCGGGCACGGGGGTACTGTTTGGAAAATATCGGCTGCTCGAGGAGCTTGAGCCTTTTCTGGTTGGGGGAGACACGGTTGCCTCGACCACGTACGAGACCAGCGAATTCTTGCCCCCGCCTGAAAAGTTTGAGGCCGGTCTGCAGGATTACTCCGGGATCATGGGCCTGGGCGCGGCGGTGAAATACCTGGGGGACATCGGCTTTGAGGCCATCCAGAAACAGGAACTGCTCCTGAACGAGGCCATCACTGCCGAGCTGAGGAATCTGCCTAAGCTCAAGCTGATCGGCCCGGCGGATGCCAGGCTGCGGGGCGGGATCTTTACCTTCTACCTGGAAGGAGTCGATTCGCACCGGGTAGCCTTGATGCTTGACCAGATGGCAGCGATTATGGTGCGGTCCGGCCAGCACTGCGTCCATTCCTGGTTCAATGCGCATAATATTCCAGGCTCGGTACGCGCCTCGTTGTATTTTTACAATACCCTCGAAGAAGTTGAGCTTTTTACCAGCAGCCTGAAGAAAATCGGAAAGGTATTCTAAAAGCATGTTCTGTATCGTCGCCTTCGTCGTTCTATCCATCCTGGGGATCTTTAGCGCCTCGAACCGGACCCTGGCAAAAGAGGCCATGGACTGCGTCCTCCGCCGGGTGACCCTTCGGCCGTGCAACACTGGCTTCGATGAAAAAATGAAAGCGAAGATCCTGGGAGTCGTCATAACTCGCTCTGAAGGAGCTGCGATCTTCTTAAATCATTACTTTGAAGCCGTCGCCTGGGTATTTTTTGTGCTACTGATGGCCAGCAGTTTTTTTGCCGTGCGCGGGGTATTCTTGTTCTACGTGACTGGTAGCTGCAACGGATTAAATTCAACCGCCTTCTGCGTGTTCGATCCAAACGGCAATAACAACCAGATCTCGAACGTTTCATCGGACTGCTACGTGAAGCCGCCGACAGAACAGGATCTGACCCTGACCGGGGTCGACAAGTCCAGTTTTCCGGTGGTCAACCAGACCGCCAAGGACGATCAGATCTTCTTTATCGGCTGCTACGCCTGCGATTACACCCGGGCAGCCTACCCCATGATACGCGAGCTAGTGAATAAATACAGCGACGTCAATTTCATCTTTGCCGACTACCCGGTCAAGGAAAAGACGGATTACCTTTCGAAAGTGGGCTATTGCGTGAACAAAGACAGCCCGGATAAATTCTGGAAGCTAAATGACGAGCTGTTTGTAACCGACAAGGAGAAATTAGCCGACACAGCCTTCATCGACAACATGATGACCGGCCTTGGTCTGGATGCTGCGAAAGTCGAAAGCTGCGTGGCAGACCCGGCCACCGAAAAGACCGTCCAGGGTCAGTTCACCGAGCTCAGGAAGACGAAGTTCTTCGGCACACCTACTGTATTTATCAATGACCAGGCTTTCGTCGGCCCCAAGCCCTACCGGGTGTATGCCATTAAGCTAAAAGGACTGCTGTATTTCATGCAGTAATCTGGAAGTATGTACCCTGTTAAGGCAGCCACGCCGGCAGGGCGGCCTGGGATGCCAATACCCGCAGTACGCCGCTGGCGCGATCCCAAATTAATACTTGTGGGGCTGAATTTGAAACGCCCATTTGCAGCCTTTGAAAGACCAGGGCGCTGCCCCAGGCGTTCCACGAATAGCCCGCGTTGGAGTACGTTTGTTCCTGGGTGATTGGCTGAATGTTCTTTCCATCGGCAGTCATAGTCCAGAGCTGCTTGGTGAGCCCTCCCGTAAAAGAGCGCATGCTGATGACCAGGTACTGTCCGTCGGGCGAATAGGTCGGCACGCTCAATTCAAGGTCTCCCGGCAAGCTATCCAAAATGCGCGAGACCTGGTTTGTGGTCAGGTCCACCTGAAATAAAGCAACTGTCTCGAGAGCGCCGGCTTCCTGCATTGTGGCATAGACCAGTTTGAGCCCACCCGGATGCCATTGCGGCAGGAAATCGGTGGAAGCTTTGACCTCGATCCCCTTTCCGGTTTGAACGTTCAAAACACGGATGACCTGGGCTGCCGAATCCATCACGGCGATCCAATCGCCGTTCGGGGACCAATCCGGCTGCGATCCAGAAATCATGAAATCGGTCTGTCCCGTGGACGTAGCGATGCCCCAGATGCCGGAGATTGTATTCTGGGCGCTTTGCAGTAGGACTTCCCGGTAATAGACGATCTGGGATCCATCCGGCGACCAGGCAGGCTGGCTGCAATGGTCCGGACCGCAGTCCACCAGCATGTGATTCTGGCTTCCGTCGCGCTGGATCAACCACAGGTCCATCCCATTCTGGGAGTTGGCTACCGAATATACGATCTGTTCCCCATCTCGCGAGGGGGCAAAGTCGAACACTTTGCCGCCGGTAGAGGTCAATTTGCGCGGGCTCCCGACGTCAAGCGGCGCAATCCACAAATCATTTTGCCCTTTGGAAGAAGAAAGATAAATAATATCCGGCTGGCGAACGTGGAAAGCAATGTTCTTGTCCTGAAGCACCTTGCGACCGTCCAGGGCTGCAGCCCCAGCCTTGAGCAGGACGTGGTAGGTGACCCCGGGCTGCAAAGTTTTATCGAACAGGTACCACACTGTGTTCCCCTGCCAGATGAAACTGCCAGGGGTGGATGGCTCAATCTGCAGGCGTCTTTCAACCTCCTTGGTCTGCATCGCCTGTTTGAACTGGAGCCCAATCTTGCCCGTGGCGCTGATTTCACCGCCATCCTGGGGAAATGTGGCCGATATCTGGGCCCCTACCCGGTCGCCCTGCCACACGATGAACCCAAACGCCAGCGCGGCCAGGCCCAGCACCGCCAGAATGGTCTTGTCAAAGGAACTCAGGGATTTCTTCATCAACCTTCCACCGGTCCAGGCGCTCTTCAAGGGAACAGGTAGGGTTGGTCCGGGGAAGGGATAGCGTTTACCTGGCTGGCTTCGATCCCGGGTAAGCGCTGGCCTCCGAGATTCGAAATGGAAACCGGCCCTTTAACGAGGACCCAACTATTGGCGGCCAGTTTATCCGCCCCAGGCCAGTGCACAACCATGCCGAGGGCCAGGGCATCGGCCACGCAGCAGGTGACAACGAAACGCCCCACCAGGAATTGGTCCGGCCCCATGCGGGCATCGTGGTAAACGAACCCGGATACAATGGCCTCCTGCCCAACATAAATGGATGGATCCGACCCCGAATTAAAATCCCCAACCCAATCCAGAACTGACTTTTCAGTTGAGGCAATTCCAACCGAAGTAGTGGAGCTGTTTTGCAGCCTTCCCAGCGGCGCGGTGGCGTTGACGCCCCGATTCGCAACCACCGACGACTCGAGCGGGCGGGAGGGCACGATGACTCCCAGGATCAGCGGAAGGGCCAGGATCACCAGTCCCCACACCGGCGGGCGCTGCCCGGCGTGCGCTTCGAGGCTGTGATCGTGTTCGGGTTCCCGGTCGCTGTTCTCTTCCTGTCTCTGATGCCTGGGAGCTGTCAGAACGACCTCCGCCAGACCCAAAAACACGACCGCCGTCAGCAGGATCAGGATGACGAAGCGGCGATTAATGTAAAACAATATTTTTCCGGATAAAACAATATCCAGGGCAAACAATCCCCATCCCGTAAAAATCAATCCCTGCAGCCTGTGATAACCACTCCAGGACATGCTGATCTCCTAAAATCCGACGTTCAAGTTAAGAAATACCGTCAGCAGGACAGTTAAAAACAAAGGCACCAGGATCATGTAAACGACGGTCTTGCGCTGAAAAACGTGCAAGAACATGAGCGTGCTCTTGATATCCACCATCGGGCCGAACACCAGAAAGGCGAGGATAGAACCGGTAGTGAACGAGCCGGCAAAAGACAGGGCAATGAAGGCATCTACGGTCGAACAGACCGAGAGCAAAACTGCCAGCGTGATCATCACCAGCACCGACACAACCTGTCCCTGGCCGATCGATAGCAAAGAAGCCTGCGGGACGATGGTCTGTAAAACGGCAGCCAGCGAGGCGCCTAACACCAAATAGCGCCCAATCTCAAAAAACTCGTCCACGGTGATAGTGAAGACCTGCCGCGCTTTCTGGCGCCAGGTCCGCTGGGGCGGAATCGCTTTTTCGTGGATTCTTTCGGCCTGGAATTGAAGCAAGGTGACCTTGTTCAACAAGCTGGTGGTGTCTTTTTGAAAGCTGAAGATATACCCGGTGAGGGTGGCGATCAAAAAGGTCAGCCCGATCCGCCCCCACAGAACCGGGCCCCAGCCAAACGCCACCAGTGTGCTCACGAGCACGATCGGGTTGAGGGCCGGAGCGCCCAGCAAAAAAGCAATCCCAACTGGAACCGGAAGGCCTTTTTGGAACAGGCGGCGGGTCAGCGGCACCACGCCGCATTCACACACCGGAAAAAAGAAACCCATGAAAGCGCCCACCATGGCGCCCAGGAGCGGGTGCCGCGGCACCCTGCTGCTGAAATCTTCGCCCTGAAAGAACACCTCCAACACGCCTGAGCCAAGGCTGCCTAACAAGAGAAACGGCGCAGCCTCGATAAAAATTCCCAGCAGCACAGTGGTGAAGGTAGAGAGGCGGTCAATGGCTGCCGGCCAACCCCCGGTGGCGACGACCCAGGCCAGCCCAAGGATCAGGAAGAAGGCAGCCAGCGCGTAGAGCCAGATGCTTGAAACCCGCCTACGCTTGATTGAATGATCATAAATTGAGCTCATCTTATTGCGACAACGTCCGTGGCAATTATATTGCACTGCAGGGATTCTGGTAGGTTAACGATCATTCCCAGAAGCGCCATCTGGTATTGAAAAATTCCGGGGTTTGTATTACGATATATTTTATATATTATGTCATTAATTCGCCCTGGAATGATCCGCCTGGCAATCCTACTTTGGGCTTTTTACACCATGTTTGCCCAACCCGGCCTGCCTGCCTGCTGGTTGGAGCAGCAGCCGTGTGAATATCACGTTCACTTTGGCGGTCACCAGGCACAGTTCCCACACACCCATTTTTACCTGATCGACCTGAGCCTGGGTGTGGCAGCTCAGCCCGCTCCGCTGGCACAGGTCAGCTCCACCTTGCTGGTCCTGTTCCTTTCACTTTCTGGAGTAAAGCTCTGGCAGCGCAAGAATGCAGCCATGCTGAATGGATCCGGTTGGATGATGGATCCGGAACCTCCTCCTCCAAAATTATCCCTTTCTTTCATCTAATAATTCATTAAACTCGCTTTCTCAACACCGGCTACCCGGATTATTTTGACCGCCGGCTTGTACGTTGAGATATCCTGATCACTTTGAGAAGGTATCGCTGGCCTCTTAAGCTGGCCGGCTTACGGCGGCCACATAAAACGAACGAGTGGAGTAATTTGAAAATGCGAAGCACTTTCAAATTACTCCACCCCCTCGTATCAAATAAGGAAAACATTCATTATTCTTATATTGGAGGAATGAAATGAAAACGAGATTTATTACTGCCATCATTGCCACCTTTTTGGCAGCATTGCTTGTTGTTACTGCTGCAAATGCCCACGGCAAAACGACGGTGGGAGATTACGATCTGGAAATTGGGTTCCATAATGAACCGGTGATAGTTGGCATGCCCAATTCGCTCGACCTGTTTGTAACCAATTCAAAGACCGGAGAAAAAGTCAAAGATTTGCAGGACACCCTGAGCGCCGAGTTGATCTTCGGCGCATCTAAAAAGACTTTTAAACTGGAACCTCAGGAAGACCTGGATGGCGCTTACACTGCATTCGTAATTCCGACCGCCACCGGCGATTACACCTGGCACATCACCGGTAAAATTAACGATACCCCGGTCGACGTCTCCATGACGAGCTCGCCGGATACTTTCAACTCCGCCGAAGCAGCTTCGGTTTATGCATTCCCCGGCGCAGGCGCCTCCGCGCCGGACCCGGTTGCCCAGGCTGCGAACACCTCAAATACCGCCTTACTGGTTGGCGGAGGTGGTTTGGCGGTGGGATTAATTGGACTTGTGATTGGGTTGGTGGCCCTATCGAACACCCGGCGTCAAAAATCATGAAATAGGTAGAACCGGCCTGAGAATTGTCGGAGTGTTTTATTTCGGGACGAAATCCTAGAAAATAAAACACTCCGACAGCAACGGGTGTCCGATAAAAAAGCAAACATGAAACTTACACCCCATCCAAAATATGCTTACCGGCGGATATTTTTCTTGCTAATATGCACCGGCCTGTTGGCTTTCTTGCCTTCTACGGTTGCTTTTGCCCACGCCAACCTGGTCCGGTCCGATCCCGAGCGCGGCGCGACCCTGGCCCAGGCGCCGAAATCGATCACGCTTGAATTTTCCGAGGCCCTGGACCCGCAGCTATCGCAAGTGCAATTGCTGGATTCGCACGGCCAGGTGATCGTGAAAGGTCCGGGGGTGATCGACAGCGCCAGCCCTACGATCATGCACCTGGACCTGCCCAAGCTGCCGGATGGATCTTACAGCGCAGTTTGGCAGACCCATTCGGCTGCGGATGGCCACTTTGCGAATGGAACAGTAAGTTTTTCGATCGGCAAGTCGAGCGCATCATTTTCGCTCCTGCCGGCTGAAAATACCCCCTTGCCAACCGAAACAATCCCGGCCCTGCCGGACATCCTGATTCGCTGGGCCGGTTACCTGGCGGCGGCCTTGATGGGCGGCGCAGTTTTCTTTGCCAGCCTGGTCTGGAGTCCGGCCTACCGCGCCGCTCCGGAGCCCAATCCCCAAAATGATCAACTTGCAGGCCGGGTGTTGAAAAGACAGTTGATTATCAGCGCCGGGCTGCTGATGGTTATTACGGTCCTGGCGGTCGTTTACCAGGCTGGAACCGCAGTATCAAACGGGTCCCAGGGCAATTTTTGGACGGTCCTGATCGGCCTGCTAAATTTCAGCGGCAACTGGCAGCTCTGGCTGCGTATGCTGGTGTTGGTCTCCAGCATCGTTTTCACTTTTCAGCTTTCCATGCCTGGCAGCAAATTCCCACTCGACTGGCTGGTGTTGATCCCCTTCGTAATCCTGGCCTTTGCCACCTTCAGCCTTAAGAGCCACGCGGCCAGCCTTAATAACCCGCTGGCAGTCGTGTCAGACGTAGTACACCTGACCGCCATGTCGGCCTGGTTCGGAGGGCTGCTGCCCCTGTTCGTGCTCCTGCGCCGGTCCAATTTGCCACCGGCGCTGCTCGTGCCTCGCTTTACCAGGGTGGCCCTGGCCAGTGTTTCGATCCTGGCCCTGACCGGCCTGTACAACGGCCTGGTCCAGGTGCGTACCCTGGACGCCCTGACCACAACCAGTTACGGTCTGACCTTGATCGCCAAGGTCGCAATCTTTGGCGTGTTGGTTGGATTGGGCGCCCTCAATTTCCTGGTTCTGACGCCGCGCTTCCGTAAAGACTCTCCCAAAACCACCCGCCAGATGCGGATCTCGATCCGTTTCGAGCTGTTGCTGGGGATTGGCCTGCTGGCGACAGTCGGAATCTTAACTGGCGCTTCACCATCCTATGAGGCTGTAAAGGCCAAGCAGCAAATGGGCGTGGTCGGCGAATACGCCCAGGACGGGATCCAGATGCGCCTCTGGCTGGCGCCTAGTTTCACCGGCGTGAATGAAGTGGCAGTGGACGTTTCGGGCCTGCCGGCGGCTGCGGAAAACCCCGCCACCCAGGTCCTGCTGCGCTTCAAACTGCTCGAGCAGGATTTAGGCACCACCCAGGCCCAAACTACCACCACCGACTACAAACGATACCTGGTGCGCGGCAGCTACTTTACCCTTTCGGGTAATTGGAACATCGAAGCTATCCTGCGCCGGCCCGGGCAGTACGATATCCTGCATAATTTTGCAGTCTATATCCAGACGGATCCGAACGACACCAATCCTACTAACCCGGAGGCCGCTACGGTAGATTCAATCGCCTCCGGTAAAGTTCTCTACCAACAGAACTGTGTGCTGTGTCATGGTGTCTCGGGACGAGGAGATGGCCCGGCCGGTCTTGCCTTGAATCCGCCGCCGGCAGACCTGACGTACCATACCATCCCCGGCGTGCATACGGATGGCCAGTTATTCTACTGGATCAGCCAGGGCTTGCCGCGCACGGCCATGCCGCAGTTTGCCCAAACCCTATCCGAGCAGGAGCGCTGGGATCTGGTGAACTTTATCCGCACCCTTGCGAGGAAAACGAATAAATGAAAAAATCCATCATTCTGATCGTTTTATGGCTGCTGGCTGGCTGCGCCAGCGCAGTGGCAACGACTACGTCGACTACGCCGGCGTCCGTCGAACCAACGCTGCCATCCGCTGGCCAATCTACGCCAATCTCCCCCACTCCGGCCGTCCAAGGGGGGGACCAATCCTTTCCGTTAACCTGGTCAGGTCACGGGCTGGCCGGGCACCTGCTGCTGATCCTGTACCAGGATTACGGAGACCAGCTAATCAGCCTGGACCTTGCAACAGGCAAATACCAGCTTCTATACCAGGCTCCGGATAAAAGCAAGCTCACCGGCGCTTCCCTATCGCCGGACGGCAAACAGTACCTGCTAACCTATTCAGCTCCTACCGGCCAGATCCAACTCGGGAATACGGACCTTTTCTTACTGCCGGCCGCTGCGAACAGCCAGCCGCAGCCCCTCCAGATGCGCAAGGCCAACGAAGAGAGTTATTTCGATGCAACCTGGAATAAGGACGGGACAAAGATTTTTTATTCGCACTTTTACCAGCTTTATGTCAACAAGGTCCCGGTCTATAAATACGAGATCGAGAGCATCGACTTGAGCGGCCACAGTGAGACCCTGATCCCCGATTCTTATTGGCCGGTTCTCTCGCCGGATAACTCAAAAATATCGTACATATTTTCGGATCCCAAGCTGTTCAGCAACGACCTGTACATCGCGGATGTTAACGGCAAGAACAGTAAAGCGATCTCGAATCCGGGTACGACGCCCCCGGTAGACGCACACCTTTTCAGCAAGGACGGGAAAACGATTTTCTTTAGCATGGTCAATGCCCAAACTCAGCCAGTCCGGTTCTGGTGGGAAAACCTGTTTGGGATCGAGACCGTATCCGCCCACAATGTCCCTTCTGACTGGTACAAGGTGCCAGCCGCGGGTGGGGAGATTGAACGCATCACTAACGTCAATGACACAGGTATGTTCGGAGATCTTTCACCCGATGGCAGCCGGTTGGTATTTATCAGCGCCAATGGCCTGTCCGTAGTGAAAACAGATGGCAGCGACCTGGTCAAGCTCTCGGATAGCACTTTTGATGGGACTGTGCAGTGGCTACCTTAGTTGAAGGCTGTGGCTAGCGCCTGTGATACCGGCACCAGCCCAACTTTTTTTACCATGAACTTGCATCCTTGTGTTTGGACTGTGCAGTTACTAAAAAGTTATAATTAATCCAGTATGACGATTGATAATCGAAAAAATTGGGCAGCGCGGGGATTGATCGGGCTCGTGTTTGTCTTCAACGTGCAGTGCGCCCTGCTTTTCCTGGCAGTTCCGCAGGCTTATACGCCCGCTTTTGAGCTGAGCGGCCCGGTAGGAGAAGGCATGCTGCGCGGCATGGGCATCCTGTTCCTCATGTGGAACGTGCCCTATGCTGTGGCCCTATACAACCCACATGCCCATCGCACATCCCTGTACGAGGCGATCGCCATGCAGGCCATCGGCGTGCTAGGCGAAACTGTCCTGCTGCTTACCTTCCCTGCCGGGCACCTCACCCTCCAGGATTCAATCACTCGTTTCATTGTATTCGACGGCTCAGGGCTGGTCCTGCTGCTGCTCGCATCCAGGTTGTAATTTAATCAGGGTGTCATTTTGGCATGCTACAATTTGGCGGATGAGAATTCTATTAGTCGAAGACAACAAGCGCCTGAATGCCTCCCTACGGCAAAGCCTGATCGAAGATGGATACGCGGTCGATTCAGCCTTCGACGGGCAGGAAGGCGAGGAGCTGGCCGGGCTCACGACTTACGACGTCATCATCCTGGACATCATGCTGCCGATCAAAGACGGCCTGGAAGTTTGCCGCGAGCTGCGAGACAAGCGCATCAATACGCCCATTCTCATGTTGACGGCGCGCGATACGGTCGATGACCGGATTCAGGGGCTGGACAGCGGGGCGGACGATTACCTGATCAAGCCTTTTGCCATGGGCGAGCTGCGCGCCCGCCTGCGTGCCCTGCTGCGCCGGGAATCATCCGGTAAAACCGGGCTGCTGACGGTCGGTGACCTCGTTCTCGATCCGGCTACCCACGCGGTGGCGCGCAACGGCCAGGGAATTTCGCTCACGGCCAAGGAATACGGCCTGCTGGAATACTTCATGCGCAATCCAGAGAGGCTTATCTCGCGCCAGATGGTAGAGGATCACGTCTGGGACTACGATTTTGTGAGCGGCTCTAACGTGGTCGACGTTTACATCCGCCGGCTGCGCCGCAAAATCGATGATCCTTTCGAAGTCAAGCTGTTCGAAACAGTGCGCGGCGCCGGCTACCGGTTGCATAAGCCGGTGAAAGTTCCGAAATGAAAGCTTCTTTAAAAGCGCGCTTCGGTGATTTTGTTCTGCGCATCCGGCGCCTCGTCCGCAGCGTCCGTTTTCGCCTGCTGGCGTGGTCTCTGCTGATCGTCGCTGTGATCCTGGTGGGGTTCAGCACGTTTGTATACGCCCAGGAAACACGTGACATCGAAATCGATTCGATGAACCGGGTCCGAATGCTCGCCAGGCAGTTCACGACGGCCTTCCGGAGCTCCCTGGTCGTTATTAATCCCCCCGGAGAGCCCGGTGAAGCGCCGGGCAGCGCCAGCCAGCCTGTAATTCCGGCTGCAAGCAGCTTCCCCACCTTGCAAGCCAACGATGCCGCCGGCCTGCTCGACGTGAGTTTAAACATCATTCAAAAGGTCGGCCAGATCAGCGATGCTGACCTGAAGGCCCTGACTCAATCCTGGCAGGGACCGACGGAGGACTATAACCCCCTCCGTTACACCCTGGCCATCCCAGTACCCAATGGGCAGGTAAAAAAGCAGGATTATTACTTTGTGGTGGCTCGTTTCCCCGACGACCGGAACCCAGAATCGGCCTTCCTGATAGTCGGCAGCCCGGTCGATCCGGATGGACGGCTGCCATCGCTGGCGCTCAACCTGGTGCTGGGGTCGCTGGCGGTCTTGCTGATCACGCTGGTGGGTGGTTACTGGCTGGCCGGGCGGGTAATGCGCCCGGTTCAGACGATCACGCACACGGCTCGCCAGATCAGCGAGAGCGATCTGCGACGCCGGCTCAACCTGGGCACGCAGGATGAGCTGGGCGAGCTGGCGGACACCTTTGACCAGATGCTGGCCCGGCTGGAAGCCGCCTTCAATCGCCAGCGCCAGTTCACGGCCGATGCCAGCCACGAGCTGCGCACTCCCCTGACCATCATCGAGCTGGAGACCGAGCGCGCCCTCGAACGCCATCGCTCCCCGGCTGAATACCAGCAGGCCTTGACCATCATCCAGAATGAAAATGAGTACATGGCCAGCCTGGTGAACGACCTGCTGACACTGGCGCGCATGGATGCCGGCCAGGCTACTTTAAAACCCGAAACAATGGACCTGAGTGACGTGGCGCTGGAAGTGGTCGAACGCCTGGCAACCCTGGCGCAGCGCAGCGGGGTCGAGCTGGTGGCCGGGGATCTGCCCGAGGTGCCGCTCATGGGCGACCGGCGCTTGTTGGTGCAGATGCTGACAAACCTGGTAGGGAATGCCATCAAATACGTGGACGGTGAAAATAAATCTGTGCAGGTCGTAACCGGCAGCCGGATGAACGGAAAACAACCCGTGGCCTGGGCGCAGGTAATCGATAACGGGCCTGGCATTTCGCCCGAACATTTGCCGCACCTGTTCGATCGCTTCTACCGCATCGATAAATCTCGCACGCGCCAGGAAGAGGCCGACGCGGCCACCGAGCTGAAGAGCCTGTCAGGCAGCGGCCTGGGCCTGGCCATCGTACAGTGGATTGCCCAGGCCCATGGCGGCAAGGTCAGCGTGACCAGCGAAATGGGCAAAGGCTCCATATTTGAGGTTGACTTGCCGGGGATATAAGAAAAGGGGCTTGAAACGGTCTACATGCAGCCCAATTCAAGCCCCATAATTCCATATTAATTAATTCTGGTAAACAATGTAATCGGGGGAACCGGGAACGTTGCCCCGCAAAACACCCATTGCCAGAGCGCGGGTGATCGCCTCGGTGCGGTTATTGGCCTGAAGCTTATCGAAAATTCGAATTAGATGCCATTGCACGGTGTAATTGTTAAGCTCCAGCCGCTCGCTGATGACACGGTTATTCAAACCGCGTGCAACCAGGTTCAAGATCTCAACTTCGTCGTCGCTCAAAGCTGCAATGGGTGGGCAAATCTCCATGCGAGATACCTGGGCCATGACTTTTGGCAGCATTCCCAGATTCAAATTCGATTTACCGGTATAAACGTCCCAGACCGCGCTAACAATATCGTCCGGCGAGGCAGTCTGGAGGACGAAGCCGTTGCCGCCAGTTTTCAGGATGGAGGTAATATTCGGATCTTCGTCGTATGAAGTCAGGAACAAGACTCCAACCGGCCAGCAATTATCGTGGATCTCGCGGGCAACTTCAATTCCACAAATGCTGCGCATCTGGACATCGACGACTGCCACGTCCGGGCCGAGCTCGCGGATCAGCTCGAGCGCCTGCTCGCCGTCAGAGGCCTCAGCGATCACCTCGATCTCGCCGGAATGCTCAAGAACCTCGCGCAGGCCGGCGCGGACCATCATCCTGGAATTGGCCAGTAAGACACGGATAGGTTGAACATCTTCGTTATTCATAAAGAACTCCATTCAAAACATGGCCGGAAACAATAATGCGCATAATTCAGTATGGAACGTTATAATATTTCAAGTAATAAAAGAGCAATTAAACTTCTTTCCAAAACCGATAACACGTTTCATTGTTCATATCAAAAAAAGCAGGGTTTTTTCGATCGTGGGAGAAAACCACTCAATTAAACTTGATCTTTTCATTAATAAAGAGAGAGGCTTAATTAAAGCCTCCTCTTTTATTTATAGGGGAGAGTATAGATCGATCAAATATCCTTTTCTAGTGACATTCGCCCGTGATTTTACAGGAATTAAATCCTTTAATCTCATTTTTATCTTCTTATCACGTTCTCAAATATCGTGATGGCTGTGTTGCGCTGATCCTCAGCGTAACCCGAGACTTTCATGTTTCGAGTTGAGGTTATAATTATTTCATGAATATTCCCCAGCTTCCTCCGGCGCAGCGGACGGCTTTTTTTCAGGCGGTGTGGACTCTGGTCAGGCAGGTGCCGGCCGGTAAGGTCAGCACTTACGGACAGATCGGGGGATTGATTCCGCAGCTCGCCGGAATAACAGATACGGATTACAAGGCTTTTCGAGCACGCTGGGTCGGACAGGCCATGGCTGAATGCCCGGAAGATATTCCCTGGCAGCGGGTGATTAATTCCGAGGGCAAGATCAGCCCCCGTCCCGGAGCCGAGCTGCAGCGCCAGCTCCTGGAAGTCGAAGGTATTATCTTCGACGAGCGGGGAAAGGTAGATTTAAAAATTTTTGGCTGGTCTGGGGCAAATTAGAACTATAATCACCTATCAAAATCGTAATTATGACATCTTTACCCAATTGACAGGGTTATATATACATCCATTTCTTACCTGATCTGGTATACTAAACTGATCGCAGAATGAAACCCGCAGAGTTTCCGAGGGAAAGCATGTAGATTTAACCTTGCGATTGGTTTAGTGTGCCAATTATGACTGGGAAGGACTCATTTTTAATTGAAAACATCCTTGACAGAATTGCCGGCGGACGTCTCCTCGGCTACTCCGGTAGATCAGCTTGCTACTTTTGGGGAAACCTGGTTCGAAATAGGCAGAATCCTCGCCATCCTGTATACGCGGCTCCTGTTTGACTTGCATATTCAATACGATTCAAAACTGCCGGACGGGCCAAAAATCCTGGCAGCCAACCATCCGAGCACGATCGACCCGGTCCTGCTGACCTTCCTGGCGCCGGAACGGGTCAGCATCCTCATCGCTGAACGGGTCTTCAACGTGCCCTATTTCGGCCTGAGTATGCGCCTGGCCGGCCATATCGAAGTCCTGTGCGCGAACGGCAAAAAATCTATTGAAGAAGGAATCCAGGCCCTAAAAAGTGGGCGGACAATCGGAGTCTTCCCGGAAGGGGCTATCAGCCCGATCGGGGGCGGTTTCCAGCGCGCCCACACAGGGGTAGCCCGCATGGCGCTTGCCACCGGCGTCCCGGTCGTCCCGGTTGGTTTTGCGCTCGAGCCGAGCCGGTTGTGGGCCAGGCATACCGAGATCAAGGGCACCGACGAGGATGCCGCCTGGTACCCTTCCGGCCCGTATGGCATCACCATCGGCGAGCCGGTAACCTTCACCGGCGACGTTGAGGATCGCGAGCTGGTGCGCTCGATCACCGGTGAAGTCATGCAGCGAATTGCGGCGTTAACAGCCGAAAGCGCCCGCCGCCTTCAGGCCGTCCAGGATCGCAAAAGGCACACCGTCCGGCCAATCGAGGCTAATTTATTCTTTAAAGTCATGCGGTTTTTATTAAACCCGGTCTAAATACAGGCGCTTAACCACAGAGAATTTATCGATTGAGCATTTTCATTCCCAATCAACATTTTTTTGTGGGAACGTTCACTTTCCTTACAGTTAATACACTTATAATAGAAACTTATGCCTGAATGCACGATCGTTTGCCTTGGGGATAGCATCACCCGCGGCTTGATCAGCGCCAGTTTTGTCGACCAGCTTGACCAGCGCCTGGCTGGCGATGGTTTCCATTTTGTCAACGCCGGCGTCAACGGCGACCTGGCTTACAACGTCCTGGTGCGCCTGGACCGCGTGATTGCCCTCCGTCCCATGAACGTCATCCTGATGATCGGCACGAACGACGTTGTCTCTACCATGAGCCACTACAACCTGTTTATCAGCCGGATGACCAAACTGCTGCCGCGCAGCCCAACCCAGGCCTGGTACCGCGAAAACCTGCAAAAGATCGTTTCCCGCTTGAAGGCCGAGACGAATGCCAGGATCGCCCTGGCCTCGCCACCCATCATCGGCGAGCACCTGGAGCACCGGGCGAACCAGCGCCTGCGGGACTACATTGCTATCATGCAGGAAATCGCTAAGCAGGAAGGCCTGGCCTACCTGCCGGTCTACGAACGCATGGCTGATTACCTGAAATCTACTGGCACGCACGCCGGCAAGGCCCACCAGCCCCGGATTTTTATGACGGCCGAGCTGACCTGGCGTCACCTGATTTTCAAAGAAAGCTACGAGTCGATCTCGCGGCGCAAGGGGTTCACGATTTTAACGGACGGCCTGCACTTGAATGAGAGTGGAGCTAAATTAGTTGCAGACGTCTACGAGGAATACTTGAGGCGTCAGTGAATTTCAACGTAAACCAGGAAGTTTTAATGCCAGATGATTTTAGCGTTATTATTCTCCAGGATAATAACCATCGGCGTGTCCGCCGTTTTTTGATCTTTGTAGGTACCCTGGACGGCAGCAAAGTGACCGTCGGCGGAGATTAAAAAATCTTCCGGCCTCGAATTAAACCCCGGATCGTTAAATTTAGCGGCGACTTCATTCTTCAGCGAATCTTTATAGAGGATTTGCCTTTCCGGAACACTGAACTCCACGTAGTTGATTTTGTCAGCATAAGTGGATAAAAAAGCCCCGGCGTCTTTTCGGTTATAAGCCTCTTTCCATTGCGTCCTATATCCTGACACCCTGGGAGTAGCATGCTACCAGCTTTTCCGGATCGCCAGCCCGGTATGCAGCAATTAATCCGTTCACGATCCCTTCAGCTTGAGACACTGGAGTCGCGTTGGCTGCTGGAATTGGCAGAAGCAAATAGTTGTGTTGATTAATGATCTTGCCGTTTTCGATCTCTAAAATGACGACCATCGGAATGTCAACCGTCTTTGCATCTTTATAAACTCCTTGCACGGCAGCATAGCGCCCATTCGCAGAAACGAAGAATGTGTCCAGCTTCGATTTGAACTCAGGGTCTGTAAATGAAGCGGCGATTTCTTTTTCGAGGCCAGTCCTGGAAAGGACACGCCACTGCGCGCTCGTGGCATCGGTGTATTCAGCCTGGTCGGCATAAGAGGACAGGTAGGCCTGGGCATTCCGGCTGTTATATGCCGCTTGCCATTGCATAATGGTCGCCCTGGTTTGGTCGACGAGATTGGCCGGGGCAGGCTGGTTGGCGCTGGCGGGAATAGTCTGCAGATCGGATGTGTTAGCCGGCATACGACCGTAATAATCATATTGCCAGATGATTTTGCCATCTTTGAATTCTAATAAACTGACATCCGGCTTTGATCCCTCCACATCTGTCCAAATACTCAAAGTTGCTACGAAACGACCATCATCAGAAACGAAAAAAGAAGTTTTGGAGGAATCTGGATTAAGGTTGAACGACCCGGTCATGTATTCGACGTGGTAGAAACCGTCAATTGCGCTGTAGTTCATGTAAGAGTTGCTGGCAAAGGTCGCATCATATTCTTGGATATCTTTAGAGTAGAAAGAGACAATTTGATCCGGGTTATGAGCAGCAAAGGCGGCAAACCAGCCTTTAACGAGCGCCACCGTACCCGGCACCGGATTGGGTGTTGCAGTGCGGGTTTGCGGCGGTGAGGTAGAGGTGTTGGCCGGCGTTGGCGTGGGCGAGGTGGGAGTTGGGGGAACAGCGGTTGGCGCAACCGTTGTGGACGAACTGCAGGCAGCCAGGATGGCTGCAATCAACAGAATTACAACAAAAAAGCGCAAATTGCGGATCATTTTATTGCCTCCTAAAATCTTGCGGAGAAGGCAGTGCGTGGCTTAATGGTGTTC
>DATKKB010000076.1:0-77434 GCA_035543095.1 Anaerolineaceae bacterium | reverse complement strand
TGTATTCGGGCCGCTTCCTGTCGATGATGCCAATTATCGTCATGGGAATTCTCTACATCCTGAACCGTGATTACATGATGGAGTTCTTCAAACCCGCCAATAATGCCAGAATTCCATGCGGTTTCATTGCTCTGGGCCTGGCGGCAATATTAATTGTGGCCGGTTATTTCGCGATGAATAAGCTGGGTGAAATCGAAATCTAGCCCCTTCAGGAGGGCATATGTTACCATTTCTTATCGTTCTCGCATTGGTGATCGTTGGGGCGGTTGCGCTGGTAGCAATCGGGCTGAGAAATCCGCAAGCGTCCGATGAAGCCACGCTCGAATCCCGCCTGGAGGAGCTGAGCAAGCGCGGAGAAGTAATCGATCTCGAAAAAATTGAGCTCTCGCAGCCCTTTACAGACCGCATCATTTACCCGGTATTGCGCAAATTCGGCGAATTTGCCATTCGCTTTACCCCACAAAATGCGCTGCAATCCATTTCAAAAAAGCTCGAGATGGCAGGCGTTTCATCCAAATTTGATCCTTCCCTGTTCTTGTTCACGCAAATTTTTTGCGCTGCTCTATTCGGCGGCCTGATCTTGTTGGTTTTCTCCGTTAAGGAAGATCCGTTGCCCTTCAGCCAGAGCTTCCTGTACGGTTTTGGATTTGCGATCCTGGGTTACTTCTTCCCGCAGTTATGGATCAGCAGCAAGATCAGCCAGCGCCAAAAGAACATCCGGAGAGCCATGCCGGATGCGCTCGACCTTTTAACCATTTGCGTTGAGGCAGGTCTGGGATTTGACGCGGCTATGGCGAAAGTTAGCGAGAAGTGGCAGACCGAATTATCACTGGCGTTCGCACGCGTCATTCAAGAAGTACAGCTAGGTAAACTACGGCGCGAAGCCATGCGCGACATGGCCGAACGGATCGGCATCCCTGAGATGACCAGTTTCGTAGCAGCCGTCATTCAAAGCGAGCAATTAGGCGTGTCGATGTCCACAGTGCTTCAAATCCAGGCGGACCAGATGCGTACCAAACGCCGCCAACACGCCGAAGAGGAAGCGCACAAGGCGCCGTTAAAGATGCTGATCCCGATGGCACTCTTGATCTTCCCATCCCTAATGGTCGTGCTGATGACGCCAGCGGCCTTAAGGCTGATCAGTTCTGGCGTAGGTAAGATGTTTGGATTGACCTTCTAGAACTTTAAGCATGGACAAGGCTGGGTCAAAGTTTAGTCGCCCGGTCTACACGTTGTACCATCTATACTGGAGTGCGGTTGATTGGTTGTATCCACCAACTTGCGGCGGGTGCAATAAATTCGGTGAAAGATGGTGCCACACATGTCAAAATCTGGTTTCTCCGGTTGGACCGCATATTTGCTTAATCTGCGGGAACTTCAATGATCACGGAGAATTATGCCCCAAGTGCCGCGCCTCCCCTCCTCCTTTTGAGAGTCTGCGGTCCTGGGGCATTTTTTTGGGGCCTTTGCGAGAGGCGATTCATCGGCTAAAATATAAGCATGACATTGGTCTGGGAGAAGCCTTGGCGAAACATCTGATCGACCTCTTCCCGACAACTGGCTGGAAAATCGAATTAATTCTGCCCGTTCCTTTAAGCGGCTTAAGGCTTCAAGAACGAGGATATAATCAGGCAGCCATGTTAGCGAAACCGCTCAGCCTGGCAACCGGAATTCCTTACAAGCCAAAAGCTATTGCACGAATCCGCAATACCCGCGCCCAGGTTGGCCTGAAAGCAAGTGAAAGGTTGGAGAATGTAAAGGACGCCTTCCTGGCCAATCCAGACATAGCCAGGGGAAAACGGATATTATTAGTGGATGACGTTACCACGACGGGGGCTACTATTTCAGCGTGTGCAAGCGCATTGAAGAACGCAGGCGCTCAATCAATTTACGGATTGACCCTGGCCAGATCCAATTTTGGTTTGGAACCCGCTGTTTTCCAGGAGCCGTCTCTTTGAAGATTTTGGCTCCTGATTTCAAATCCCTGAGGAGGAATGTATGACAATAAAAGTAGATATCTTCGGCAGGAACCTCGACATCACGGACCGCATCACCCAATACGTGACCAAGAAAGTATCTAAGCTGGACCGCTTCTTGAGCGACATAGAAGAAACCCGGATTGATCTTGCTTTCAACAAATCTGCCCGGAATTCCGCTGATCGCCAGGTAGCTCAGATCACGCTGCGCGGCAAGGGTTATACCTTGCGCACAGAAGTTGGGGCTGACGATATTTTTGCGGCTTTCGATTCGGCTCTGGATAAAATGCAGCGGCAAATCGAACGTTATAAAGGAAAACGGGCCCGCGGGCGCGGCGACGGAACGCCTGCCTCAGGAGTGGTTCGAGAAGAGCCCATTGCGGTTGAGCCGGAAGAGGTCTCTTTCATCGCCAAGCGGAAAGAATTTACGCTTACCCCAATGAATGAGCTGGAGGCCATCGAGCAAATGACTCTACTCGGACACGAAAACTTCTTCATTTTTTATAACGCGAATACGAATAACATCAACGTGCTCTATCGCCGGCGAGATGGGACGTTAGGTTTGATTGATCCAAAAGTAGGCTAAATAAAAGGATAATCCAATGCTCCGGTCAGATCGACCGGAGCTTTTTTTTATGTATCAGGGCGCACCTTGCCAGCATGATAAGCCTGCGCTATAATCCACACGTTAAATACTTTTTTGTGAGGCAAGTTAATGATTGATGTAAATGAACTTCGAAAAGGTGTTACATTTGTCCTGGACGGAACACTTTACAAAGTACTCGATTATCACCACCAAAAACCAGGACGCGGCAACGCAACTATCCGGATCAAGGCGAGAAATTTAAGAACCGGCGGCACTCTGGAAAAAACTTTCCAATCCGGCGACCGGGTTCAAGACGCTCGATTGGATTTCCACACTATCCAATACCTGTATTTTGACGGCGAATTCTACCATTTTATGGACACCGAAACATTCGAGCAGCCTGCGCTCAAGGCAGACGTGATCGGCGAGGCCTCGGGATTCCTGAAAGAAGGCATGGAAGCCAAATTGACCATGTACCAAAACGAAGCAATCGACATCGAACTTCCTACGACGGTCGATCTGAAGGTGACCCGGGCCGAGGCAGCGGTTCGCGGAGATACCGCAACCGGTGTGACCAAGCGTGTAACCGTAGAGACCGGAGCAGTCGTGGATGTTCCCTATTTCGTTTCCGAAGGGGACGTAATTCGAGTCGACACGCGGGACGGCACATACGTGACGCGCGTTACCGCATAATTAAGTTTTGGCGACGATCAATTAATGATTTAACCTAAGTCCCCAGACCTGGGGACATTTTTTTAGAAACCGGACAAAGAATGCGTACCCCTGCAGGAATCGAGTGCCCTTTTTTTTACGGTAATTATTTTCGCGGCCGTAAAGATGAAGAATGCCGCTTGATTGGCGAACAGCGCCCGCCTGATAACTGGACCCCAGCCCTGTGCAAAACATGCCCGGCGCCAGCGATCATGCGCGCCAATGCCTGTCCAAACATGATCCTGACCGGGAAAGTTGAACGGAAAATGCTCGGACTCAACCGGAGAGTTCACGTGGCTGCATTTTGCAGGTTAGTTCACCAAGAGGTGCAGGAGCCCGAAATAGGTTGTGGTCACTGTCATGAATTTCCAGCAATCGTGGTGGAAAAACCTGAATGAGCCTGACAATACTGATTGACCTGGACAATACCCTGATTTCTAATGACATGGACCGGTTCATCCCGGCATATTTGCAGAAACTCAGCAACTACCTCCCGGATTGGCCATCAGAAAAAGTTATTTACGAGCTCCTGGCAGGCACCAGAGCCATGATCGCGAAAAACACGCCCGCAAAAACGCTTATGGAGGTGTTCGACGAGGTTTTTTACCGCGGCCTGGGGGTTGACAAAGATGCTCTGAAGGAAAAAATCGAGTCTTTCTATCGGGATGAATTCCCTTCGCTGCAAGGCCTGACGTCGCCTCGACCTGAAGCCGTGAGAGTAATGGAGTATCTGTTCGAAAAAAATTATCTGGTGGCGATCGCAACGAATCCCGTCTTTCCACGAACCGCCATTCTGCAAAGGCTGGCCTGGGCCGGCCTACCGGTCGAGCGGTATCCTTTCAAGCTCGTCACTTCATTCGAAGAATTTCATTTCAGCAAGCCCCATTCGGCCTACCTGGCCGAAATCCTGGCCCAGATGGGATGGCCAGACCAACCTGCAGTAATGATCGGCGATCGTTTAGAAGAGGAAATTATTCCGGCGGGTAAACTAGGGATTCCAGCATTCTGGATCAGCGAAAACCGCGAGATGCTTCCAGCCGGACTGCACTCGTTGAGCTCAAAAGGCAGGCTGGCAGACGTTGTGCCCTGGCTGAAGACGCTCAAGAAACAGCCGGTTGATATGCAGTTCTCAACCCCGGCATCCATCCTGGCAATTCTAAAATCGACTCCGGCTGCATTGCAAACGCTGACGGCAAATTTGTCAAGGGAAGAATGGAGTCGCAGGCCATCCGATAACGAATGGTCATTAACTGAAATTGCCTGTCATTTAAGGGACGTGGACCGTGAGGTAAATTTGCCCCGTATAAAATTGGTGTCCTCTGGCCAGAATCCATTCATACCCGGCGTTGTGACGGATATCTGGGCGGAGGAGAGGGATTACCTGCACCAGGACGGACAAAATGGCCTGGCTTTTTTTCTGGATACCCGGACAGAACTGATCCAGCTTTTAGGAAATCTGGACGAGCAAAGTTGGAAACTGCCGGCCCGGCACACCATTTTTGGGCCGACTCAATTGGTGGAGCTGGCAGGATTTATTTCTACCCATGATCGAACCCACATCCACCAGGCTTTTGAGACTGTGCGGCGAATTAGAAAAAGTGGGGTTTAAGAGCTAAGAGTATTCTTAATTTTTTATAATATCTTTATAAAAAAGCTAGATTCTGCCCATTTTGATTGGTATAATCATATTAGAAGTATCATAACTATCGAGCGGGGGGTTGTGTTTTTTGTGCTGGCATCGTCCAACAAAAAACAAAACGATCCCTCCTCTTGAAGAATGTATGCCAGGAACATTATTAAGCGAAATGCTTATGGATGGAAGTAGGAGGTTTTCGTGAGTTCACGTAACCAATCGTATATTATTTACCTTCTCTTATTAATTGCCATCATAGCAATGTTGGTCTATAACTTCAGTTCATCCACCGGCAGCCAGAGCGCTATGGGAATCAATGAAGTCGCGGCAGGCATTGAGAATAGTACGATAGCCAGGATCAGTATCCAGGACGATACGCACCTTACAGTTGTGATGAAGGATGGAACTCAAAAATCTTCGACGAAAGAGCCTTCAGCCACGCTCGTACAGCAGTTGACCCAGCTTGGTGTAACGGCGGACCAACTGGCGCCGAGCAAGGTCAACATCGAGATCAAGCCGCCGAGCCCGTGGATTAATATCCTATCCATCCTCGGATACGTGCTGCCGTTCCTCCTGTTGGGAGCCGCTTTCTTCTTCATCTTTCGCCAGGCCCAGGGCAGCAATAACGCAGCACTTTCCTTCGGTAAGAGCCGGGCGCGCATGTTTTCGGGCGACCAGCCGACGGTGACCTTTGAAGACGTCGCCGGGGTTGATGAATCGAAAGAGGAATTGAAAGAAGTCGTTGAATTCCTGCGTGAACCGCAGAAGTTTATCGCCCTAGGGGCGCGCATTCCGAAAGGCGTTCTGCTGGTTGGCCCGCCAGGAACGGGCAAGACCCTGCTTGCGAAAGCAGTCTCCGGCGAAGCAGGCGTGCCTTTCTTCTCCATTTCCGGCTCGGAATTCGTGGAAATGTTTGTAGGCGTCGGCGCGAGCCGGGTGCGCGACCTGTTCGACCAGGCCAAACGGCATTCACCCTGCATTGTATTCGTCGACGAAATCGATGCTGTCGGACGCCAGCGCGGCGCTGGCCTGGGCGGCAGCCATGACGAACGCGAGCAAACTCTCAACCAGATGCTGGTTGAAATGGATGGCTTCGATACAGATACGAATATCATCATCATGGCAGCCACGAACCGCCCGGACATTCTCGACCCGGCTTTACTGCGTCCAGGACGCTTCGACCGCCGGGTGGTGCTCGATCGCCCGGACGTACGCGGTCGCGAGGCGATCCTTAAGGTCCACGTGAAGGGCAAGCCACTTCATCCTGACGTAAACCTTTCGATTATTGCCAGATCAACCCCTGGCTTTGTCGGCGCCGACCTGGAAAACCTGGTCAATGAAGCCGCCATCCTGGCTGCCCGCCGCAATAAGAAAATCATCATGCAATCCGAATTCGAAGAATCGATCGAACGGGTGATTGCGGGACCAGAGCGCAAGAGCCGGCTGATCAGCCAATCCGAAAAACGGATTGTGGCTTATCACGAAGCAGGACATGCCGTGGTCATCAACAGCCTGCCGGAAACGGACCCGGTCCAAAAGGTTTCCATCATTGCGCGCGGGATGATGGGCGGTTTCACGCTGTCATTGCCTGAAGAAGATCGCACCCTGATTGCACGCCGGAAAATCATTGCCGATATGATCGGCCTGCTGGGCGGAAGAGCTGCCGAAGAGATTGTTTTCGACGATATCACCTCCGGCGCCTCCAACGACATAGAACGGGTGACTCAGTTGGCTCGCAACATGGTGACCCGGCTGGGAATGAGCGAAGAAATGGGGCCGATGGTTTACGGTCAGAAGGAAGAACTGATCTTCCTGGGCCGAGAGATATCCGAGCAGCGGGATTATTCTGAAGCAATCGCTGAAAAGATCGATCACGAAGTGCGCATCCTGGTCAGCGAAGCGTACGACCGGGCTCGCAGCATCCTGCTCGAACATCGCGACAAGCTGGATGCCGTGGCCCAACGCCTGATCGAAGTTGAAACGATTTCGAGGGAAGAGTTCGAGGAGATTTATCCGCCTCCAACGAAAAAAACGACGTACACACCCACCCCTGTCGGCTCGGGCAATAACAATAACAACAAGAACAATAATAACAACTGATAAGAAAACCCCCGAAAATGATTTCGGGGGTTTTCTTATCAGTTGTTATTTTTCCGGTTTTCTGATCCAGCTTTCGCTATTTTGGATGCAGCGGATGATGTCATCCGCAGCGATTTCACGCGCATCAAACCAGTGAATTTTGGGATCGGCTTGTTTAAACCAGTTGGATTGGCGGCGGATGTACTGGCGCGTCAATCGTTTCATGGATGCTACAGCTTCAGCCATAGTCTTTTCCCCTCGAATGACGAAAACCATTTCGCGGTAGCCAATTGCTGAAAAGGGCGGAGAATCCGGTGAATAACCTTTTTGCAGGAGCAGCCTGACTTCATCCAGCAGCCCGTTTTCAACCATCCGATCAATCCTGGCATCCACCCTCTGATATAATTCGGGGCGCGGCAGCTTGAGGCCGATGATGCAAAGTGAATATGGCGAAGTAGCTCTTGTCTTCTGCTGCGAGAACGGTCTACCAGTAGTAAAAATAACTTCCAGGGCGCGCACGATCCGGCGCAAATTGCGCGGCTCGATGTGACTGGCAGCTTCGGCGTCCAAAAGACGCAAGCGCTGGTAGAGCTGTTCTGGCCCGATTTCTCTCCCCCACTCTTCAAGGATGCGCCGCATGGTGAGATCAGGTGGCTGCTGAGGCGCCTGCCAGCCTTCCAAAACTGCCTGGATGTACTGCCCGGTACCGCCTACCAGGAAAGGAAGGTGGTTCCTGGCATGGATGGATGCAATTGCATTCCGGGCTGCCTCCTGAAAAGCGACCAGACTAAGAGGCTGGTCAGGCTCTGCAATATCTATCAAATGATGCGGTATGGTCTGCATTTCTTGCTGACCCGGCTTGGCCGTTCCGATATCCATACCACTGTAAAACTGGCGTGAATCGGCCGAGACAATTTCACCGGCCAACCGACCGGCGACTTCAATCGCCAGGACTGTTTTACCAACGGCTGTTGGACCCACGATCACAATGAGCGGATCGGGATTGTCAAGAAACTGCATTTTCAAACCATTCTATTTCTGGGGATTTTCCTCGTTTAAGATTAATTGCGATTACGTCAATCCGCCATTGATCCGGCAAATCTGGATGGTCTTGCAGAAATGACTCAGCGGAATTAATCAGGTGGCTTCTTTTTACTGACGATATTGCATCCTCTGGATTGCCAAACGTTTCCGACTGCCGGGTTTTCACTTCAAAGAAAATCGTCATGCCCTGGCAGGCTCCAATGATGTCCAATTCGCCGTATTTCGTACGTACATTCCGGCCCAGGATCGAAATACCCCGACCAGCCAGGTAAGATTCAGCCAGGTTCTCTCCCCAATTTCCGAGTTCTTTCTTATTTTTCGCCATATAATTGACCCAATTCTTAATCATAACAAAGAAAGGCTGAAACGAGGAAAAAATGAGGCACCAGTCGGCGACATACTTGGCGGCAAAGTTCACGATTCTTTTGCTTACCGGGATGTTGCTGGCAGGCTGTCAAAAAGCTGTACGGTGCGGCGATCCACTGGGATGCATAATTATTCCGGCTGGAAAGCCTATCCTGATTGGAGTCGAAAAGGCAATCACCGGCGATGAACAAATCATCACCCAGGCTGTTCTGGAAGGGCTACAATACGCCAAATCGCTCAATCCGACCTTCGAGAGACATCCGATCGAATTTTACCTGCAGGATGCTCCTTGCAACCCCCAGGAACGTCTAAAGACGGCCAGCTCCTTGACCGCCGTCCCGGACCTGGCGATCGTTCTAGGACCGATTTGCCAGGACAAAGCGAAGATCTATGGAAAGATGATCAGCGACGCTGGAATTACACTGATCTCACCTGGGCAAGTGGGTGATTTCAACCTGGAACCCGGTTGGTTCTCGCTTTATCCATCCATTGACGCGCTCGCGGCAGAGATTGATAAATTGAGCCCCTCAGCAGGTTTATCAGATTACCTGGTCGTTGAGGATCGGCCTGCAGACCAGGAATTTGCTACAAAATTTTGCGACGTACGTAAGAAGTATGGCTACGATTGCAGGATCATTTTAAATCTGGATATTGGCAATTACGACCTCTCCGCTTTATCAACGATTTCAATACCGGCCTCAAGCACTTTATTCATCATAATGTCTTCTGCAGATGCCGGCAGCCTGACCGGTTTGCCCGAAACCCATCTAAATCTGAACCTGGTTTTTTTCGATCCGGAATTAAGACAAAAAACCGATTTTCAAAGGCTGATCTCAAATAGCAAGATAACCATCACTTATTCATTGCCCGCAGATGAGGGAATTCTGCGCGCTAAGCTTTCACCCGATTCGCCAGAAATGACGGCGGCGATAGCGTTTGATTCTTACAATCTGCTCCTGCAAACCTTTAAAAATGTCACCTGGATCAGCCCCGATTCGAGCCTGGTCCTCCCACGCCAGGGGCTGCGAAACGAATTAGCGTCATCCGTCAATTTCGAAGGGCTGGCAGGCAGGTATGCCTGCAACGCCGAACACAATTGCCTGGATCCTGGCCAATTTTTGCGCCGGAAGACTTCCAACCAATGAGCCAACCCTGATAAAATAAAATACCGGAGGTGCTATGCCCGCAGCAGAGATCATTACCATCGGAACGGAGCTGCTTTTAGGCGAGATTCAGGATACCAACACGCGCTACCTGGCCCGATTGCTGAGGGACCACGGAGTGGATCTGTACCGGACGTCAATTGTTGGGGATAACGTTGAGCGTATTGCCCAGGCAATTCAAGAAAGCCTGGCGCGCTGCCAGATTATCATCACTACCGGCGGCCTCGGTCCAACCGTCGACGACCCTACCCGCCAGGCTGCTGCGCTGGCCGCAGGAGTCGAGCTCGAATTTCGGCCGGACTTATGGACTCAGATACAAGAACGGTTCAAACGATATAACCGCCCGCCTACTGAAAACAACCGACGGCAGGCTTTTATCCCTAAGGGAGCTATTGCAATTGAAAATCCGGTCGGTACGGCGCCGGCATTCATCATCGAAACGGACACCCAGGCAATCATTAGCCTGCCAGGCGTACCGCCAGAAATGGAATACCTGGCCAAAAATACAATCCTGCCTTATTTAACCCTGCGTTACCATCTCCACGGCATCATCAAAGCCTGTGTGTTGCATACTTCCGGAGTTGGGGAATCCCAGGTGGACGAATGGGTCGGAGACCTGGAAACGCTTGCTAACCCAACGGTCGGCCTGCTTGCCAGGCCGGGCCAGGTAGATATTCGCGTGACGGTCAAAGCTGATTCAGAAGAGGTGGCAGATCAAAAAATCAGTGAAATGGTAGCTGAAATCGAAAAGCGCCTCGGCGACAACCTTTTCGGGAAGGATGAAGAAACCTTAGAGCAGGTAATTGCTTCAAAATTCGAAAAAAAGGCCTGGAAATTGAATATGATAGAACATGGGGTACAGGGCCGGGTCGCAGCGCGGCTGGGCGCTGCAGGCTTGTTTTTTATTGAAAACAAATCCGCCTCAGATTCTCCAGATCTATTGGCTCTGCAAAACCAACTGGAAAACGAAGAAAATGGCCCTGATGAAATTAATTATGCCGTTTCATTCCAGGCTGGGACCGCCAAACAAACCCTTCACCTGGCTATAAAGACGCCGGATAAAAGGTTAGGAGAGACACGAACTTACGGCGGAGCGCCTGGAAACGGACTTTCCTGGGCTGTAAATTCTTCACTCGATTTTTTGCGAAGGAATATTTGATATAAGAGTATCATTAGTTAAAATGGGTCGAGAAAAATGATCAATGCCGATATTTTGCTAACGAATGCGCACGTCCTGACCATGGACAGCGACTTTCACCAATTCAACCCCGGCGCCCTGGCAGTGACCGGCGACCAAATTACGGCGGTCGGGGACGAAACCGAGATCAGGCAGAAATATAATGCGCCTGAGATTATCGACTGCCAGGGTAAGCTGTTGATCCCAGGATTGATCAATGCTCACACGCACGTGCCAATGACGCTGCTGCGCGGGCTGGCGGACGACCTGAGGTTGGACGTGTGGCTGATGGGTTATATGATGCCGGTCGAACGAAAGTTCGTCTCACCGGAATTCGTTCAGCTTGGCACACGCCTGGCGTGCGCAGAAATGATCCGGTCAGGAGTCACTGCCTTCGCTGATATGTATTATTTCGAAAGTTATGTCGCCGATGCGACGGCGCAAGCCGGCATGCGGGCAGTTTGCAGCCAAACGGTCATGAAATTCCCAACGCCGGATGCTGCATCGTATGAAGAATCGCTCGCCATGGGGCGCGAGTACATCAAAAAATGGAAAGGGCATTCCTTGATCGTCCCGTCAATCGCGCCGCACGCGCCATATACCTGCACGCCGGAAATCCTGCGCGCTGCGGCAGCGCTGGCAATAGAGTTCGACGTTCCGCTGCATATCCACCTTTCTGAAACTGCGCTGGAAGTGGAAAACATGCGCAACGAGCAGGGGATGCCGGTCATTCCGTACGTAAAAAAACAGAATTTATTCGATGCTAAGGTGCTGGCGGCCCACTGTGTGCATGTGGATGAGGGAGAGATGCGTACAATGCTGCATTCAGGTGCAGGCGTGGCGCATAACCCTTCCTCCAATCTCAAGCTGGCATCCGGCATTGCGCCGATCAAGCGCATGCTAGAACTTGGTCTCAACGTTGGCATTGGGACGGATGGACCTGCCTCCAATAACGACCTGGACATGTTTGAAGAAATGCGCCTGGCCTCGTTCCTGGCAAAAGGCTCCACCGGAGATCCAACCGTGCTGCCGGCTCGAACAGCCCTGCTGATGGCAACTCGATTGGGCGCCGAGGCGCTTCATATTGGAGATATCACCGGGTCGATCGAAGCAGGTAAACGAGCCGATCTGATCCTGGTGGACCTGAAACCACTCCATAATTCGCCGCACTTTCGGCGCGATCCGGAAAGCCCTTACGCCCAAATCATATATGCCGGAAAATCAAATGATGTGAGCGATGTGATGATTAACGGGCAATGGGTAATGCAGGATCGCCAGCTCAAGACGCTCAACGAAGGAGATCTGCTGGAACAATCCCAGGATTATGCCCGAAAGATCGACCTATTCCTGATGCAGCGCGAGGAATCAGTTTTATCCAAGCTGGTGGCTATCGGTGGAGCCAGCGAGGAGGAGAGCTTCGAAGTCCAAATGAAAGTGCGGATCGACAACCGCGAGGCTATCCTCCAGGCGTTGAAATCTTCGAGCGTCCAGATTTTGCGCACCCGGCATTACCGAGAATATGATACTTATTTTTCGTTCGACGACCCATCACAGGGGTATTTGCGCTATCGGGAGGATGATTTCGTCAACGAAAAAGGAGAGGTGACTACGGTTCGCTCTCGGCTGACCTTGATCGGCCAGGCTTTTGAGCAACACTTTCCCCAGGAAGTATTGCTATGGAGGAGTCGTTATTTTGCCCCAGCAACCCAAACACTACGATTCTACCGAGAATATTTCAAACCTACCAGCGAACGTGAAATTGAAAAAGATCGTTTGCGGTATAAAGTAAGTTACAAGGGCATCGAGGTGTTTATAAATCTTGATGAAACGAAAAAACCTGCACTGGGAAATTTCATGGAAATAAAAAGCAGAACCTGGAGCCGAAAGGACGCAGAGGAAAAATCTCGCCTGGTGACAGAATTGATCGAACTGCTTGGGATTTCGAGCGCAGAACCGATTTCACAGGATTATGTAGAAATGGCTTAACGAATTAATTTATTTCCGCTTTACAAGGGAAGAAATGAAAAATAAGACCATAAGGGTTTTGTTCCTGGCTTCGGAAGCTGACCCGCTGGTAAAAGTTGGAGGGTTAGGCGACGTTTCCGGCAGCCTGCCGAAAGCCCTTGAGAACCTACCGCCAGATGAAATTGATGGAAATGCGGTTGAAGTAAGATTGGTTTTACCTTTTCATTCAGACATCCGAAAAAAAATACCCAATCCGGTCTACTTGTTCAATCTTGAGGTACAAAGCATTAAGGGTCCGGTTCAAGCTCAGGCATTTTTTCTCGAGGTTAACGGAATCCGTACGTACCTGATCGCAGGGCCGCCCATCCCCGAAGAGGGACCAGTTTATAACCCGGTCGCAGCGGTCGACGGGCCGAAGTTCGTCTTCTTTTCTCTGGCAAGCCTCGAGCTCGCTAAAAAATTGGATTGGAAGCCGGACATCCTGCATGCCAATGACTGGCATACGGCGCTGTCAATTTACCAGTTAAAAATTAAAAAAGATCCATTTTTTGAAAACACTCACACGGTCCTTACCTTGCATAACCTTCCCTTCTTCGGGGTAGGCACCGAAGCAGCCTTGACCGAATATGCTATACCGCCCAGCCGCCTCAAGAGCTTGCCCTCGTGGGCGCGTCACCTTCCGCTCCCCCTGGGACTTCAGGCAGCCGAAAAGATCGTGGCTGTCTCGCCTACCTATGCCAGAGAAATCCTGACTCCCGAATACGGATGCGGCCTCGAACAGTTTTTAAAAAGGCGTAAAAAAGCAATCATAGGAATTTTGAATGGTTTGGACCAGGATAGTTGGAATCCAGCGATCGATCCGGCGATTGCCGTAAATTATTCTACCAATTCGCTCGACTCCAGGCAGGAAAATCGGAAGGCGCTGATCTACGAATTCTCATTAAACACAGACCCAGGCATACCGATTTTCATCCTGGTCTCAAGGATGGATCACCAAAAAGGTGTCGATATTGCGATCGATGGTTTGAGAGCAATAAAGGATCAGAATTGGCAAGCAATTCTGTTGGGCGCCGGCGATCCCAACCTGGAACGCGCCTGCCTGGAATTAGAACAGGAGCTGCCAGAGCGGGTACGAGCCGTTATCCGGTTTGATACAAACTTATCACGACGTATATATGGTGGAGGCGATATACTATTAATGCCATCTCGCTACGAACCATGCGGTCTGACGCAGATGATGGCTATGCGATATGGATGCGTGCCCATTGCCAGGGCAACCGGTGGCCTGGTTGATACAATCTCTGATTTGGCTGCTTTTCCGGCGAAAGCCACAGGCTTTTTATTTAATCAGCCGACCGTCCCTGCATTTGTAGAAGCGATCAACCGGGTATATAAAGCTTATTTGATTCTTGAAACGTGGAGGCAACTTCAGTTACATGGGATGAAACAAGATTTCTCATGGCACCAGTCTGCTATCGCTTATGCTAAAACATATCAGCAACTCATGAAAGGAGATCAATGAAAACGCGCGCGGTTATCCTGGCTGGAGGCGAAGGGACTCGATTAGGTGTCTTAACCGCCAAGCGAACCAAACCTGCTGTCCCTTTCGCGGGTAAATACCGTATCATCGATTTTCCATTATCCAATTGTGTCAATTCCAACATTTACGATGTAATGATCATTGCGCAGTACCGGCCCCAATCCTTGATCGAACACATTGGATCAGGCGGCCCGTGGGATCTAAATCGCGACTTCACCGGCGGAGTTCGGATCTTTACCCCTTACAAATCGCGCGCCTCCAGCTGGTTCATCGGCACCGCAGACGCAGTTCAGCAAAATTTTTCGTTCATCAAACGCGGCGACCCGGATATGGTCATGATTCTATCCGGCGACCACGTTTATTCGATGGACTATACCAAAATAATCGAGTACCACCAGCAGCACCAGGCTGACCTGACCATGGCTACAATCCGCGTGCCGATTGAGGAAGCCTCACGGTACGGCATCATCGGCGTTGATCCAGATTTCAAAGTCACTTCTTTTGTCGAGAAACCTACAAATCCAACTTCAAACCTCGTCAATATGGGCGTTTATCTTTTTAATCGCCAGATCCTCGACCAGATCTTGTGGAATGACAGCCAGCAAAAAGACTCTACCCACGATTTTGGTAAAGACATCCTGCCATCCATGGTGCGAAATGGAATGCGCGCTATTGCCTATCCTTACGATGGATACTGGGTGGACGTTGGAACGGTTGAGTCGTACTGGAAGGCTCACATGGACTTATTGCATACACCATCACCTTTCAACCTGAACGATCGGACCTGGGTCATGCACACGCGCACAGAGGAGAGACCGCCGGTGAGGATCGACCGCGGAGCAGTCGTAGAGGACAGCATGATCTGCGACGGATGCGTCATTGAAAATGGTGCAAGGGTGGTTCGCAGCATTCTCTCGCCGGGAGTAAACATTCGTAACGGGGCAACCGTAACCGAATCGATCATCCTGACAGATTCACAGGTCAACCGAGGCGCAGTCATTGCTCGCACAATCCTCGATAAAAATGTCAAAGTGCTTGAGGAAGCATTGATCGGCGAAGCAGGAAGTAAAGTTCCAACGATCTCTATGGTGGGGAAGAATTCGGTTATCCCCCCGAGAGTAATTATCCAGGCGGGCGCATCTATCGGCCCGGATGTGATCGCCGCCGACTATTCTTCCACCATCATTGAAACCGGCCAATATATCCAAACGAGGAGATTACCCTATGAAATATAAACGATCTTCAGGCATTATCCTGCATCCAACCAGTTTACCTGGGCCAGATGGCATCGGTGATCTTGGACCCGAATCTTTTCGC
Organism: Anaerolineaceae bacterium; assembly: GCA_035543095.1. Lineage (GTDB taxonomy): Bacteria > Chloroflexota > Anaerolineae > Anaerolineales > Anaerolineaceae > UBA700. The sequence continues at coordinate 61,877 of DATKKB010000076.1, read as the reverse complement.
TGGGTGGATTTTTTAAGCGAAACCGGTTGCCATTTATGGCAGGTGCTGCCACTAGGGCCGACCGGATACGGTGATTCGCCATACCAGTGCTTTTCAGCCTTTGCAGGAAACCCCATTCTGGTCAGTCCGGCGTTGATAATGGAAAAGGGCCTGTTAGCACGGATCGATCTGGCGGACAGGCCTGAATTCCCTGGTGATAAAGTTGATTTCGGTAACGTGATCACCTGGAAACTCAAATTGCTGGACCGTGCTTTTGAAAAATTTCTTAAATCAAGCCGAAAATCATTGCTGGAGGATTTTACGGCCTTCCGAGAAGCTCAAAGTCAATGGATTGAGGATTTTGCCCTGTTCATGGCTATTAAAGAAGCTTATGGAGGTGGTTCGTGGGAACACTGGCCGCCTGAACTAAGATCTCGCCTTCCAGAGGATATTGAATCGTTTGAAAAGAATAATTCCAGGGCAATTCAAAAGCATATATTTCGCCAATTTCTGTTTTTCCAACAATGGGATGCCCTGCACAAATATGCAAACCAGAAAGGCATCCGGATTATCGGCGACGTTCCTATTTTCGTAGCATATGATAGTGCTGATGTCTGGTCCCACCCAGAGCTATTTTTTATAAATAAAAAAGGACTGCCGACCGTCGTTGCGGGCGTGCCGCCCGATTATTATTCTCCAACCGGGCAGTTATGGGGCAATCCACTGTACCGGTGGAGTGTTCATAAAAAGACTGGCTACAATTGGTGGATCCAACGCATGAAATCGGCTTTACAACTATTTGACATCGTCCGCCTGGATCATTTTAGAGGCTTTGCCGGTTATTGGGAAGTTCGAAACGGGAAACCGACCGCCGAAATCGGGCGGTGGGTGCCTGGGCCCGGCGACAGCTTGTTTAAAGCAATTCAAAAAGAACTTGGCGAACTGCCCATTATTGCTGAGGACCTGGGCGTAATTACACCCGACGTGGTTGCTCTGAGAGATGAGTTCGAGTTTCCAGGAATGAAGATTTTCCAGTTCGCCTTTTGGACCGGTCCGGACGATCCATTTTTTCCGCACAACTATCCTGTCAACTGTGTTGCGTATACCGGCACGCACGACAATGATACGACAGTTGGATGGTTTGCTTCGGCGCCCGAAAATGAACGCGATCTCTGCCGGCGTTATCTGGCCCGGCCGGGCATTGATATCGCCTGGGACGTGATCAGGGCAGTATGGTCATCGGTTGCGATGATGGCCCTGGCCCCAATGCAAGATTTCCTCAGCCTCGGAAAGGAGGCGCGCATGAATTTCCCCAGCCGCGCCAGCGGAAACTGGTCCTGGAGAATTCTCCCTGGCGCAATAACACCCGAGCTAACAGGCAGGATCAAAGAAATTAATTATCTTTACAGCAGGTAAGATAAAAATTACTTATTTGATACGAGGGGGTGGAGTTTTAGAAAATGCTTCGCATTTTCTAAAACTCCCTTCGTTCGTTTTGCGTGGCCGCCCGCTACACGGGGCCGGCCAGCTTTTTTAATACGAGGGGGTGGAGTATTTTGAAAGTGCTTCGCACTTTCAAAATACTCCGTTCGTTCGTTTTGCGTGGCCGCCCGCTACGCGGGGCTGGCCAGCTTATTGAACCATCAAGGGTGCAAAGAACGCAAAGAAATCAAAGGAATGTAGAACACCACCCAATCGAAGTCATTCGACTGCGACTGCCAGGGTTTTCTTGGATTCGGGACGAGAGGCCAGGTAAATACCGGCCAGGATGAAAAAACCGCCGATCAATTCGAGCATGGTTGGAGGCTCTTTAAGGATGATGAAAGCCAGGATGGTCGATGAGATTGGCTCGCCGAGCAGGACGATCGAAACCAATGCGGCAGGGATGAATCTCAAGGCCCAATTGAACGACGTATGCCCGAGAAGCTGCGGGAAAACTGCCAGCGCCAGGAAAAAAGCGTAGGTGGTTGGATGATAACCCAACATGTTCTCTCCGGAGACAGCCACCATGAAGAGAAGCGTTACGGCGGCAATTCCATAAACTACGAACGTATAACTTAGCAAGGATAAGCCCGGGCGGACTTTGCGTCCAATTACCAGGTAAAACGCAGCAAACCAGGCCCCAGCCAGGGCCAGGAAGTTACCGAATAGCATTTTGCCCTGCAGAGCTTGCGAAAAATTCTCACAATTCATCCCGGCATCCGTCCAGTGGCAGGCTTCACTGCCACCGACGATGACACTCCCAAGCAACGCGATCACAAGGCCGGCCCCCACCGTCCTGCCAATCCGTTCCTTCAGAAACAAGGGGGATAAAAGCGCCACCCACAGCGGAGAGGTCGTGACCAGCACTGCTGAACTGGGTACAGACGTGTATTTCAACGACGAAATCCAGGTGGCAAAATGACATCCAAGAAAAACACCGGAAAGAGCCATCAGGCCTAGCTGGCGCTTCGATAATGACTTGATTTCCTCCCTCCTCCGGGTTATTGCGATTGGAGCCAGGATTATGGTAGCAAAGGTTAGCCGGTAAGCCGCAATCACCAGCGAAGGCGCATCTTGCTGGGCAAAGCGAATGAATATCGAAGCACTGGAAGCAGCCAGGATTCCAAATACCAGGCCCACCATCGGTGAAAAATTGACATGCAGCTTCGTGTTTTGCATGAGTATTTCTTAAGAATTTAATTCAAGGCAGAGATGATATATACTAATTCAATCTAATTAGTGGTATTATTAATCTGTTTAAAAATACAAACGCAAGAATCAGACTACAGGAGGTGTACAATGTCTTTTGAATTACCGGCTTTGACTTATGCATACAATGCGCTCGAACCAGCGATTGATGCGATGACGATGGAAATCCATTATACCAAGCATCATGCAACATACTTAAAGAACCTGAATACCGCCCTCGAAAAACACCCTGAGCTATTCAATTCAAAAATCGAACAAATCCTGATGGACTTAAGCAAGGTGCCTGAGGATATCCGGACGGCGGTCCGCAACAACGGCGGTGGATACTACAACCACATCATCTACTGGACGATCATGGGGCCAAATGCAGGCGGCGAGCCAATAGGCAAGCTGGCAGCAGCCATTAACAGCACCTTTGGGAATTTCACAGCGTTCAAACAGGAAGTTGAAAAAGCTGGCCTGGGGCGTTTTGGAAGCGGCTGGGCCTGGTTGAGCCGCAAAGCGGATGGCTCGCTGGTCGTCCATTCGACCGCCAACCAGGATTCTCCCCTCTCGGAAGGGCTTTTCCCAGTGTTGGGAGTTGACGTCTGGGAACATGCTTATTATTTGAAATACCAAAACCGCCGTGCTGACTATCTCTCAAACTGGTGGAGTGTGGTAAACTGGAATGAGGCCGAGCGGCGATTTGAAATGAAACAATAATTTCTCTCACTGTAGGAGGATCTTATGACTCACGTTATAACCAGCCTTTGTTTGCGTGACGGGGGATGCGTTACGGTTTGTCCCGTTGAATGCATCGTCCCCGGCAAGCCTGTCGATAAATGGCCCTGGTATTACATAGACCCGGATACCTGCATCGACTGCGGCGCCTGCATTCCAGAATGCCCATTTTCTGCCATTTTCCCGGAAGATGAGGTTCCCTCAGCCTACAAAGCCAAGGGCGGTGAGAGACTCGCCCAACCAGTGGGGACGCCGGGATTCACAACGGTTTACGACGGCTCGAATCATGAAGGCGAACCGGTTCACATCGAGTCTACCAAGATTCTCAAAGCTGGTGAAATCGTGGATCTAACCCCTGATTACGGCCCCAACGTTGCCTTTTTCAAGACGGGTCCAGGGTATAATGCTGCAAAATAGAACTATTTGCTAATAAAGAACACCTGACAGGGATTCCTGCCAGGTGTTCTTTTTTCCATTTGGAGTTATATGATGAGTGAAGAGAAATCAAATTTTCGGATAGAGCACGACTCGTTAGGAGACGTGAACGTGCCCGCATCCGCCTTGTGGGGAGCCCAAACGCAACGTGCAGTCGATAACTTTCCTATTTCAGGACTGCGCCCCTGGAGAGCATTTATCTGGTCGATGGCCTTGATTAAACGATCTGCGGCGGACGTCAATAAAGACCTCGGCCTGCTGGATGCTGCCAGGGCGGATGCGGTTGCCCAGGCATCAGCTGAAGCCATGGCGGGAAAATGGGACCAGCAATTTGTGGTGGACCCGTTTCAGGCAGGGGCGGGCACGAGCCACAACATGAATGCCAACGAAGTGATCGCCAACCGGGCCACGGTGCTCCTGGGGGGCAGCCTGGGGCAATACACCGTCAATCCGAACGACCACGTCAATATGTCGCAGTCGACAAACGATTGCATCCCCACAGCAATTCGACTTGGATGTCTGTGGCGGCTGGATGAGTTATTACATGCTGTCGGAATGCTAAAAGATGCGTTGAACGTAAAAGCAGAGGAGTTCGATGAGATCGTAAAATCCGGGCGGACTCACCTGCAAGACGCAGTTCCGGTGCGGCTCGGGCAGGAATTTGGGGCCTACGGGCTGGCTGTCGAAAGAGACGGCGAGCGCATTCGCCGGGCTGCGGAAGGATTGCGCCAGCTTGGAATCGGCGGAACTGCCACCGGAACCGGCTTGAACGCTCATCCGGAATACCACACCCGCATGGTCAGGCGAATTTCGGAGATTTCAGGCCTTAAGCTTTATCCATCCGATAACTTGTTCGAATCGATGCAATCCATGGCCGACATGGCCGATTTTTCGGCCTCGCTGCGTACGCTGGCAATCACACTGATCCGGATTGCGAACGATTTCCGCCTGCTGGCCTCCGGGCCGTCGACCGGGCTCGACGAAATTCGCCTGCCGCCTGTCCAGCCGGGCTCGAGCATCATGCCGGGAAAAGTCAATCCGGTCCTGGCCGAAATGCTGGACATGGCTATGTTCCATGTCATTGGATGCGATACGACCGTTGCGCTGGCGTCCCAGGCCGGGCAGCTAGAGCTAAACGTGATGATGCCGATCATCGCCCACAACCTGTTCGAAGCGATGCAGGTTGTGATCGGATCCGTCGCGGCTTTCAGCGAAAAATGCGTGCGTGGCTTGACAGCCAACCGCGAAAAGGCAGCGAGCTGGCTCGATAAAAATGCAATTGTAGCGACGGCGTTGAACCCGATCATCGGATATTCGGCCGGAGCTGCGCTCGTAAAAGAGGCTCTTCGCCGTAACGTTACCATTCGCGAAATAGCCATCGAAAAGATCCAGCAGGGCAAGCTGATGAACCGGAATACGGGAAAACCGGTCAGCCAGGAAGAAATCCTGGTTGCATTGAGCGATCTACGAAAACTTACCGAAGGCGGGATTGCAGGTGTAGGCGGCGGATAGCAAACGCCTTATTGCGATTTTTCGTGGGCATACAGCGCGGCGCCGATCATACCTGCCTGGTTTAACAACTGGGCAGGCAATATTTTGGCTCTCATTTTTAAATATGGGATAAATTTTTGCCATTCTTTGCTGACGCCGCCGCCCAGGACGACCACGTCGGGCCAGATCAAGTGCTCTACAGTGCTGAGGTATTCTTGCAGCCGCTTGGCCCATTTTTCCCAGGATAGTTGCTTTTGCTGCCGGACAGCGTCGGAGGCGCGCGATTCGGCGTCCTTACCACGAATTTCCAGGTGACCGAATTCGAGGTTAGGAACCAGCTTGCCGTCTAAGAATATGGCCGTGCCAATGCCGGTACCGAGGGTCAACATCAAAACTACTCCCTTGGGATAATCCTTACCAACGCCGAATTTCATTTCGGCAATCCCCGCCGCATCGGCATCATTTAAAACATAAGATGGGCATTTCGTGAAGCCTTTGAACAGATTGGCAGCATCCACGCCGATCCAGCTTTTATCGATATTGGCGGCCGAATAAATGACGCCGTTAAGGACGACAGCCGGGAAACCATACCCGACCGGACCGCGATAATCGAAATGCGAAACAACATCTTGAACGACCTCGGCCATTTCATCTGGTTTTCCACCCGGAGGAGTTGGTAATCGAAAGCGGGGAGTCTCTAGCTCCCCGGTATCAACGTTCACCAGGCACCCCTTGATCCCCGAGCCACCGATGTCAATCCCCAATATGCCCATTGCTCATCTCCAGATTGAACTTGTATTGATCTTACTGGCAAGCGTTATTCAAGTGCTCTTCATAGGTGGCCGAGAAAAAATGACGGCCAGAACCATCACAACGTGCACGAAAATAATAATACGGCGTCTGTGCCGGATATGCAACCGCCTGAAGGGCAGAGATGCCAAGATTTGAAATCGGCCCGGGCGGTAAACCGGTATTGATATAAGTATTATATGGGGAAACGAATTTTAAGTCACTTGCTGAAAGGGGGTTTTTCCACCACGTTTTTTTTACCGGATCGAATCCCAATGCATACTGAACGGTCGGGTCGCTGTCCAGCTTCATCCCTTTTTGCATGCGGTTATAAAATACCGACGCGATAATCGGCTGCTCGTCCGGAACGACGGCTTCTTTTTGCACGATGGATGCCAACGTAACGGCATCTTCGAGCGACAATCCCTGGCGCCGAATAGCATCACGCAAATCCTGGGAAACGGCTTCGTCAAAATGCTGCAACATCGTCATCAGAATTTCTTCTGCAGTTACGTCTCGGTTGAACCGGTAGTCATCCGGGAACAAATACCCCTCGACGCTTTGGATGTCCGGATACCCGAGCAAGACTTTCTCCCCTTTCAACTCCGCCGCGGCGGTTAAGAAATTCTGCGCATCGATCAAAAAGCCGTTAGATTGTAAGGCAGCTGCAATTTCCTCAGTCCGCCAGCCAGCGTAAACGCGAAGAGTCAGGATTCTTGGCGTGGCATCCTGGATACCTTTGGCGACCTCGAGCGCGGTTTGAGCAGGGCTAAGCTGGTGATCGCCTGCCTGAATGCCTTTATCAAGTCCTGAGTAAATCAGATACAATCTGAAAGCGCCCGCGTCGCGTATGATACCGGCATTTTCAAGATTCAGCGCAATTGAATTAACCGATTCACCCTGGTCAATGGTGAAAGGCTTTGCGCTACCGGCCGGATCAGCCGGTTCAAGCAGGTTGTTTTTCTGCAGCAGTAGTTGGATCGAGTAAAGCGCTTTTTCAAACTGACCCAAGCCCGGCGAGGGCGGGCCAAAACTCTGCTCGGCAAGGCGAGGCGCGACTGCCAGCCCCCCAAGCCCAGCCAGGATCAAAATGCATGCCGCGCCCAGCAAAATAACCAGCAACGGAGTCAAACAGGAAGATCGTCTAGCCCTCGCAGAATTCTTTGAGCTCAATTTTCCTCTATTTGCCTATGCGCATCGAGGTAGGACTGCAAAATGATGGCAGCAGCAAGATCGTCCAAATGCTCCCGCCTCCGGGAACGATTGACGCCCATCTGAATGCGAACGTCCTGGGCCTGTTCGGTGCTGCAACTTTCATCCCACAGCTCAACCGGAAGGTGCGTTTGGGCCTGGATGGCCTCTGCCAGGCGCCCGGCTTTACGTGCCGATGGACCAGCCTGCCCTTCACTGTCCAGAGCCTGGCCCACGATGATCTTAATGGCGCCATTTTCGGTTGCGATACCGGCTATCTGTGCTGCATCCACCAGGCGCGAGACGTGTTCAAGCACCCTGAATGGACTGGCAATTGTGCCAGTTGGATCTGATAGGGCAATTCCAATCCGTTTCTCACCCGGGTCGATTGCCAGTATCCTGCCGTTCATTCTGATCTTACCTCAATTCTAAACGACATGGCCGGCAGAAATGGCCACCAATCCGGCGATATTTGAATGCGCGGCGCCTGATCGAGGCCATAATTATGGACCAGGATCTGAGAAGCAGCCTGGCGCGTTTGGCCGGTGATTGCATTCGAAATTTCCTGGCTATCCCATATTCGAATCGCCTGCCGGTGAACATGAATCTGCCATTGAGCTTCACCGCTTTTAAGAACCGTATCTCCTTGATTGGTCACCAGGAGTGTGTCAGCCAGACCTTTGGTGCCGGGATCCAGTTTTGTATCCAGAACCGCTCGGGCAAGATGATCCAGGTCATTTTTTAGGAAAGACCAGGCGATGTACTCGGCTCGAATGGTCAGCCTAGCCGTATCGGCTGGAGTACCGGGTTCCGAATCCCTTTTTTCGTTCAGGATTGAATCGAGTTTCAACGTGGGGGGAATTATTGCAGCACCCGATTGGAGCCTGGATTGAAAATCTTGCAGTGCAGCCTGGTCTAGGGTTTTAAGCAAACCCTGGCGCAATTGGGTATAATCTGCCTGGGTTGGAGAGGAAACAGTACGGTCGCTGCCGCCCTGGGTGGGGTCAGGATTGGTCACGGTGAGCTGCAAGCCGAGCGACCCCTCGATGGCCCGAATCTGGCCGGCATCGACATTGCCGCTGCTGCCTGCCTTGACTGCCTGGATGCCTGCCAGCGCCACCTGGCCGGAGCCGGCCGGAACAGTCAGATCATCCGTCACCTCAAACCTCACGACCTGGACGCTGTAGGCAATCAGGATCGTCCCTCGGGGGACATTCACCGCCATCGGATTAAGATTGGTGAAGCGGGCCACTCCGGAGGCAGCTTTGTCCGGCACAACAACCTTGCCGGTGCTGGCAGATTGGGCGCTGCGTTCCACGATGATCGAATTGATAGTAGCCGGTATCTTTCCGTTTGGATTGACAGCCGCATAATTCGGGCTGGCGAATACCTGTATATCCATATCCTGGTCATGTCTGACGACAGGAAGAATTACGACTGCGGATGGAATGAAGAGCCACGCCAGGGCAACCACAGCAATGACGCCGATTATAAATGCCGTCACCTGGAACGTCCGATTTTCGGCAAAGATTATGCCATGCCCGTTCTTCCTGGCGTTGGCCTGCAAATCCGGCAGGCCCGGCTTACCGCCAGGGCGCTCAAAGAAGCGCCTCATGAACTTTGGACGGTGCCAGGGTAGCTTTTGGGCGACGGTGGAAGAGGTGAAAATTGGAACACCGATCTCGCGGGCGTGCGCCTGCACGTCTGAATCATCGCTGACGACGGCAAGCTGGGCGCCCTGTTCCTGACAGGCTCGGATCAGGCGAATCAGGTCAATGCGGCGATCCAGAATCTTGTACGCGGTAGGGAAGACCAGCAATATGCGGCCCGTTCCACACCGGGTGATTTTATCCCGGGTAGAATTCACATCGTCGAAAGCTTCCAATTTAATGACAGTTGTTTTCACAGTTTGGAATCGCTAGATGAATTATATTGCGGAATTATGCCATAACTTATAAAATTTAAGTCACCGGGTTACATATAGAATAAATATTGGCATGCAGTTTTTACGATGGAAAGAACCCCAAGAACTACTTGCCACAATAATTCTACGTTCCCGATGTAAGGAGCAATGACGAATTGAACCTTTTTGTCCCCGGCCGAATCTGCCTGCTTGGCGAACACTCGGATTGGGCCGGCGGTTACCGCCGGATCAACGCCGACATAGAAAAAGGCTACGCCATCATTTGCGGAACCAACCAGGGCATCTACGCCCGGGTCGATCCGCATCCTAACGCCCTGGTTCTAAGCGCAATTACACCTGACGATTATAAAATCGGCCCGTACGAAATTCCAATGGAGTCCCAGGCCTTGCTGCATGAGGCTCAAAATGGCGGATTCTGGAGCTACGTGGCAGGGGTAGCGTACCAGGTCTTGATCAATTACCACGTACGCGGGCTGGTGATCGACAATTACCGGACAGATTTGCCGATCAAGAAAGGCCTTTCTTCATCCGCGGCCATCAGCGTCCTGGCTGCGCGGGCGTTCAACCGGGTTTACGACCTCAAATTGACTGTGCGCGGCGAGATGGAACTGGCTTACCAGGGTGAAATTACTACCCCATCCCGCTGCGGGCGCATGGACCAGGGCTGCGCCTTTGGAAACCGGCCCGTGCTGATGACTTTTGACGGTGACCGGGTTGAGACACGTGAGCTCAACGTAAGAAAGGAAATGTACTTTGTAATCGTCGATCTGAGTTCGAAAAAAGATACAATGGAGATTCTCAACCGTCTGAACCGTAGTTTCCCGTTCGCCGAAAACGAGCTCGAACAAAACGTTCAAAACTTATTGGGTCCGATTAATAAAAAAAATATTGAGAGGGCAATCGCTGCGCTGGAAAACTCGGACAGCGAAGCCCTGGGGAAATTGATGGTCGAAGCCCAGAACGATTTCGATCGGTTCGCCACCCCGGCCTGCCCGGAAGAGCTGACGGCGCCGGTCCTGCACCGGGTATTAACTTATCAAAAATTGGTTCCGCACATTTGGGGTGGAAAAGGAGTTGGGTCCCAGGGAGATGGCACGGGCCAATTCATTACCCGCAGCGCAGAGGATCAGGAAGCGGTGGTCCGAATCGTCGAAGAGGATCTTCACCTGCCCTGCTTGAAATTGACCCTACACGCCGGATTGAAGGTGCGAAAAGCCCTTATTCCGGCTGCCGGGTTCGGCACGCGGTTGTTCCCCGCAACCAAGGCGACCAAAAAGGAGCTCTTTCCGATCATCGACCGGGATGGGGTGGCGAAACCGGCCATCCTGTTGATCGTTGAAGAAGCCATCCAGGCGGGGATCGAAGAAGTAATCATCATCGTTCAAAAAGACGACTTGGAAGAATTCCGATCCTTTTTCACGACCCAAATTTCGATCGAAAATTTCAACAAGCTGTCGCCCCAGTTCCAGGAATACGCGCGCCGGATCATCGAGATGGGCCAACGGGTGAAGTTCGTGATCCAGACCTCCCAGGAAGGTTTCGGGCACGCCGTATACACGGCCCGAGACGCAATTGGAAACGAGCCATTTTTATTGATGCTGGGCGATCACATTTATCGGTCCAATGGCGATGCATCCTGTGCTCAACAACTGGTGGAAGCATACCAACGCCAAAACACCAGCATCGTCGGCCTGCGCGTAACGCCAGAAGAAAAAATCGCTAATTTCGGAACGGCAACCGGGGTCTGGCTGGAGCAAAACCGGTTGTTGAGCATCACGGAATTTGCTGAAAAGCCCAACCTCGAATATGCCCGCAGCAACCTCCAGGTCAAAGGTCTCAATCCTGGTGAATACCTGACCGTGTTCGGGCAATATATATTGAAGCCAGAGATCTTCGACTTTCTCGAAGTCAACATCAAGAACAACGTGCGCGAACGGGGTGAATTCCAATTGACCAGCTCCCTGGATAAGTTGCGCCAGACAGATGGGTTCACCGGCCTGGTCATGAACGGGAGGCGCTTCGATATCGGCCTGCCGGATTATTACCTGGAAACGCTAAACGAATTTCGGAGGTCGTGAATTTGGCTATGCGAAAAACACTCGGAATACTCACTCTTATCCTTCCGCTCCTGACAGCCTGCAACCTGCCTTTCCAGGCCGCCACACCCACCCCTGACTTCCTGGCCACGCGCGTGGCGGTGGACCTGACGAACACCGTTGCGCCAGCCATTCCAACCGTCCAGGCAACCACGCCCAGGCCGACGGCAACCCTCCCGGCGGTCACAGCAACGATCACGCCCACCGTTCTGCCCACGGTTTCGGCCACCGCAGAGGCCTCAGCCACGACTGCATCAACCGATCCAAAAGCTTCGCTGGGAAAGCCGACCTGGACAGGAGCTTTCGACAAGCCCAGTAATTGGGGATTGGAAAATCCGTACGACGACGGCCACACGCGGGTGGAAATAAGCAATGGGGCCATGGTTCTGACGAGCGCTCTGGCAGACGGCTGGTTAGGCTGGTGGCAGGTATCCAACCGGAAGCCCAAGAATTTTTACCTGGAAGCCACCCTGGAAGTGAAAGAATGCTCCGGAAGCGACCTGTACGGCTTGATCTTCCGCTCGCCGGATAATGCCAGCGGATACTGGTTCGGCGTTACCTGCGACGGGCGGTACAACCTGCGCGCCGGCGAAGCGAGCGCACTGGTAGAATTAATCAAGGCCAGGCAGGGCAGCGCTATCCTGGCTGGCGCCCACCAGACAAACCGGCTGGGGATCATGGTCCGGGATAATCAGGTTGCGCTTTACGCCAACGGAAAACCGCTGGAAGAAATCACAGACAGCACGTATAAAAATCAAGGCACCTTCGGATTGTTCATTACCGGCAAAAAGACAATCAATTTCAGCTACGCATGCACGGCGATTGCTTATTGGGATTTAGGCTAAACAACTGACATGTTCAATTCAACTACGGCCCGCCAACAGGCCATTCAAACGGCGCGCAAGGTATTGGAAGTAAAACCCGTCTACCTGGATACCGAAACGACCGGTCTGAACCGGTCAGACGAGATCGTTGAAATAACCATCGTCGATTCGGAAGGCCAGGTGCTGGTAGATTCGTTTGTCCGCCCGAGCCAGCCAATCCCGCTAGATGCAACCAGAATCAACAATATTACGAATGAGATGGTGCAGGGAGCGCCGACGTGGCCCATCCTGTGGGTCCAGCAAATCCGGCCCATTCTCACAGGGAAGGTGATCGTTGCCTATAATACTGAATTTGACCTCCGCATGATGCAGCAGTCCCACGACCGCTACCGGCTGCCCTGGCGCGAAAGCCTGCACTCGTACGACCTGCTAAAACTTTACGCTCAATTCCGGGGCGTGTGGGATCCGGCGCGCAAGTCATGGAAGTTCTACACTCTGGAGGAAGCAGGAACGGCCAGCGCAATATCCCTGCCAAATGCCCACCGTGCCCTGGCGGATACGCTCCTGGCAAGAGAACTGCTGCTGTATATTGCGGGCGCAAGTTAATTCAATGTAAGATTTGAAAGAGAAAAGGGACAATATTGGGCTGCTCCAAAGCCCAATACTGTCCCTTTTCTTATAAAAAAGTGTAAGACTTTTGTAATAAGACATAATGCACCTTTAATGTATTTATTGCTATAATAACGATGAAATTTCTACAGGTATTGGGAGAAATTCCATTTGGTTCGTACTTATCAGTAAATGACGCTCGATTATGAGAATTACAGGCTATCGTTAATGGAAAATTTCAAATCCTCAGATATTACGCCCGAGCATGTTTATTTCAACCGTCGCCGGTTTCTTAAGGGCGCATTTTGGACGACAACGGCCGCCGTTTTAGCGGCCTGCACTCCAAGATTTTCCACGCCTGGTGCGGCGAGCTCCGGCGCGGCGCCCTCGGCGGCAGGGCTGAAGGACGAGCTGAGCGATCCTGCTAACAGTTACCAGGACATCACAAATTACAACAATTACTACGAGTTCACCACGGATAAGGCGGGCGTGGCGCCGCTCTCCCAAAATTTCATCACGTCACCCTGGCAGGTAAAGGTGGGCGGATTGGTCAACAATCCAAAGACCTACGACATCGACGATATTCGTAAGAAATTTACGCAGGAAGAACGCATCTACCGGCTGCGATGTGTTGAAGGCTGGTCCCTGGTTATTCCGTGGGAGGGCTTCGCGCTCAACAAGCTGCTGGCAGAAGTCCAACCAACATCGGACGCCAGATACGTGCGGTTTGAATCGGTCTACGACCCCAGGCAAATGCCGGGCCAAAATGACACCTTTTTTCAATGGCCTTACGTCGAGGGGCTGCGGGTGGACGAGGCCATGAATGACCTGACCCTCCTGGCGACCGGCCTCTACGGTAAAACGCTGCCGAACCAGGATGGGGCACCCGTGCGCCTGGTGGTGCCATGGAAGTATGGCTTTAAAAATATTAAAGCCATAGTCAAGATCGATCTGGTTAAGGAAATGCCCGTAAGCCTCTGGATGCTCGCCGCACGGAATGAATACGGTTTTTATGCCAACGTCAACCCCGAGGTTCCCCATCCGCGCTGGTCGCAATCGACCGAGCTGCGGATCGGATCTGGCAGGCGCCCGACTTTGAAATTCAACGGCTATTCCCAGGTTTCAAGCCTGTATGACGGTATGGATTTGAAGCAAAATTTTTGAAATACCTGCGCTTCTCACGCTTCCAGCTTTTCGTTCACGCTGCGTCCTTGATTCCGCTGGCAGTGTTGATCTTCGATTGGCTGAATGCCGATTTAACTGTTAATCCGGTCCAGGCCGTCGAGCAGCGCACCGGCCAATATGCTATCATCTGGATCTTGCTCTCGCTGGCGGTCACGCCGATCAACACCCTGACCGGTTTTCGCCAGGTTTTAAAAGTCAGGCGGGCGCTCGGGTTATACGCTTTCTTTTACGTGTGCCTCCATTTCCTGACGTTCCTTGTTATCGATTACAAGCTAAATATCAGCTGGATCCTGGCTGATTACGGTCAAAAACGGTTTATCATTGTTGGCTTTTCAGCCCTGTTGTTAATCATTCCACTCGCAATCACTTCAACCCGCCTTTCGATGAAACGCCTCGGCAAGAACTGGCAGCGGCTGCACCGCCTTTCCTATCTGATCGGCCTTTTAGCAGTGATCCATTACATCTGGTCAGTCAAGGCAGATTATCGCCAGCCTCTTCTTTATGGGAGCATTTTGGCTTTTCTCTTAGTGATGCGCCTGCCGCCTGTACGCCGTTGGGTCAGCAACCACCGCTTTAATTTTGCGACCGTTGGGGTCTCCCAGGCGCGGAAAAAAATTACTGGCACACGACCTGATCCTGGACTAAAATAAGCAAATGAGTAATGAACAGGACCAGGTGATCCGGGCTCCTCTCGATGCGCGCTTGTTCTTGATGGGGCCAGCAAGCACCGGTAAAACTACAGCTGGAGTCGGACGATACCAGGCCCTGGTGGACGCAGGTATCCCTGCCAGCCAGATCTTGATCCTGGTTCCGCAGCGCACGCTGGCCAGGCCTTATTTTGACGCCCTGGCCCGGCCTGATAGGATGCCTGGCGGAAATCCTACCATTGTAACGCTGGGAGGATTGGGGCAGCGCATGATCTCGTTGTTCTGGCCGTTAATTGGCCGAAGGGCGGGATTCGGTAAGAAACGGCAACCTCCCACTTTCCTGACTCTCGAGACGGCCCAATACTACCTGGCGCAGTTGGTCAGGCCCTTGCTGGAAAAAGGTTACTTTCAAAGCATCAAGATCGATCGCAACCGCCTGCTCAGCCAGATCATCGACAACTTGAATAAGGCTGCTGCCATTGGAATTCCTTACACCGACATCGGAGAGCTGCTTAAAGCAGCCTGGGTTGGCGAGCCGGCGCAGCAGCATGTTTATGACGAAGCCCAGGAATGCGCTACGCTTTTCCGCAAGTTTTGCCTGCAAAACAATTTGCTCGACTTTTCACTCCAGTATGAGGTCTTCGCGAAAGATCTCTGGCCGTCATTCCTGTGCAGGGAGTACCTGTCGGCGACTTACCGCCATTTAATTTACGACAATGTCGAGGAAGATGTTCCAGTTGCTCATGACATTATCCAGCAGTGGCTGCCGTCGTTTGAATCGGCCTTGTTGATCTATGACAGCGATGGGGGCTACCGTTCTTTTTTGGGAGCCGATCCGCAGAGCGGTTTGGCCCTGCAGGCCGGTTGCAGCGAGGTCATTACTTTTACAGAATCATATATCGTTCCTCGCACCCTGGAGGATTTCAGGCAGGCATTGACAGCAAAACTGGTCCATTCTACGCCGCCCGTAATTGAGCCGGGAATTCGGGACACCGTCACGTACAACGGCAGCCGCTACCTGCCGGAAATGGTGGAGGAGGTGGCAGACCAGGTAGCTGACCTGGTCCAAAACCAGGGTACGCTGCCGGGTGAAATCAGCATCCTGGCCCCATTTCTTTCGGATGCGCTGCGATTTACGCTGGCGAGCAGCCTCGAGAAGCGGTCCATTCCCACCCGCTCTCACCGGCCTTCACGCAGCCTGCGCGAAGAACCGGCGACGCTGTGCCTGCTGACCCTGGCACGCCTGGCGCACCCGGAATGGGGACTGACCTGCACGCATTACGATGTGAGAACAGCCTTAATGCAGGCGATCGCCGGAATGGACCTGGTGCGGGCCGACCTGCTTTCGCAGATCGTTTTCCGGCCCAAAAAAATCCTCGCCGAAGGGATGGGCTCGTTCGACGTAATCCTCCCGGACCAGCAGGAACGGATCACGTATGCCCTGGGAGAAAAGTTTGAACGCCTGCGGAATTGGCTGCAAGACTACCGAACCAACCCGGCTCCGGAGCTGGATATTTTCATCAGCCGCCTGTTCGGCGAACTGCTTTCACAGCCCGGGTTTGGCTTCCACGATAACTTCGATGCGGCCGCAGTCGCGGCCAGGCTAGTAGAGTCGATTAAGAAATTCCGCTGGGCAACGGGCGAGTCGATCCGTAAGGCCGGACAATCCCATGGGATGGAATACATCCGCATGGTGGAAGAAGGCGTGGTGGCAGCCCAATACCTGGTCAATTGGGAGGAACGGCCTTCGGATGCCGTATTTATTTCGCCTGCTTTTACCTTCCTATCGGCTAACCGGGCGGTGGATTACCAGTTCTGGCTGGACCTGGGATCGCAGGGCTGGTGGGAACGCCTGTACCAACCGCTGACACACCCATATGTGCTGACGCGTAACTGGCCCAAGGGGCGGGTATGGACCGACGCCGACGAAGTTTCAGCTAACCAGGCCGCCCTGGCCCGCCTGACCACAGGCCTGATACGACGCTGCCGGAAGGGCATCTTTTTGTTCACGAACCGGATGAACGAGCAGGGAGACGACCAGCGTGGACCGCTGCTGCAGGCAGTGCAGAGCATTTTCCGCCGCATCCCGCTTACAACGGAGAGCGAAAATGTTTAGGCCCAGGCCGCACCAGGAGCGTATCCTCGAGTACAACCACGGCTGGATGGGCGTTTCGGCCGTGCCCGGGAGCGGTAAAACCCAGACGCTTTCCAGCATGGCAGCCGGGCTGGTATCCGGAGGATTGTTGGACGATGACCAGGAAGTTCTGATCGTCACGCTGGTCAATTCGGCTGTCGATAATTTCGGGCGCAGGATCGACGTAGAAATGAAAAGCAAAGGACTGCCTGCCCAATTCGGCTACCGGGTGCGGACTTTGCATGGCCTGGCTTACGACATTGTGCGCGAACGACCCGATCTGGCCGGACTTTCGGACCGGTTCGTAATTGCAGACGAACGCGATTCGGACGAGATCCTCAGAGACGCGGCCCTGGCCTGGCTGCGGACGCGGCCGGATGTGCTCGACATGCTGACCGATCCCGACCTGGAACCATACCGGATCAATTCTGCCCGCAAAGACTGGCCGCTGCTGGTCGTTTCACTGGCAAAAAGCTTCATCCGGCTGGCAAAAGACTACCAGGTTGCGCCGGATGCGCTTCAAACTCAATTATTGGCACTCCGGTCATATTACCCCTTGCTCGAGATGGGGATCGAGATCTATGCCAGCTACCAGAGGGCGCTCAATTATCGCAGCGCGCTGGATTTCGACGACTTGATCCGGTACGCCCTGCAATCGCTGCAAACGGACCCGGAATACCTGCAAAGGCTTAAAAGGCGCTGGCCATATATCCTCGAAGACGAAGCGCAGGATTCAAGCCGCCTGCAGGAAGAAATCCTGCGGCTGCTGGCAGGCGAGGACGGCAACTGGGTGCGAGTAGGCGATCCAAACCAGGCGATTTACGAGACTTTCACGACTGCCAGCCCAGAATATCTTAAACAGTTCCTGCAAAACCCAGGCGTGCTCAGCCTGCCGCTACCGCAATCAGGCCGCTCGACGCATTCCATTATCCGGTTGGCCAACGAGCTGATCCGCTGGACCGAATTCGAACACCCGAATGAAGCTCTGCGGAACGCATTGACCGAGCCGTTGATCGAACCCACCCTTTATGGAGATTCACAGCCCAATCCGAAAGATAACCCGCGGGCGCTGGTGCTGTCCGAACGTAGCTTCACGCCGTCTGATGAAGTACAGGCTGTCGTAAATTCAATCAAACGCTGGCTGCCCGACCACCCTGAGGAAACGATCGCCGTCCTGGATCCACGCAACAAGCGCGGCTCAGAAATTGCGGTAGAGCTCAAGAAAATAGGCATCCAGCCGGTCGAGCTGTTAAACAGCACCAGCTCGACCCGTCAGGCTATCAACTTGATCTCAAGCATTCTTCAATATCTTTCGGACCCCACTTCGATCGCCAAATTGACGAATGCTTTCCGCAATCTCCATCAAAAAGAAGAGGACCTGCAAAAAATAGACCTGATCTTGGAAGGCGCCAGCCTGCTGCGTAAATGCCAGAGGGTTGAGGAATTTCTGTGGCCTTTGGCCGGCCGCGATTATCTGGCAGGTTTACGAGCCGGAGGGACTTCGGCGACCCTGCTGTACCTTTTAGGGGACTTTCGCACTCAAATTAAGTCCTGGGAGCAGGCAACCCTGCTGCCGATTGACCAGCTCATCATCACCATTGCGCAAGACGTTTTCGAGCGGCCGTCCGACCTGGCCCTGGCGCACAAATTGGCCGTGTCGCTGGAACAGGCGGCCAGGGCTCATCCAGAATGGCACCTGCCGGAATTTAATGAGGAGCTCCAAACGATCATCCGCAACGAGCGGAAGTTCCTGGGGTTCGGAGAGGAAGACCAGGGTTTCGACCCGGAGCAGCATAAGGGAAAAGTTGTGATTGCCACGCTTCACAAAGCGAAAGGGCTGGAATGGGATCGAGTCTACCTGCTCTCCGCAAATAACTATGACTTTCCTGCTGGCGAGGATGGGGACCATTACATTGCGGAAAAATGGTACATCCGCGGCAGACTGAATCTGGAAGCGGAGACTCTGTCCCAATTGAAGGCGCTGATGGCAAAGGATCTGGCCGGTATCAACCTGGAGCCGGGTTTTGCAACGCGCGAAGCCAGACTGGATTATGCCCGTGAGCGTTTGAGATTACTGTTCGTCGGCATCACGCGCGCCAAGCGAGAGCTGCACATATCCTGGAATTCAGGCCGCAATAATGACCTTCATCCTGCCCTGGCTTTTCAACACCTATGCGAATTTTGGAAGGATGAAATCGACCAGGTGGGTGTATAAATGAGCGAAAACCGGACGACGATGGGCTTGAAACCTGATTTTCATTTCAGCCAGAACAATTTGCAGGATTACCTCGACTGCCCGCGGCGGTTCGAGCTGCGCTATATTCAGCGCCTTGAATGGCCGGCCCTGGATAGCGAGCCCGTCATCGAGCAAGAACAACGGATTGAAGCCGGGAGGCAGTTCCACCAGATGGTCCAACAATACGTGGCTGGGATCGAGGCGGAGCAGATCCGGGAGACCTTGCCGGATACAGATGTGAGCCACTGGTGGGACAATTTTTTGCAGGCTGAACCGCTGGCAAGCCTGCCCTCCAGTCGTTGGGCCGAAATTTATCTATCGGCGCCTCTGGCAGGGTACCGGATTGCGGCTCAATTTGATCTAATTGCGATCGAGCCCGGGAAGAGAGCCGTGATTGTGGATTGGAAAACCTCAGCTCGCAAACCCGCCCGGAATGCTTTAAAGACTCGCTTGCAAACGCGAGTGTACCGTTACCTGCTCGTCGCAGCAGGCGCGTACCTGAACGGAGGCCAGATTCTGGCGCCCGAACAGGTTGAAATGGTGTACTGGTTTGCCGAAGCTCCATCAGAGCCGGAAACCTTCAAATATAATGAAAAGATGTACGTTGAAGATAAGGCACACCTGGAGGAATTGATCCAGGAAATCGCGCAACACGAGCCAGGTCGCTTTACCCTCACGCCAGACGTGAAAAAATGTCTTTTCTGCAATTTTCGATCCCTGTGCGATCGCGGCGAGAAGGCAGGCTCTGCATCAGACCAGGAAGATGAACAGGAAGCCGCAGTGTTTCCGGACACGGACCAGGGGTTCGAGCAAATTGGGGAGATCGAATTTTGAGGGCGGAAGAGATAATATGGCGAGAGCCTGAACCGGTTGAAGTCGCGCCATCCCTGCTCCAGCTTGCCGGGGACGACCGAATGCTGGCAGAGGCTTTGGCGCGCCGCGGCATCGCAACGAGCGAGCAAGCCAAGGCATTTTTGGATCCCAATAAATACCTTCCTGCACCGGCAACGGAAATGCCGGATATGGAGCAAGCCGTCGAGCGATTGGCAAAAGCAATATCAACTGGAGAACACATCGGCATCTGGGGCGATTTCGACGTCGACGGACAGACCGCCACGGCAGTGCTGTATGCAGCATTGAATAAACTGGGTGCAAATGTATCTTATTACATCCCCGTCAGAGCGAGAGAATCGCACGGGATAACGATCGGCGGATTGCAGGCGTTTGTTGATAAAGGTGTCAGGCTGTTACTGACCTGCGATACAGGCATTTCTGCGCACTTGGAAGTCGAGTACGCCCAAGGGCAAGGTATCGACGTTGTGATTACCGATCACCATACCCTGCCGCCGGAGCTGCCTAATGCACTGGCTGTAGTGAATCCCCAGCGATTACCCGTTTCACATCCTTTGAACCCATTGTGCGGAGTGGGATGCGCCTATAAGCTGGTCGAGGGTCTCTTCGATTATTACCAGCAACCCCAGGAGGCTCTGGAATACCAGGACCTGGTTGCACTTGGGACAATCGCCGATCTGGCAAGACTGACCGGCGAAAACCGGTTTTTCGTTCAACGCGGGGTCAGGCTAATCCGCAGCCATCCCAGGCCGGCAATCCAGGCAATCCTGGAGCAGGCTGCAATTAACTACACGCAATTGACCGAGGAGCACATCAGCTTTATCCTGGCGCCGCGCTTGAATGCGCTTGGACGCCTTTCGGACGCTAACCCGGCTGTTCCGTTCTTATTGAGCCGCGACATCGGTGAGGCCAGAAACCTGTCCCTGCAAATTGAAGCCTTGAACACTCAACGTAAACTGCTGTGCGACCAGGTATTCCAGGCAGCCCAATCGCAATTGGATGGTGATCCCACTCTGCTGTCCAATCCCGTTCTGGTTCTAAGCCATCCAAACTGGCCGGCCGGCGTGATCGGCATTGCCGCCAGCCGGCTGGTCGAGCTGTACAACCGCCCGACCATTTTAATTGCCAACCCGCCTGACTTGCCGGGGCGAGGGTCGGCCCGGTCGGTTGAAGGCATCGATATCACCGCCGCCCTTGAAAGTACCCAAGATCTGCTGATCACTTACGGCGGGCATCCAATGGCGGCAGGATTCTCAATCGAATCCGATAAGATTCCAAAATTCCGGGCGGGCATCATCAGCGCTGTGAAATCCACAACTCAAGAAATGCCAGGCTTTCACCAGATTGCCATCGACGCCTACCTTCCGCTGGAGAGCCTGACCATGGAGCTGGTTGAGACGCTCGACCGCCTGGCGCCGTTTGGACCTGGCAACCCATCGCTTATATTGGCTACGCGCAATTTGGTCTTGCGCAGCTTCTCTCCCATCGGCAAAGGCGGAGAGCACTTGCAGCTTATAGTCGAGGATCCAACCGGCGCCACCCGTAAAGTGATCTGGTGGCAGGGCGCAGGCTTTCCCTTACCCGAAGAGCGTTTTGACCTGGCTTATTCGGTACGCGCCAGTAATTATCGCGGCGAGCGCAGCATTCAAATCGAATGGGTCCACGCCCGCCCGATCCAGGAAGAAACGAAAATCCGCTCCAGCCGCCCACAGGTCGAGCTTTTAGATTTTAGAAATGACGCAGAACCGGCAAAAGTGCTGGAACAGCTTGTAAAATCGAGCGACACTCTGATCTGGCAGGAGGGCGAAAGGCTCTACAGTGTTTCCGGATTGGACCGGTTTCATCTCCGGTTGGCCAGCACGCTGGCATTATGGAACATTCCGCCCGGCTTATCGGAGCTGCGCGGCATCCTGTCTGTTGCTCAACCGGCCCGGGTTGCTTTTTTCGGGATCCTATCCGCAAAGGATAAGCCAGGGGAATTCCTGACTCGCCTGGCAGGCCTGGTCCGGTTCGCAATCAATAAACGCCAGGGCCAGGTCTCGATCCAGGATCTGGCAGCGTCGACCGCGCAGCGCGAAACGACCGTTCGAAAAGGCATCGAGTGGTGGACGGCCCAGGGCGAAATTCAATACACAGAAGAGCCGGAAATGGTCTTTTCACTGGTCCAGGGAGGCTCGAAAAACCAGATCAATTTGGTTAAAATTGAATCAGAATTAATTGCCCTGTTACAAGAAACGGCCGCATTTCGATCTTACTTTATGCGCGCCAGCCCTGATCAATTAATTGAATAAATAAAAGGAAGGGCAAGATGGCCGAAAAAATCAGATGGGGTTTATTGAGCACCGCTCGCATCAACCGCAGCGTGATCCCAGGAATCCTGGCTGCCAGACGGAGCGAGCTGGTTGCAGTCGGCAGCCGGTCGCTTGACCATGCCAGGAAGTTTGCCCGGGAGTGGAGCATTCCCAGGGTGCACGGATCTTACGAAGAATTATTGAACGACCCAGGCGTAGACGTCATATATATCCCACTGCCGAATCACCTGCATGCAGAATGGGCGATCAAATCTGTGAAAGCCGGCAAGCACGTTTTATTGGAAAAGCCGCTGGCAATTACCTCCGACGAAGTCCAGGCCATCAGGGATACTGCAATCACCAGCCAACGCGTCGTTGCTGAAGCCTTCATGTACAGGCATCACCCTCAGACTTTGAAAGTACAGGATTTGGTCGATTCCGGCCAGGTGGGGGAAGTCCTTTTTATCAATGGGATGTTTTCGTTCACGCTTAACCGGCCGGAGGATATCCGTTGGATCCCTGAAAACGGCGGCGGAAGCCTGTGGGATATCGGCTGTTACCCGGTCTCATACAGCAATATGGTGGCAGGTTTTGCCCCGACACACATGCACGGATTCCAGTTATTCTCAAAATCAGGGGTAGATTTGACCTTCAGCGGTCACATGAAATACCCAAACGGGATCATGGCCCAGTTTTACTGCAGCTTTGGCCTGCCCTACCAGACCCTGATGGAGATTAGAGGCACAAAGGGCACGATAACCGTGTTGAGTCCTTTCAAACCCGGCAATCCGGAAGTCCCGGTCATTTTGCGATCCGAAAATCACGAAGAGAGGTTCTTTTTCCCTGAAATGGAATTATACAAAGGTGAAATCGAGGACATGGAATCTGCGATTCTGGATGGCAAATCCCCTCGCCTATCGCTGGAAGAAAGCCAACAAAATATCTCGACGTTGCTGGCGCTGTTGGAATCGGCTCACACGGGCCAGGTGGTCACCCTGTAGCAGGTTTTAATCGAACAGGAGGTTCTATGGCAGGCTATAGATACCTGATCGTTGGCGGCGGAATGGCTGCGGATGCCGCTGTGCGAGGTATACGGAAAATAGATGAAAAAGGCTCCATCGGGATCTTCAGCCTTGAAAAGGACCCTCCCTACGACCGGCCACCGCTTTCAAAAGGCCTTTGGAAGGGACGGCCGCTCGAACGGATCTGGCGCAAAACGGTGGACCTCGGCGCTGAGATCCACCTTGCGTGCAAGATCGAGCAGATCGAGCCGGAGCGACACCGCGTCTTCGATGATCAGGGCCGCGAATACTCTTACGAAAAACTGCTGCTGGCAACCGGCGGCGATCCGATCCGGCTGCCGGGGTTGCCGGGAAACATTATCTATTTTCGTACATTACGAAGCTACCAAAAGCTACGCCAGGCGGCGGAAATTAAGCAAAATTTCACGATCATTGGGGGTGGGTTTATTGGCTCTGAGATCGCGGCTGCCCTGGCGAACCTGCACAAAAAGGTCACCATTCTATTCATGGAAGAAGGAATTGGCGCCCGGATTTTTCCGCCCCAGCTCGCATTTTTCCTGAACGATTATTACCGCAAACGCGGCGTGGACGTCCTGCCGAACCAATCGGTGACCGCAGTTGAAAGCCAGGGGGATGAATTCACGGTGCGAACAAAATCCGGCGCAGAAATCCATGCCGGCGCAGTCGTGGCAGGATTGGGGATTCGCCCGAACGTGGCGCTGGCGCAGCAGGCCGGACTCGCGATTGAAAACGGGGTCGTCGTAGATGAGTACCTGCGCGCCAGTAAGCCCGATATTTTCGCAGCCGGCGACGTGATCTCGTATTTCAGCCCGGCTCTGAACACGCGCTTGCGCGTCGAACACGAAGATAACGCCAACGTTTCAGGCATGCTGGCAGGCCAGGGGATGGCAGGACACCTTTCGCCATATAGCCAACTGTCATTTTTTTACTCAGACCTGTTCGACCTGGGCTATGAAGCAGTAGGCGAATTAGATCCCGCCTTTGAAATTGTCGAGGATTGGCAGGAGCCCTTCCGGAAAGGCGTGCTGTATTACACCCGAGACGGGAGGGTGAGAGGCGTTTTGCTTTGGAATACCTGGCAAAAGGTTGATGCAGCTCGCACTTTGATCGCCGAACCCGGACCATTCACACCCGGCGACCTGGTCGGTAAAATAAAATGATTCCTTGACGAATGGGTTCAAGGCGGATAAAATCAAACGTTACTTGCTTGCAGGCTTTCTGCAAGATTAGCCACGGAGGGCCGCCATGAGTGAACCTGAAATGAGCAGCGAATCAAATCAAAGTAATCCAGAACCCACGAAAAACGAGGCGTACAACCTGGCTAACGCGCCGGTTAACTGCGTTGAAGCTGAGGTGGTGCGCTTGAGCCAGTGTTCTGTCAACCAGGTTACGGCGGAAAGCATTGATTTTAATAACGGCGTGATCCAAACCGCCCACGGTCAAAACATCAACGTCCGAAACAGCGGCGTGCTGATCTCGTCCTCCAATGCGATCAATTTTACAAACGGCGGGATCGGTGTGGCAAGCTCAAATGAGGCCACGGTCAATGGAAACGTTGGGATGCTGATCAGCCAATCAGCCACGTTAGGTGAAGGCCAGACGGGGCTTGTGGTGAGCCGCGAAGTTCATGGCGGCAAGATCAAAGCGGTCATCATGATCGCCGGTGATACTCACGCCCCGGTCGAGACGGTTGTCGATCAGCGCAGCGTGGCTCTTTTTGGTCTGGCAGCCGGAATGGCCTTGGGGCTCGTGATGAGCCTGTTCCGATTAATAAAGGTTCGTTGATTATCGGCGTGAGCCGAAATTTTACAATCGAGCGAGGGTAACCTTTTTAGAGAGGTGAGAGGCGCTCAAAGGATGGAAGAATGGAAAAAGCAGTACTGCACGCAACCCACCGCACAGTAACCGGGAAACAGGTGAATGCCCTGCGGCGGGAAGGTAAGCTACCAGGAATCATGTACGGACATAACATCGATTCCACTTCAATTTCGCTCGACTTGCGCGATGCCACCCGGATGCTGAGCGGATTGACCAGCTCGAGCCTGGTCACGATCGAACTGGATGGCAAGGAACACGCAGCCCTGGTACGCGAAAAACAGCGCGATTACATACTCGGCACCCTCAAGCACGTCGATTTCCAGGTCGTCTCGCTGACCGAGAAAATCCGGGCCAAAGTTGGGATCGAACTGCAAGGTGTATCGCCAGCCGTCAAGGACTTCAACGGGGTGGTCGTCACCGGCATGGACCGGGTGGAAGTAGAATGCCTGCCGCAGTACCTGCCGGAGCGGGTTGTGGTTGATATTGCCCGTCTGGCGAAAATTGGCGACGGTATTTATGTGCGCGATATCCAGCTCTCCGAAAATGTCCAGATTCTGGATAATCCGGATGAAATGATCGCAATTGTGACTGCCCAGGCAGCCGAAGAAGAAGAGGTTGTGGCCGAGGTTGCTGCTACCGAAGAACCAGAAGTAATTGAGAAGGGCAAGAAGGAAGAAGAGGAAGGCGAAGAAGAAGCCAAGAAGTAAATTTCTTCCAATTTCGATTAAAAAAAACCCCGAATTTCTTCGGGGTTTTTTTTATTGTCAGAAAAATAATCCGCCTTCAAAGAAAAGTACAATCCTATTCTGAAACGAGGATATCTAAAAAGTTGAGCGTGATGCGGGCGGTCGCTCCCCACAGGGTTTCGCCATCGTAAGTATTAAAAAAAACGACTTTTTCGTTGCGCCCGTCCGACAAAATCATTTTCCTTTCGATCCGGTTGGCCGGATTTGCCAGCCAGGCCATCGGAATCGTGAAGACGCGGCTGACCTCCTGGGTAGAAAGACGCAGGTCATAAGGCCAGGGGATCACGCCCACGACCGGACGGATCAGGAATCCGGTAATGGTGTTGAATAGGGGCAACATTCCCAGGACACGAATCTCCGCGGGGAGTATGCCGATCTCTTCGTAGGTTTCGCGCAGGGCGGTATCTTCCAAAGACGAATCTTGTGGCTCTACGGAACCTCCTGGAAAAGCGACCTGTCCCTTGTGGTCATGGACGAGATCTGTCCGGCGAGTAAATAATAAATGAAGAATGCCATCCTCACATACCAACGGCACCAGGACGGCTGCTTCGCGCAGAGAAATGCTCGATTCTCCATACCAGGCCGGATCCTGGATTTCAGCCAGCCTGGCCTGAACCGACTCAATCGTCAAACTACCACATTTATCCCAAAGTTGATTCACTCTTCAACCCCATCTTCAATGTCTATTTCCGGAATGCCGGCTTCTTGCATGAGCTCGTTGCTGACCGCATTTTCGTCTGCCATAACAATTGGACGAGCGAATAACAGGAAACCGGTGTGCGCAACCATCCGATCGGTTGGGCGGAAGCGGTCGGGCTCCGCCTTGTAATACCGCAGGACGAGCTCACAAACCTCAATGAATGCAAACTGGCTACGGCGCAGCTCGCGTAATAAAATCGTAACCTGGTTCGTCGTCGGGAGGATACAGCCGAAAAAGCCACCCATCTTGAGCGCCGATTTAACTTTAAGAATGTAATCGTAAGGATTCGGCAGGTCCAGAAAAATTGCGTCAACGCCGGTTTCGTCAAAGCCATTACCGATGTCGCCCAGCTTAAAGGTTACTCGATCCTGCAAGCCGAGGCGTGTGATGTTTTTTACCGCCATTTCCTGCATCTCAGGCCGAACTTCGTAGGATGTGACGTGGCCTTCCTTGCCTACTGCATAGGCAAATGCTGAAGTCAAAGAGCCGGAACCTGTGCCGGCTTCCAGAATGTGCATGCCTTCACCCACGCCCATCGTCACGAGGATGAATCCGATGTCTTTTGGATACAGGATCTGGGTCACACGAGGCAGGCTGCGCAGCAAATCTGCCAGGGCGGGCTGCAGCAGAAAGAACGGGCTTCCGTTGTGACTGAAGACCTGGCTGCCCCAGGCCTTGCCGATCAAATCATTGTGCCTCAAAATTCCGCGGTGAGTGTGCAGCTCACCATCCTGTTTCAAGGAAACAATAAAATGCTTGTGCTTCAATCCAACCAGCTCAGCCAGATCGCCTTCGCGAGCCGTGGTGCCGCGCAGATTCCAGGTCATCTTGTATTTTGCTCCGTACGGACGAGGCTGAGCCAATACCCAAAGGCAAGCGTGAGCATGTTACCCAGAAGAGCCATGCCAAGATTAAGCGGGCCAACATTCAGAAAGGTCCAATTTAAGGACGCTCCTACAAAATGCCCGGCCCAGAATCCGATCCAGCTTATGAACACGTAATAAATCAACCGCCCCAAACCTCCTCCTCGCCAAAAATGGAGTAAAGCGCCCAGCAATGTGGATACGATCAGGCCAAATAATACACTGGCAATGGTTAGCATTCGTTCCTCCCCAATTTTTCTACCTTGCGATCAAGCCGCCGCCTACTACCATCTCATTATTATAAAACACGACTAATTGGCCGGGAGTAATATCCCGCATGGGATGTTCGAAAACGAGCCTGGCCTGATCGCCCTCCAGCGGAAATATAGTTGCCCGCGCCAGCTCAGCTTTATAGCGGATCTTTACGTCAGCCGGAAATGGACCCTGGGGAACGCTGCCGGAAGTCCAATTCACGTGGTGCGCCTGCAGCGTATCCTGACCCAATTCGGAGACCGGGCCAACTACCAATGTGTTGGTGTGCATATCCTTGTTCAGGACGTACAGGGGTTCCGGAAATGCAATCCCAATCCCTTTACGTTGCCCCACCGTGTAGAAGGCCAATCCCCGGTGTTCTCCCAAAATGGATCCGCGGCGGTCGACGATTGGTCCGGGCTTGAGCGCTTCCGGCGCGTGGCGTCCTAAAAACTGGCGATAATCCTGCCCGGCCAGAAAACACAAATCCTGGCTCTCGGACCTCTCGGCAACAGGCAGCCCGAAATTACGAGCAAGCTCGCGCACCTGCGATTTTTGGTATTCACCCAATGGTAAAAGCGCATGGTTTAACTGGTCCTGGCTCAGGCTGCTTAATATGTATGACTGGTCCTTGCGTGGATCGATCCCTTTCAAGAGTTGAACCGTACCGTCCTCCAACGTTCGCAGGCGTGCATAATGGCCGGTGGCCATTTTTTCAGCGCCCATGGCTAACGCCGTATCCAGCAGCAGGCCCCAGCGGATCAGCCGGTTGCAGACCACACATGGATTGGGGGTTAGGCCTTGGACGTAACCAGAAAGGAACGTCTGCACAACAGTATCGTGGAAGCGCTGGCGCGCATCGATAGCGTAAAACTGGATGCCCAGTTGGGCCGCTACGCGTCTCGCTTGCGCCATGGCGTCGGGCGTGCAACAGCGATTCTCGTTTTCAGCGCCCGGCTCGCTCCACAGGCGAAGCATGATCCCGATAACAGGATAGCCTTCAGCCACAAGCAACGCTGCGGCGACAGAGCTGTCCACCCCGCCGCTCATTGCTACAGCTACTTTGGGTAAGACGATCATCAAGTTACCTGTAAAGTGCGGGTCTTTTCAACCAGGGAAGGCAAAACATTGATCAGCCGGTCAACATGTTCCAGGGTTGTCTGGCGACCTAGAGTTAATCTGAGCGACCCCAGGGACCAGTTGCGCGAGAGGCCGATCGCAGTCAGGATTTCGGAAGGCTCCGGCGCCCCGACCTTGCAGGCGGATCCAGAAGAGCAGGCAAAACCGGCTTCATTCAGCAACATCAGTAACAAATTCCCGTCTACTTTTTCAAAAACAAAGCTGGCGTGGTTTGGAAGGCGCTCCACTGGATGCCCGGTCAGGCGAGCCCTTGGAACGACGGCCAAAATTCGCTCGATGAGGTGATCGCGTAGTGGCACCAGTTGCCCAGCCCTGGACTGGCGTTCAATTTGTGCCAATTGAAAAGCCTCCGCCATACCAACGATATAAGGTACGTTCTGAGTGCCGGCTCGCAGTCCGCCTTCCTGCTTGCCACCCGTTTCAACCGGCATGATCGGGGTTCCGCGGCGCACGTACAGAGCGCCGACTCCTTTGGGTCCGTAAAGCTTGTGCCCTCCGACGGACAGCAGGTCGACTAGATCGGCCTGCACGTCTATGGGTAAGTGGGCGGCGGCCTGGACAGCATCCGTGTGAAATGGAATGCCCTTTTGATGGCAAATCAATCCAATCTGGGAAACCGGATTGATCGTCCCGATTTCATTGTTGGCGTAAATAACGGATACCAGGGCAGTTTCCGGCCTAATCATGGCCGTGACGTCATTCGGGTCTACGCGGCCAAACTCATCGACCGGCAAAAACTCAACCTCAAAGCCAAATTCTTCGGCTAATTGGCGAGCCGTATTCGCAACCGCATGGTGCTCAACCGGGCTGATCAGGATATGATTCGCATTTTTGAGCTTGCGTTGGGCGAAAGCCACCCCACGCAGCGCCAGGTTGTCGCTTTCCGTTCCGCAGGCAGTAAAAATAATTTCGTCGTTGCGGGCATTCAAGCATTCGGCAACCACCCGGCGGGCGTTCTCCAGGGCGCGTTCGGCCTGTTGGCCAAAATAATGAATTGAGCTGGGATTCCCGTAGAAATCTGTAAAATAAGGCAACATTACGGCTAAAACGCGCTCATCTACGGGAGTAGTTGCTGCATAATCCAGGTAAACGGGCTGATCTGTACCAATATTCATGTTAATGCTCCCTCGATCATTTCGAATTTTTATTATAGCATGTTGTAGAACGATCAAACTTCTCCGTAAACCAATCCCCTGATATAATAGCAGTGCTTGTTAGGAATATCACATTGGGAGACACCATGGCTCAGATCATTCATTTTGGCACTGATGGTTGGCGCGGAGCGATCGCAGAAGATTACACTTTCACAAATGTGCGCCGCTGCACTCAAGGTTTCGCCGATTACCTCAAAAACCACGGGAAAAAAGGTGAATGGATCGTCGTCGGCCACGATAAGCGCTTTCTGAGCGAGCATTTTGCCCGCGCTGCGGCTGAAGTTCTGGCAGGCAATGGTCTCCACGTTTTTCTGACAGATGGCGCCACACCCACACCTGTGATTGCATATTCTGTCGTAGATAAAAATGCCGCTGGGGCGCTCAATATCACTGCCTCCCACAACCCACCCGTTGATAACGGCTACAAAGTCCGCAACGAATTCGGCGGAGCAATTCCTCCCGAAGGTCTATCGGAAATTGAAAGCCTGATTCCGGACACGGAGGGCCCGGTGAAACGAATGCAGGCTTCACAGGCGCAATCGAACGGTTTGCTGGTTAAATTCGATCCAGCCCCGAATTATATCGAACATTTACATGATTTGATCGACCTCGATCCCCTGCGCAAAGCCGGGTTAAAGATCATGGTCGATCCGATGTGGGGTAATGGAGCCGGCTGGTTCCCGCGCTTACTGGAAGGTGATAAAACAGAAGTCTACGAGATCCACAATCAACGCAACCCGATTTTTCCGGAAATGCTCCGGCCCGAACCAATCCCTCCCAATATCAACGTCGGCCTGAAATCAACTGTTGATTTGAAAGCAGACGTACTGCTGGTTACCGATGGAGATGCAGACCGGCTGGGCCTTGGCGACGAAAACGGACGATTTATCAATCAGCTCCAGGTCTATGCCTTACTCGCGTTATATTTGCTGGAAGTCCGTGGAGAACGGGGCCCGATTGTTAAAACGTTGTCCACCACGAGCATGCTCGAAGAATTAGGAAAGCTCTTTAACGTCCCCGTGTACGAGACCGGGGTCGGCTTCAAATACGTTGCACCCAAAATGCTCGAAACCAACGCCATGATCGGAGGAGAGGAGTCGGGCGGGTATGCGTTCCGCGGTAACGTGCCCGAGCGCGACGGCATCCTGGCGGGGCTTTATATCCTGGACATGATGGTCAAGCTTAACCTCAAACCTTCGCAGTTGCTTGATCTACTCTTTTCGAAGGTGGGACCACATTATTATGACCGGGTCGACCGCAGCTTTACCGGCGATCGCAAAGTGCGCGAAGAAATGATCCTTTCCGCCCACCCGGCAACGATCGGCGGGCTCAAAGTGCTTGGTCTGAATTCTTTGGATGGCTACAAGTTTTTACTAGAAGACGGGGGATGGCTTTTAATCCGGTTTTCCGGAACCGAACCCATCATGCGTGTGTATTGTGAAACAACATCCAATGACCGAGTCCAGGGCTTGTTACGGGACGGGTTGAAGATTGCAGGACTTTCTTAAGTGGACGTTCTTGTCGACAGTCATTGCCATCTGAACCTTAACTTATTTGAAAACGATTTACCAGAGGTCCTTGATCGCGCCATTCAACGAGACGTAGCCCGCATCCTCGTTCCAGGCGTCGACCTGGAATCGAGCCGCCGGGCTGTGCAGCTCAGTAAAGAATATCCGATTTTGTCTGCTGCAGTCGGCATTCATCCAAACGATGCTGCAACCTGGAATGAAGACAGCCTATCCGAGCTGAAAGAACTGGCGCTTAAGCCCGGAGTGGTTGCAATCGGTGAAATTGGGCTTGATTATTACCGCGATTCTTCCCCGCGGCACCTCCAGATGGAGATTTTCCTGGCTCAATTGAGCCTGGCAAAGGAGGTTCAAAAGCCGGTCATCATCCATTCTCGCCAATCTCTGCAGGATCTCTGGCAAATCCTGTTATCCTGGCAACAGGAACTTGTTGGTGATCAGATAGGGATTGCTAGCCATCCTGGCGTGCTGCATTCCTACGAAGGCGATCTTGATACGGCCTTACAGGCAATCAGCTTCGGTTTTTTTATCGGCGTAAGCGGACCGGTGACTTTTCAAAATGCAATGGATCGCCAGGCCGTTGTCAGCCGCCTTCCTCTGGAGAACATTTTGATCGAGACTGATGCTCCTTATCTGACACCTTCCCCCTTTCGTGGTCGCAGAAACGAACCGGGATACGTTGTGTACGTTGCTGAAAAAATCGCTGAACTAAAAAAAATCACTTTTTCGGAAACAGCAGCGATTACTACGCATAATGCAAACCGATTTTTTGGATGGAGAGCTGACGATTGAACCTTAGTGTTTCATTTTTTATCCCGGTTCAAGAGGATATCCGAGCGGTAGAAGATTTGATCAGAGCCCAGGCGGATGGAAGGCATCCTGACCTGGGCGCAGCTTTAGATTTATTGCTCTCCGCCGGTGGGAAACGCATTCGCCCAACCCTGACCTTACTGGTTGGGAAGATGTTAGGCGCTGATTTTCTGCGATTGATCACGCTTTCTGCCGCGATCGAGCTCCTCCACACCGCAACCCTCGTCCACGACGATTTAATTGATGGGTCCTTGCTCCGGCGAGGAATGCCCACGCTCAATTCTCACTGGTCCCCTGGAGCAACTGTCCTGACCGGCGATTATCTGTTTGCCAGCGCGGCCAAGCTGGCTTCCGAAACGAATTCGCTCCCGGTCATGCATCTCTTTTCCCGGACGTTAACGGTTATTGTGAACGGAGAAATCACCCAATTATTCACCAGCCGCTGCCAGATCAATCGTGAAGAATATCAAAAAAGGATTTACGCCAAAACTGCCTCGCTGTTCGAAACGTCCGCTGCCACCGCAGCTATGATCAGCGACGCCGAGCCGGCAACAGTGGAAGCCCTGCGCAGATTTGGATACGAGATCGGAATGGCATTCCAGATCATCGACGACATCCTGGATTTTACCGGAGAACAGGAAACGTTGGGCAAACCGGTCGGGAGTGACTTGCGCCAGGGCCTGGTTACACTCCCGACAATCTATTACGCCGAGCAGCATCCGGAAGACAGGGAAGTGCAGGATTTGATCGCTGGAAATTGCATCAGCTCTGAACTGCAGATCAACCGCTTGATCGGATCCATTCAAAAAAGCACGGCAATCAAAGAGGCGCGGCACGAAGCATTCCAATACGTCGAGCGCGGTCTCAATAGCGTGCGGAAGCTTCCTGCCAATCCAGAGCGGCAATCCCTGGAGGACCTGGCTAATTATATCGTTGCCCGCGAAGTGTGAGATCGGTAAACCAGAAGGGACAGGTCATTTCTTACCTGTCCCCTTCCAATATGCGCTGGGGGGGACTTGAACCCCCATGCCTTGCGGCACATGGCCCTCAACCATGCCTGTCTGCCAGTTCCAGCACCAGCGCCAGAGCATGCCAATTATAATCGGGTCTGATTGGTTGTCAAGGAATTGTTAAAGAAAGTTAATAGGAGGAAGCATGACCATTATCCTGGACGCCATGGGCAGCGATCTCTTTCCGGAGCCGGAAGTCACAGGTGCATTGGAGGCCGCAGAATTGTACGGCGAAAAAATAATCCTGGTCGGTAAAAGCGACCTGGTTGAGCCGCGCTTGAAGGCGTTAAATACAAGGAATTTGCCGGTGAGCCTCGTACAAGCCCCAGAAATGCTCGAGATGGGCGACAAAGCCGTCGCCAGCGCCAAGGAAAAGCCTCACAACTCCATGGCAATCGGGATGGAGTTGGTTAAGTCCGGCGAGGGAGCAGCCTTCGTGACGGCTGGAAATACAGGAGCCGCTTTGTTCGTTTCCGCGATTACCCTGAAACGTATGGCAGGCGTCCAGCGCCCGGTTCTGACAGCCATCTTCCCGACCCGAAAAGGCCGCGTCGTGGTGTGCGACATCGGCGCAAACGCCGACTGCCGGCCTGAATTCTTTCCCGAATTTGGAATCATGGGCAGCATTTACGCCGAAAAAGTTTTGGGGGTGAAAAACCCTCGGGTTGGCCTGATTGCCAACGGCGAAGAAAAGGGCAAAGGGAACTTGCTTGTAAAAAGCGCTTACCCGTTGATGGAAACGAGCGGATTGAATTTTATCGGAAACGTCGAGCCAAAAGATTTATTCGGAGGAGCGGCGGATGTGGTCATTTGTGACGGGTTTACGGGCAATATCATGTTAAAATCAAGCGAAGCAGTAGCCAGCTTGATGAAAGATTTGATTTCCGAAGGGATTAAATCTTCACTTGTCAGCAGCCTGGGCGGGTTAATGGTTAAGCCCGCTCTCAAAAAAGTATTGAAACAAGTCGACCCATCAGAGGTTGGCGCCGCTCCGCTTTTAGGCGTGAACGGGTTGGTTTTCGTAGGACACGGCCGGTCGAATGCCCACGCTATTACCAGCGCTATCGGTACCGCTGTTCTGGCCGTCCGGGCAGATCTATTGGGGCACATCAGCAAGGCCATCCAGGAAAGAATGATCAAACCACAAGTGGTTCCACCAGGAAAATAGAATGAAAATCGTCACTAATGAAAAGTACATCCGGCGCAACAAAAAGATCGGCCAGTACACAACGATTGCCAGCCTGGCAATCCTGGTGATCGGCTTTATTATTTCGCTCGATACATCGAATCCAGGATTGTTTGGGTGGTCGTTACTGGCACTGGTCATTGGATTTGCATTATCGCAGGTTGGAATTTATTTTGGAAACCGGTGGGGGCGGTCGCCGCGTCCGGATGAAGTTCTGGCAGCGGGGTTGAAAGGCCTCGAGGATAAATATACCCTTTACAATTACATGACCGTAGTTCCTCACTTGCTGGTAGGGCCGGCCGGAATCTGGATCCTGGCCACGTTTACCCAGCGCGGCGCCATCACCTACAACCCGGACCGGAAGCGGTGGAGCCAAAAGGGCGGTAATTTCATTATGAAATTATTCGGCCAGGAAGGGCTGGGGCGCCCTGACCAGGAAGTATACAACCTTTACCAGGACATGCAAAAATACATTTCGAAAGAGGTGAGCATTCCAAACCTGCCTTCGCCGCAGGTGGCAATGGTGTTTTTAAGCGACAAATCGACCGTCCAGGCGCAAGACTCGCCCGTACCGGCGATGCACATCGAGAAGCTGAAAGATTTTATTCGCAAGCAGGCCAAGGAAAATATCTACCGCGCAGATGTAAAGGATCCCGATTCGGTCGACCCGGTTCGGCGATTTCAACAATTCCTGCCAGAGGAATCCATCGTTTAAAAAGATCGGGACTGCTCATGCAGTCCCGGTTTTTTTTCCAGCAGGGGAATCCTCTTGTTTTATGCTTTTCAACTTGAGCACTTCTTCGCGGCTCAGGTAACGCCATTCAGAGGGCTTGAGATCTCCCAGAAGGAGTCTCCCAATACGCACGCGGATGATGCGCGAGACGTGTAAGCCGGTTTGTTTTCCCATTTCACGGATCTGGCGTTTCCGGCCTTCTTTCAAAACTACCCGCAGCCAGGCCCCCTTTCCAGCAATGCCCTCGATCGAGATTTTGGCCGGGAGGGTGCGGTGGCCATCCTCAAGCACCATACCCCGGCGCCAGATGGAAATTTGTTCCTCGTCAGGTCGCGAATCAACCAGAACGCGGTACTCTTTCTCGTGTCCATAACGCGGATGCGTCAGTCGGTTGGCCAGCTCGCCGTCATTGGTCAGCAGGATCAGTCCTTCACTATCAAAATCCAAACGGCCAACCGTGAAGAGATGCCCGGGAACTTTGACCAGGTCGCGCACGGTCGTGCGTTGATCTTTCGGATCTATGTCTGAGAGAACTTCGCGTGGTTTATACAATGCGATATAAATAAACGGAGACCTGTGCAGAATTATCGTGTCATCGACGGCAATCGTATCCTTGGCAGAATCAGCCTTGTCACCCAGCTTGATTACTTTACCGTTTACTTTGACCCGGCCAGCAGTAATTATTTCTTCACAGGAGCGGCGTGAGCCGTACCCGGCCTGGGCCAGGATTTTTTGTAAGCGTTCTTCCATTATCAATCAATCCTTTAATAATTTATCTTTCTTTTCAATTTCAAGCTCTTCCAGCTCGAACGGCGGCAGCTCGTCCAGGCTCGCCAGCCCAAAATGCTGCAAGAAATCACTGGTTGTCTCGTAAAGTATAGGCCGGCCCGGGCCTTCAGCGCGGCCAGCTTCCTGGATAAGGCCCTTGCTTAAGAGGCTCTTCAAAACGCCATCGCTGCTAACCCCTCGAATGGCGTCGATCCCAGGGCGGGTGATCGGTTGGCGATAGGCTATAATTGCCAGGGCTTCAAGGCCTGCCCGGCTCAAGCGCGAGACGGTTTCCATCCCTAAAAACCTCTCTACCAGGGAAGCCATTTGGGGAGATGTGGTAAGCTGGACCTTGCCGGCATGCCATTGGATGGCCAGGGCTCCGCGTTGGGAGTATCCTAAGGCCAGATCTTTCAAGGCCTGCTCGATCTCAACCGGCTTGCGATCCAACGCTTCTGCAAGTTGGGCAATTGAAACAGGCCCAGCCGCTACGAATAAGAGGACCTCGAGGCACGCTCCCAAGTCTGGCAGCGAAGTATGTTCGCCCTGATCACTCATGCTATAATAAGCCTGCCTCCTGGAAAATTTTGTGTTTCACGTAGATTGAGAGTTTAAATATAATGAAGAAAAACCTAGCTCCAATTCTAACACTTATTGTTATCTTATTAGCCGCTAACCTTGCCTGCCTTTTCAGCGCAACAGGACCTGCTCCGACACCCCAAAGAACGGTGCCTGTTTCAACTCAGGCCGCTCTGGATTTTCAAGACTCCTTCCAAAAACCAACGCTTAATTCACAGGGGAATGTCGCAACTATTAAGATCACAGAAGCACAAATCACTTCATATGTGGCTTACCAGCTCAACCAGGATCCGAACCCGATCATTAAAAATGCCCAGGTCTTATTTGAGAACAATCAGGTCCTGCTGACCGGACAGGTTGACGCAGACGTGATCAATGCTCCCGGAAATATCGTTGCAACCGTAAGCGTTGACGCCAACCATATGCCGAAGGTTGATATTCTTTCAGCGAAAGTTGGGGGAATCGACATACCGACCGAACTGCTCACCCGCATCGATGAAATGATCGATAACGCGATCACGAATAACCTGAACCAGACCGACGTGAATTTCCAGGTTGAAAGTATCACGATCACCAACCGGACGATGTTGATTGAATTAAAAAGAAAATAAGGTATGGACAAGGCTGGCACAAGAATCTAAATGGGGCAAAATACCTTTACCCGCGCCGGGCGCGTGAATTTGTTGTTACTTTTCGGGTCGCTGATCGGC
Organism: Anaerolineaceae bacterium; assembly: GCA_035543095.1. GTDB lineage: Bacteria > Chloroflexota > Anaerolineae > Anaerolineales > Anaerolineaceae > UBA700. Next base: position 24,745 of record DATKKB010000076.1, on the reverse strand, counting down.
TGCATTTTGATTCTCACTGCCTGCAATACCTCGACTGCCACCGAAGGCCTGGTGAAAATTACGATTGCGGTAGATAGCCGCCAGGTCAATACGCAGGTACCGGCCGGCGCAACTATCCAGAGCGCCCTTGATTCAGCCGGGATCACCTTATCCAACCTGGACCGGGTCGATCCGCCCACTTATACATTGATTACCGGTGCCGCAACCGTCAAAGTCACAAGGGTGAAAGAGACATTCCAGATCGAAGAACAGGTTATTCCGTTTAGCCAGCAGCAGGTAAAAAACGAAAGCCTGCCACAAGGCCAGACGCTCCTGATCCAGGCCGGATCGAATGGTGTCCAACAGGTGACATACCGGCACGTCTTTGAGGACGGAATAGAGGTTTCACAAACCCCCGTCAAAAATGTAATAATCACCGAGCCGAAACCCGAGATCATCATGGTGGGGGTTCAAACGCCGTTTACGTCGGTCACGATCACGCATAAACTGGCCTACCTGACGGCCGGGAATGCCTGGGTCATGCAGAGGTCGACTGGCGAAAGGAAACCGGTCGTGTCTTCCGGTGACGTGGATGGGCACGTATTTTCCCTATCGCCTGATGGAAAATGGCTGCTCTACACTCGCAAATCGACCAGGCCGGCATCCGAGGAAATAAACTCGTTATGGGTGATCGATACCGAGACTGAAAACGCAAACCCGATCAATCTCAAGGTTTCAAATATCGTACACTTTGCAGATTGGGTTGCCGGCGCCCCGAATACGGTCATCTATTCAACAGTTGAGCCGCGCCTCACGGCGCCAGGCTGGCAGGCTAATAATGATTTGCAGCGCCTTGTGTTTGCTTCAACCGGCACTTACGTTCGCAACGAAGAAATCCTCCAGGCTAATTCTGGCGGGATCTATGGCTGGTGGGGCACTATTTTTTCGTGGTCTCAGGATTGGAAAACACTGGCTTACGCCCGGCCCGACAGCATTGGATTGGTGGATCTGGCCAAGAAGGAACTCGTCCCGATCATCGACGTCCTTCCTTATCAACCACGCGGTGATTGGGCCTGGGTGCCAGGGGTGAGCCTTTCGCCGGACAATAAGATTATTTATACTGTGACTCACCCAACAAAATCTGGCCTGTCTTCAGTAGAATCATCGCCTGTATTCAACTTGAGTGCAATTGCAGTCGATAAAAGTATTGCAGTCGACCTGGCTTCCCAGTCCGGAATGTTTGCTTATCCATCGACTTCGCCTATGCTGCCGACGAAGCGATTCTGGCTGGCCTCTCTGCAGGCAATTTTTCCTGACCGGAGTGATACCAGCCGGTATCGCCTGGTCATCGAACAGCGGGATGGCTCGAATCGCCGGATTGTATTTCCACCGGAAGGCAGCCCGGGGTTAGAACCACAAGAGGTAGTCTGGTCGCCGCTGCCTGCCGATTCAAGTCCGCTGTGGCTGGCTTTGATTTACCAGGGGAACTTATATTTACTTGACCCGGCAACCGGCCAGGTCCAGCAAATAACCGGCGACGGATTAATCAGCCGGATCGATTGGAAATAGAGAACGAGGGAACTATGCGCGTTTTAATTACAGGAGCAGCAGGTTTTTTAGGGTCTCATTTGTGCGAACGCCTCCTGAAAGAGGGACATCAGGTCATAGGATTGGACAATTTCATTACGGGCAGCCCCGACAACCTGGCGCACCTGGCTGGCAACGAGAATTTCCTCTTTATCCGTCACGATGTATCAAATTTTATCTTTGTGCCCGGTAAAATTAATGCAGTCATGCATTTTGCGTCTCCGGCCAGCCCGAACCCGCTTTCGCCTTATGGATACACAAACCTGCCCATTCAGACCATGAAAGCCGGCGCATTGGGCACGCACAACACCCTGGGAGTCGCCCGGGAGCATAAAGCGCGCTACCTGTTAGCGTCAACCAGCGAAATTTATGGCGATCCGCTGGTGCATCCCCAATCCGAAACTTATTTCGGCCATGTCGATCCGATCGGGGTGCGCTCTGTTTACGATGAAGCCAAGCGCTTCGCCGAAGCTTTGACGATGGCGTACCACCGCTATCACGGCATCAATACTCGCATCGTTCGCATCTTTAATACTTACGGTCCACGGATGCGGCTGGACGACGGCAGAGTGGTACCGAATTTTATCCAGCAGGCTTTGCGGGGCGAACCGCTCACCGTTTACGGGGATGGCGGACAGACGCGCAGCTTCTGTTATGTGGATGATCTCGTGGAAGGGATTTACCGGCTGCTGATGTCCGAAGAACACTACCCCGTCAATATAGGAAATCCGGCCGAGACCAGCATTCTGGATTTTGCCCAAACGATCAACCAGATCGCTGGAAATGAAGGTGGGATCATTTTCAAACCGGATTTACGGCTGGGTGACGACCCACAACAACGGCGTCCTGACATCACGCGTGCCCAAAGGATTTTAAATTGGAGCCCCAAGATTCCTCTAAGAGAAGGGATTGAACGCACCATTCCTTATTTCAAACAAAAAATGGGATTAGTATGACGTCAATGATCTCGAATAAGAAAGAAGTCAATCGTTTCATAAGGTTTGCAGTGGTTGGAACGATTGGAGCGGTGATCGATTTCGGCATTTTTAATTTACTGATCCAGGTATTTAATTTCGTCGCCTTAAGCGCCCAGGTAATATCGTTTTCAGTTGCAGTTATCAGTAATTTCACCTGGAACCGGCTCTGGACCTATCCTGACTCACGGAATAAGCCAATCGCACGGCAGCTTATGCAATTTGTCGTGGTAAGCCTGATCGGACTCGGAATCCGGACATTGATTTTTGGTCGAATCGAAGACGCCATGGTTTCCCTGGCCAAACTCGTTTTGCCTTCTAATTTCATCATTACGCCTGTTTCGGTAGGACATAACCTGTCCCTGGCATTCGTTATCATCCTGATCCTGTTCTGGAATTTTTTTGTAAACCGGGTTTGGACTTATAATGATGTGAATTGACCGCCGAAGATTAATTATGGAAGAGTCCAATCCATCCGAAGCTGCAGAAAATAAAAGCGCCATACCTCTCCCGGAATCCGGAGAACCGCAAGTCCAGGTTCGATCGCTGCGAGAACTGATCGATCTGGTAACAGGGCGAAACCTCAAGGATGCTTATGCGCAAGAAGACGCCGGGCTGGCTGAAAATTTGCCGTTTCCTTTCCTGGCAGTCGTCGGGCAAAAAGAGATGAAGTTGGCCCTCCTGCTGGCTTTAATCAACCCCAATGTTGGGGGGGTGTTATTAATCGGGCCGCGCGGAACGGGCAAAACGACGGCGGTTCGCAGCCTGCTCAAATTGTTACCAGAAATCCGTCGCAGCGCCTGCTTTTATGGCTGCGTCGAAGAAGACATCGAAACGGGCGGAATCGACGCTGTCTGCCCAGACTGTGCCAGGAAATTTGGCCGAGGGGAACCGCTTACGCACCCTGATCGGGTTCGCCTGGTAGAACTGCCCTTAAACGCAAAACTCGAGGATGTCATAGGCGGCCTGGATGAACGAGCCCTCGTGCACGAGCGTTTGAGATTGAAAAGGGGTTTGCTTTCCGAGGCGGATCAAAATATCCTTTTTATCGATGAGGTAAACCTGCTGGCTGACGAGATCGTTAATGCGACGCTGGATGCTGCCTCGCAGGGCAGCTATACGGTCAGCCGCGGGCCAACTTCGGCCACTTATAAATCCCGCTTCACATTGATTGGATCGATGAATCCAGAAGAAGGTAATTTACGGCCGCAGATTTTAGATCGTTTTGGCTTGCGGGTGGTCGTGCAAGGCCTGACAGACCCCACTGAACGTCTTGAAGTTTACCGGCGCGTGCGGACGTATCAGAAAAATCCCCGCCTGCTGCTAAGCCAATTTGAAGCCGAAACAGAAATTGCGCTTGAAGAGATCCAGGCGGCGCGTAGGCGGCTACAGGATGTCGAGCTGTCTGACAAAATCGCAGCAATCAGCATCGATTTGATCCGCAAATATGGGATCGATTCTCTCAGGGCAGAGATTACACTTCTAGAAAGCGCCCGCGCCTATGCTGCCGCAGACGGGAGAACTACAGTAGACCTGGGCGACATTCGAATTGTGGCGCCAATGGCGCTCAGGCTAAGGCGATCAGCATTCATGGCCCGGTACATCGAGGAGCGATCCGAAGAGGATAAAGAGCTGGAAATCGCGATCGATGCAATAGGGCAATTCGAGAAATGATTCTCTTTCGGAGCAGCAAGTATGCCCAAACGTCCTGACAATCCAGCTCAACCAGCGACCGATCCGCAGCAGTTGAATCCTAAAGAGACATCCGAATTCATGGAACGGGGGTGGTTATTCTACTCCCACAAGAATTACGAATCGGCTGAAGCTGATTTTCGCTTCGTGCTACAACGAGAGCCAACCGATGTGGAGGCTTTGTATGCCCTTGGGCTTACTCTAAAAGCGCTGGGGAAATCTCAAGAGGCTGTTGCGGTCTTCAGTCAAATAGATGCTGCTTTGACGGCGATCGAAGACCACCAGCGCGCTGTGATGCTATCCAGGCTTGCGCATGGCCATTTGAACCAGATAAAAACAGGCGAATGGAACCTGGAGAAAGAAGTTTGGAAAACGAAACGCTGACCCACCGCCAACGCATCGAAAAGGTAGTTGGAAACCAGGTCCCAGACAGGATCCCGGTTGTTTTGTGGCGCCATTTCCCGGTGGATGACCAGACTCCTGAAGGATTGGCGGCAGCAACGGCATCCTACCAATCAGTTCAATCTCTGTGGGCCAACATGGTGCATCTACATGGCTAGAACGTCAGGCAAAAAGCTTATCCTTGGGACTGCCTGCGTGGTTCCAATTACCGCGCCTTATGGCAATCTTATGGCGGCGCGCTGCTGTGTAAATGAGCTAGGCCTTCCTTGAGCAATCCGCGCATTATTGCCGGTAAGGCCCGCGGCATGCGCATCAAGCCTGTTCCGGGGGATATTACCAGGCCGATCACCGACCGCGTCAAGGAAGCGTTATTTAATATCCTCGGAGCGGATATTCAAGGTGCACAAGTTTTAGATCTATTCGGGGGCACCGGAAGCGTGGGAATTGAAGCTCTCAGCCGGGGAGCAGGGTATGTCCGTTTCATTGACCTCAACCGGCCAGCAGTAACAACGATCCAGGCCAACTTAAAATACACCCGGCTGGAAGAAAATGCAAACGTAATTCAGAGCGATGCATTCATCTATTTGAAACAAAAACCGGATCGCCAGTTTGATTATGTTTATATCGCTCCTCCACAGTATAAGAACCTGTGGCAAAAGGCGCTCGAACTGCTGGATCAATATCCAGGCTGGCTTGCCCCAGATGCCTGGATCATCACGCAAATCGACCCCGTAGAATACGAACATATCTTGTTTAAAAATTTCGAAGAATTCGATACGAGAACATATGGAAGCACAATCCTGGTTTTTTACGATAAATCAGCTGTAAATAAGGATTCTTAGAAAATCTTAATCCTAACTTGATAAAAACTATCTTGTAATGGTTATCACATCGTGATAAAGTGAATTTTAAACAATGAGCATTCATTTCGTCTGAATTACATTGCAGCTTTTGAACTCCTAAGGCATCCGCGACTCTTTACCTCAGGGGTCGCGGTTTATTATCTACAGAAAGGGTCATAACAATGCTTTCTCCTAATGCATCTGATTTTTTTGACATCCAGCAGACTTTAATCGGCCTCGCTGAAAAAGGGGAGAAAGTTGAAATGACCACGATCTACAAAGGGGTATTCCTATCTCAAAGAGTTTCACACATTGAATTTAAGAAGGATCGTGTTCAATTCATGCCTCCGCACCAAATATGCTGCGTCAAACCTGAACTGCAAATTTATATCCATCACGACTCCTTATTGAAATCGGTTGTCACTTCCGTCGCCGCAATGGACCTGGCGACCGGGTTGGTTACTTCCACACATCTCAGCTACATCGACCATTGTTGGAAACAACGCAAAGGCGATCGCGTTCAACCTAAGCAACCCCTGCGGGCGGTACTGTCGATCGCGCATTGGTCGATTTCGGCCAGCATTGCTGATATTTCCGTTAACGGCATTGGATTATTGATTTATGGCATGGCCAATAAAGGGCTAAATATCCAGGTTAAACAATCTATCCAGACGGGCCTGCGATTGCCGGGATCGAAAATGCCCCTGGCTTTGAGCGGTAGAATCGCCAGGATCGATCAGCTTGGAAATTCTGCCATGATATCGTTAGGGATTGAGACTTACCCTAACGATAAACAGGCACACCAGCTGAAAAGCTATATAAGCGGCCGCCAAACGGAAATTCTAGAAGAAATGTCGCAGATCGTTCGTTATTCCCTGGAACCTGCCCAAACCAAAGACTTGTTCTTTTAGGAAAAAAAACCAAATAGAATTTAATTCCTGATGATTATTTGTAACCTGTCCTGCTCATCATAATAGGAACGGGCATTAAACGGCGGATCTTCCTCCCGTAAGTCAAGGATTCTCGGGAGTAAAACCGCAAGGTCTTCTACCAGGGAAATATTGTGGATCTCTGAATACGGCACCCACTCCGGCATTCCCTCGGGCGAGGATTTTATTATGCCGCTGACGAATTCGCCTTTCAGGATATAAATCGCAATTCCGATCTGATCGCTGGCATCTACTATCAAGGTTCCACAAAGTATTAATTTCGAGGCCGTAAGGCCCGTTTCTTCTCGTAGCTCCCTTTCAGCCGCGGTTAAGACATCCTCCCCTCGTTCAATGTGGCCGCCGATGCCGTTATAACGGTTAGCCCACAGTCGCTTTTCAGGAGCTCCTTTTAAAAGTAAAACTTGCTCTCCCCGAGTTAAAAATATCAGAGTACGAGGAATAACCTGGTACCGGTCAGAAAAAACACCCTGGTCACTTTTTGGCATAGATTTCCAATTGATAAATTTCTATTAAGCAGAATGCGATGTCTTCGGTGTGGACAAATTCTGACCACACACAACACCGCATTCTTTTCATTCAGTGCGATTAATTTTCGATCAGCTCAAGAACATGGGTACACCCATGAAATCGCGCACCTTTGGCCGGTAAGTCTCAATATCATAATAGCTAGGGACGTCCACCCGTTTCTTACCGGCTAAAATCATCTCAACTGGAACGGTAGTGTACTTACCGCCGTGCAGGCCAACCATTTTGCCGTATTCATTCCGGCGAATCAACTGAATGGCCAGGTGTCCAAACGACATGGCTACCATGCGGTCCAACGAATCCGGAGCGCCGGAACGCATAAGGTAAGCAAGCTGCTGGTACATAATGTCCTGTCCTGTCAAGAGCTTTATTTGATCGGCGACAATTTCCCCAACGCCGCCAAGCTTACGATGGCCGAAGGCATCAGCTTCTCCCGTTTCAACCACGTCTAATCCCTCAACGATTGCACCTTCCGAGATGGTCATCAAGGCGTAATTTGAACTGTTATTGCGCTTATCCTCAACCAGGAACTCGGCCAGCTTATGGATGTTAAACGGCACTTCGGTGATGATGGCGCGATCGACGTATGCCAAATAAGCCGTAATCAGGCTGGTCTCTCCTGAATTTCGCCCAAACAATTCCACTATTCCGATGCGTTCGTGGCTGCCGACGGACGTACGCATGTTGGTAATAAAATCGACGCTGCGCGTGATGGCGGTCGAAAAGCCGATGCAATAATCCGTGCCGAAAACATCATTATCCATCGTTTTTGGAATAGCAACAACCGGGAATCCCTCTTTGTGCAGGCGCACGCCGTAACTCAAAGTATCGTCGCCGCCAATCGGGACCATTACGTCGATTCCGAGATGGTTTAATACTTTCAGGACATGCTTGGTATAATCCATCGTCCCTTTGTCGTCTACCGGCTTGCCCAGATCGGAATTCTTCAAAAAATCCGGCGTTTTCTCGACCCCGACGTTTTGGGGATTGGTCCGGGAGGTATGGAGGAAAGTTCCGCCGGTGCGATCAATGGTACGCACGTCTTCCTTGGTCAAATTCCGGATGTAATAATCATGGGTCGAGGGCTCATCCAGGTTGTAATTGAGGAGGCCTCCCCACCCCTTTCGAATTCCTATGACCCGGTAGCCAATTTCCAGGGCGCTGAGAACCACTGCTTTCATGCATGGATTGAGGCCAGGTACATCGCCTCCACCTGTTAAGAGACCGATCGTCTTAGACATTTACACCTCAAAAAATGAATAAATTTATTGCGTCATTCCACCAGGCTCAATGCAAGGAACTTGGAAAGAAATCTTGCTTCCCTGGCCAGGAACCGCATCAATATCCATGTAACCGCCAAGCATTTCCACGCGTTCTCGGATCAGTTTAAGGCCTATTCCTTCAGAGTTTACCAGTATGGCTGGATCAAAACCTTTTCCGTTATCGCTGACACTGACTTTGATGAGGTTATCTTCAACCATAATAATAACAGTAATTTGAACTTTCGAGGGAGCATCCAGGTTATGGCGGGCCGCATTGCCCATTAATTCCTGCAGGGCACGAAACACAAGAACTTCGACGAAGGATTCAAAACGTTGTTCCTGGCCGGTCAAGGTCAACGTGACATCGTATCCGGTCTGTTCTTTAAATGCTTCGGCGTAGCGCTTGATAGTGGGATACAGGCCAAGATCATCCAGACTCATCGGGCGCAGCTCAAAAATAAAAGTTCGCACCTTTTGAAATGTGGTCATAGCCGCCTGTTTTAAATTACTCAACTCGTCCTTTGCCCGATTAGGGTCGAGCTCGAAGAGGCGGGAGGCAATCTCAGTCTGAACGATGAAATTGGAGAGCGCCTGAGCTGGTCCATCGTGCATCTGACGGGACAATCTAAAGCGCTCGGCTTCCTGGGCCTTAACGACCATCTCAAGAATGGCCGATCCCTGTCCTTTGCGCGGACCAGTACCACTGATCGTATCGTCATCGCCTACAACCTGCTCGACCTTTTCGAGCATCTGGATATATTTTTGCAGGTAATTCTGATCGCCTTGCAGTTTATCCAACTGCCCGCGCATCATCAACAGGCGTTGCTGGGCATCCATCGCACTGGAGTAGGCCGCACGAATATCAGAGCGGGGAACCGTCTCAATTTGAGATAGGATCGTCTGCAAATTGCCCGTAATCGACGCGTTCCTTTGGGTCAGCCTGGCAAGCTCTGCCTGACTTTGCTCGATCATCATCGTAATCTCCTGTAAAGTTCGCTGTGATTGATCGAGATCCTCTTTTACCAACTTTGGCAAACTTGCTACATCAGATTTAGGCTCGACATTCAAAGGCATGTCAATCTCTCCTGAACGAATAATCCTGATTGGTAATAATTTATCCGAATTTTAAATTGATCCATTCCTTCGAGACTCAGGTCTCGAGGGAAACAGTCCTGATGACGTTTTCGAATAAGCGCTAAAAAAGGATTTCATTTCAAATATATCGTTTAAGTATACTATAACTAATCCATCCAGGTATTCAAACAAATCTTTGGATTTCTCAACAAAAATGCAAGGCTTGCCCCTGATTGAGGAATCATCCAATTATTGCTATTACATCCTAAGACACACGTTGAATTCAAGGCCATTTATACACAGTCATATTTTCTCCGCCAGCATCTGGAGAAAACTTTCCACTCGTCGTAAACACCGGCGTCGCGCCTTTCGCCAGTTCGCTGTACCATGATGGGAAAGTCATCAGGTAATCCGCCTTGTTTTGATCCAAAAATACCTTGAGGGCTGGTTCATTGCGAATAATGGGGATAACCTGCGGTGAGATCAAGCCGGCCAGGTCGAGGATCTTACGATTTCCAAAAAACCCTAATGCCCCGATATCGTGAGCGCCAATTAAAGCATCCTGGGGGGTATTTTGGGAAATCCATCTTGCAGTCGTCACCATTTCCGTCTGGATAATTGCTACATCCTGGGCATAGGTAAACGCCCCTATAAAAAGCATGACCAACCATAGCGAGCCAACGCCAGTTGCCCACCCGACCGATAGGCTGCGCTGCAACCGTTTTAAGAGACCAGGTTTATTGGTTGGCTGGGCTGGAAAACATCGAAGCTTGGGTATGCTGTCGAAAAGGCCGGCCAATCCGAGAACAAAAAACACCGGCATTGCCGGAATCAGGTAGCGCCCATGCTGGTAAACAACCGGTAGACGCAGAATGTAAATCAGAGTATACCCGGCCCACCACATCGAAGCTCCCAGCACGTTCCAGTTGCGATTCCTGATTGATTTCCAAATAAAGTAAACAAATCCGGGCAGGAGGAAGATGCCGGCTCCAACCATCGGTAAGGAAAATAAAGAAAAGAATCGTTCCAGGAAAGGAAGGTGCTGGTAAACCGCGTATTCTGTCTGTTTTGCGTAAAAGGTATTGGGAAGCCAGGTATTAGAAACGAGCTGGTTGAAAACAAGGTAAGCTGCCAGGCCAATCGAAAAGGGTAAACCGATATCACGAGTTCGCTTTATCCGCTCCAGCCAGGATTTCGATTCAAGCCAGGTTTGAAATAGCGCCGGGCCGAGCAAAGTTAAGCCATCCGGACGAATCCAGATCGACAAACCGATCAACGCTCCGGTAATCCAATCCCGCCGGCGCACGGCAAGAAAAAGGAATACAGCGAGGATCACCAGGCCGAAAAGAATCGTTTCCATGCCGGAAGCCGCCGCCCACACAAGGTGCCATTCGCCCAACAGAAATATTCCGACCAAGGGGAAAATCCGCGGGGAACTGCCATCCAAAATGCGCGACCATTTTTCACCGGTGATCGCCAGGACTGCCAGGCAAAGTGCGCCCAGGAGGTAGGTCCACCAATAAGGAGCCAGGCCCAACAAATATCCGATGGACAACAGCACAGACCAGAGCGGAGCCGTTGACCCTGCCGAAAGCTGCCCCGGAATAAAGGACCATTCGCCAAACTGAGCCAGGTTGCGGGCGTAGGTCTGATGGATCCAGGCGTCATCCAATGGAAACCCGATGCCAAATACAACCTGGCTGGTGAGGATATAACCCACACAAATCAAAACGGCCAGAAAAACGACCAGAACCCACCAGGGTTTCTTCTGCGCCGCGCCTGAGATCATTTGTTGTTATGTATCCTTTTCAGTTCCGGAATTCTCATGGCGCGCCAATCTTAAATATCTGAATATGGTCGACTGTTCTAATAAAAGCTAGCCCTTGAACGGTTCGGGGTTGACTGAAAAGGTCTCTCAACCCGGCCACCGTGTTTTGCTCCAGCAGCAGGTAGCTCGCTTTAAATTGATTTGCGGCAGCCAGCAAAGAATTCACGCCGCCATCCGGAATGACGATTGCCGGACGACCGGTGGCGACGTAGTAGCCTGGCGGATTATTGACCATCACTATTTGATTTTGCCCGGCGCCGAGATCCACAAGGGAACTCTCTACCGCTTTATATTCACTGTTACTTTTTTCCCAGGCGGAAGGATTGGGCGCCTCATTTATAACCTGCTGCATGAAGAGTGCCAGGGTCAGGGCGGCACTTAGCGAGAGCAACAACACCCCAAAACCCTTCGAGGCTCGCTCAAACCTCCAATTTTTCCGGAGGCGCACTCCTGCTTCTATCGCCCCTATAAAGCCCTCGGCTGCAATTGTCCATAATACTGGCTGAAAAGCGGCGCCAGAATGGAAGAATCCCCCCCGCCCACCTGCCAGTGGAAAAACAATCGTCATCACCAAAAATGTAACGCCATACATGACGCCGGCCAACCGGACCATTTGTACAGTTCGCAAGCGCCAGCAGCCGATCAGGATTAACGGGAACAAGAATATCTCGCCCTGGACGGCCAGAGCCGTCTGCAAATTTGCCCCAAGCGCATCCCAACGAACTGAAAGAGCTGAGCCCAAGCCAGCAGATACCCAGGATTGAAAAGTTAATTGGCCGGCTGGAAAGATAAACATCTGGTCGTAATTAATGAGCCATAATACTCTGCCCCCTGCCGGCGAGAATAATGCGCCAAATATCAGCAGGTTGCGGGCGTACCATAATCCCATGACAAGAATGTACCCGCAGCTCAATGGCAATACCCGGTTAAAAATGTTCAGAATTGCTCCCTTAAAATTATGCAGGAAAGGCCTGCTGTCAATAAGGATTAACCCGAAACCAGCCGCCAGCCAGAGGATTCCATCCGCGCGAGCAAGGTGCATCAAGCCGGCTAACAACCCCAGCCCTGAGTACTTCAGGACTCTATTGTGAAGTTCGACCGATCCCAAAATGAGGAAAAGCGTACCAAGCAACATGTACACCGGGAAAGTGTCGGTGATTCCCATGTAAATGGCGTAAAAACCGGGGAAAATTGACAGGCCGGCGGCAAGCCAGGCGCTCAACCTGCGCCGGCTCAAGCGCCAAGAAACGAAGGCGGTTAACGGAGGGACCAGCGCTGCGATCAAAATTAATAGAAGCCGGGCCGAGATGAAATCGGCCTTACCCGTCAGCGCCATTCCAGCGCTGGATAGGATCGAAGTCAAAGGCATCCAATAGGTATGCGAAGGATGGGGAATGCCTGCCGGGTCGTCCAGGTAATTCCAAAGGAAAGGCTCTGTAAACCCTTTTCCATTGGCAAGTTGCATTCCACCTGCATAATAGTAATCTGCGTCCATATATCCGGGAACGTGAATGAAAGCAGAGGATGCTGCCAGCGCTATCAAACCAAGGACAAAAATGATAACGAATTCGTTTCGCTTCATTGCACACAAACTTATTGATTGAACTCGTAAACTTGCAGGTCGTTGAATTCTTTCAGACCAACCTGGCGAAAGGTCGTTTCAAGCTGGCTCAATTGGGGATGTTGTTGGCCGGCCGCCTCGTATTCGGCTATTGTTTCACGGAAGACAATGAAGAAGAGGTGTTTATGACCGCCTAACGCAGAGGTCAGGTCAACCTCTGGGAAAATATTCATTGCTACCTGGGAAGGGCGGGCAAAGGTATCATTCGGCGATCCAGGCTCATCCGGCAGGAATTTCTGGGGCATATCTGGCTTGTAATATTCCATCGGAAAATAGGACAACTTGTTATCGTGAATTACAACCTCATCCTGCGACTTGTTAGATGCAAGATAAGCGGCCGCTTTTAAGAAAGGAGATCGCGGAAAATCCTGAAAGCTCACCTGCGCCGGCAGCCCGATCGCAGCCGCTGTCACCAGGCATAACGTGATGCCAATTCCAATTGGTCGGGACCATCTCCAGGCGACAAGAGTACCGGCCAATGCCAGGTATGCCAGGGTCGACGCCAGGAATCCACGCGGCACAAATACCGGGCGGATCAAATATGAGACAATAAATAATAAAATTGGAGGTAAAAAAGCGAGCGAGATGATCAAGAGCTGAGAATCAGATATTTTCTTATTCCATATCAAGCCGTAGAGGATTAAAAAGAATAGCGCGATACTCAGGATCAACCCGATATAGAGCCATATGCCGGATAAAGGCAATCCCGATGTGCTCATCATAAACGCCTGAATGATATCCACCAGGCCGGGCGCCGGGGTCCAGAAAGCCCGCTGGATTTTATCCACCTGCCCTGGAACGAGAACCAGCCAGGGAATGGATGCAAGACCGATTATCAACTGGGCAGCAATAAGCTTTGCCAGCAACTGCCAGCGGCGTTTTACAAGCAAGAAGAAATCTGGCACAACCAGGAAAAAGATCGCCAGGTTGTGGGAATACATGGCAATCGTTCCAAAGACAACCAGCCCGATCCAGCTATAGGTGGGTTTCGCCTGCGATCCAGTCCAGATCCTGGCAAAAAACCAGGCATATCCAAGCTGGGCAAACGCCAGCAGAGCGTACATGCGAATATCCTGGGCGTGGTAAAACTGGAGCGGCGAGATGGCTGCAAAAAAAGCCGACCACAGAGCGGCCCTTTCGTCAAATAATTGGCGCACCAGGAGGTATAAAAACACTACTATTCCCAGGCTGAGCAAAACGCTCAAGAGGCGCAGCCACACCAGATCCTGGCTGACCCACAGCCAGAAATGGAGTAAAAAATAATACAAAGGCGGCATGGTATCGGCTGCAGTGCCCTGGATGATCTGCGTCAGACTTCGTTCTGCCAGAAAAATGCTGAAAGCATCGTCGTATTGGATGCCCCGGACTGAAATGGCCAGGCACCGAATAAAACCAGCCAGGACCAAAATTCCAGCCAACCAATAGCGATGGTTACGGTTCATTTATCGAATTTTAGGATTTTCGCGCTCGTAAACCAGGTCAAACCAGTTGCTAACCGGGTGAAATGCCCACCAACGCACCCAAAATAATAGAATAAACAGGATGGCCGGCAAGGGGAAAAACATGATCGGACTCTGCAAGGGCTGGCCGCTGGAATAATCGACCGTCTTGATGAATAACGCCCATAAACCGATCCCAACGAAGAGCATGATCAAGGTCGAAATTAGCCAGCCCATCTTGCGATATCTTTCATCGATTAAAGCAAAGATCAAGGCAAAGGCCGGGAAACAAACCAGGAAATTGCCCGGATCGGTTTGAATACCACTCCATTGACTGGCAACCAGCGTCAGGCAGGCCATCCAGACGAAGCCGCGAAAATCAGCGTTCCGACCGGATATCCATTCGAAAAGCAGGATAACGATAATAACGCCGGTCAAGGCATATCCCAGCCGCTGTCCCATGGCCGGGAAGAGCGTGGCCAGGGCCGCCCCGGGTGTGCCTGGCGGATTGTAAGAAGGATAGATCAAAACTTCATGAATATTTTGCAGAATCCAATCCGGCATCAAAAATGTGGCAATTGCTACGAGAATAACCATGGTTCCGAATAACCATGCAATCAGCCGCCAACGGCGATTGATGATCGCCCAAAGGACGACAAATATCAGGAAGATCAGAACGACCTGAGGCTTGATAGTCGTAAAGGCTAACAAGACTCCTGCCAGCTCGTCTGCCCCCGACCGGATCGCCAATAATGCCCCGACAATCGCCAGTGCTACCAGAATAACCGCATTCCCATTGATCAATGGCCGTACGGAGTGGTACCAGAGAATCGAAAATAAAGTGTAAAAGACCAACATCAAAAAGCTCGGTTTCCAATTAGCGAGGCGAATACTCAAGAATGCCAGGCCGAGGAGCGCCACCTCCAAGACTGTCATCCACAAGGCTCGCGCCGTTGAAAAATCCGAAAAAAGAGCAAATGGGAAAAAGACGATGATCGAATAAAACGGGTAAGCCACCCTTAACTGGTGCTCCCCTTTTTGAGCAGGACGGCCATAGGCAAAAGTTTGGATGCGTAAAGCGGTTTGATCGCTGTACGGGCTTATTCCATCCACCAGGAAAGAGCGGGTGCCCATCCAATGGACGAGAAAGTCGTTTCCACCTGGATTCTGGCGGACGTAGCTCAGGTTCCCCCAGGTCAATAAAACCAGCAGTCCCACCCCAAGGACGAATCCCAACCCCAATGTTAATGCTATATTGCGCCGTCTTCTCAAAAAAAGCTCCTGAAACTTGTTATTCGATAATTTCCAGACCGGAAAGGAAATTATGCAGCGTCTCGCTTGAGCAAAGGTGGAACTAACAGGTAATTCAATAAGAACGCACGAGTTCCTCCCCACCCACCCTAATTATAATTCATGCCCTCCAGGTTCAAATCAATCCCGTGCAAGGTATTTGCCACATCGCCAGAATAAACCAGTAAAGGACCAGAATTGGCTGCTTTTGAGCAAATACCGATGCAAAACAACCTTATTTTCCATAAATGATTGCGAGCGAATCCTGGTAAAGTAACTTCCACCCATTTTCCGGCAGAATTTTCACCAAGGGTCTGGAAGGATCGACCATGACGTAATTAACATCCCATTTTGCCAGGATTTGCTGCCAGCCATCCCCGGCCTGGACGGTCGTGATCCATTCTCCCAGGATTTCGTCTCCAAATAAATCGGTCCGGCCATCTACAAAAATCCTGGGTTCCGACATGCGCCAGGCAAGATACCCGCCCCAATTATATTCATCAAACAAGCGCCCTTGAGCGTGGTTTTGTACCAGCCAATCCGCTGCGCCAACCGGTTCTGCGGCAGCAGTGGCAGCCTCCATCACGGCGGGATAGGTTACAATGAATAATTTTCCGAACGCAACCAGGGCCAGGAAGCCAACGATGGCGAGATTCACCCTTCTTTGCCAGAGCGGGCGAATTTTAGGCGCAGGAGAAGGGATATCCTTCTGCCAGGGAGGTTCCGGGGTGTTTGGCGTTCGCAATGATTGGATGGAAGGCCAAAGCGTCCTGGATAGGACCGGCAGCGCCACAATCCCGAAGGGACCGAAATTTCGGCGGGCGAGCAATCCCATGATAGCAAATACAATAACCGTAACAAAATCTGAACCATCCATCCTACGGCGTGAAAATGCAGCTGCCGCCAGAATTGCGAACAGCAGCCACAGGAAAGGCTGTTGGTAAAGCTCGTGAAAATCCGGAGAGGTCCATTCCTGGATGATGAACTGTGGCAATGTAGATACTTCGACAGTTTGAAAGGGGATTTTCCAGATATCCAGTCCATTCGGGTTCACCAGGATTGCAAAAGCAGAAACCAGGCTCCATATAATCATCTGTCCGATCTGTTTCCAGGCCAGTACAACGTTGGAAGTGTTCCCAAGCAGGTGGTTGGTGATTTCTCCAGCGATGAATGAGCCGATCAAAATAAATCCTATCGCGAATCCACCGTGCAGATTCCCCCATAATAAAAAGATAACGGGAAGCCATTTTATATGATTCCTGCCCTTCCACTTATACAGAAAAAAAATGGTTGATAGGACGGCTAACAGGACCAGCGACATGAGCTGCGGACGAGGCGACCAAACAACTGCGGTTACGGCGCTTCCCAAGATTAATAAAAAGGCTCTGAAAATAGCAGGCCCGGACATTTGAAAATATACAATCCCCATGCTAAGCGTTGCCAGGAAAGCCATTGCGCCGCCAAGCGCAAGGAACCCACCGTTTTTAAAGAGAAGGTACATCCCTGCTTCAGAGAGCCAGGAATGGTTAATCCAATGGACGCCAAAGCGCGTGAACGAAAAGGTGTCGAGAAGCATTGGGCGTCCCGTTGTCCAGGTCTGTTCGCCGGCTCGTAGATGCCACCACATGTCTGTATCCAGGGGCGACCGGGCTGCCAGAATGAACACCAGCAGCAAAACCAGAACCGGAATGAACCAATCCCGCTCGCGGTCAGCCAGGATTTTCAACATATTCCACTTTCTTTGAAAGATTATAGAAGATCTGGAAATCTCCGATCTGTTTTTCGAACCAGGTTACTCCTTGCTGGGTGAACTGCTTGCGTAAATCATCGTTTAAGGCCGGGTTGCGAGTGGTAATGAAAGCTTCTTTTGGATTGGACTGTACCACGAGGTCATAGGGCGCATAACGATCGTCACGAGGGGTATATCGCAAATCTGAATGATACGGCAGTCGCGGGGTATAGATCAGCTCTTCGCCGGATAAAAAGGCGAGCGGATAGGATACCCAATAATTGCTATACCCGCTGGTTTCTCCGGTCTGTTTGAGAAAAGCGATCAAATCTGGCATCCGGGTTTGATCGATGACGGTAATTGCATCAAATTGAGTCGTGATTCCGGGAGGATTGCGAAAGGCGCTTTCAAGCGTGCCCCAGGCATTGAAGGCCAGGATTAATGCAGCCAGACCGATTTGCCACTTCACATTCTTCACAACCATAAGAACGTATTGCGCCCCAATGAGAGAAAAGGGAACAGCCAATGGTAAGAAATAACGCCCGGAAGGATCCACGCCGAAAGAGGTAAGCAGGAACCCAAGGCAAAACGTGAGAATGATCCCTCCTAATACCACAAAGGCTGCCGTTTCGGCCTGGCGCTGGCGGAGCGACCGGTAGAAAAACAAGCCAACAATTCCCCAGAAGGCAAGGATAAATGGGATTAATGGAAGCGCCAGCCAACGTACTTCCCAGGACGGGCGCAAGCCAAATGCTGCCGGAAATCCTAAAACGATCAGGTTCAGGAAATGATCCCAGATTCGAACCAACCAGGAACCCTGTTCGACCGCAACCGCGCTACCCGTTAACTCGGTTAGTAATTTGGAAAATCCATTTTGAATGGCATAGAGCCACCACGGCAAAGATCCCACCCCAAGACCAATAATCCCTATCCAGGCGCGTTTCCAATACCCGGCCTTGTGCGCTGGCTGTTTCACCATTAATATCACCAACATTAACGCCACCGGCACGCTAAAAACGAGGGAAAGGCTGTTTGCCCAGGCGCCAATCCCGCTTACGAGGCCCCACCCGAAGAGCAAAACGATCAATTTATTATTGGGCTGAGAGTGATGCTGGACAAAATTCAAAATGTGAAAACCGATCAGCAGGCTAAAACTTCCGAAGAACATGGCCTCGCCGTACCCTCCCAGGCTGACCGTGGTATATAAGGTTGTGTTTACCACCGGGATCGCCATGAAAAGGCCTGCCAGTTGTCCGGTAGATATCGATCCAAAGGCGACCCTCCCAATAAAAACCGTTGCTATAATGGTACCTATGTAGAGCAAAGTCTGGACAAGTCGAATGACCCAAACAGCCTGGCCAAACAACGCAAATCCAGCGGCAACCAGGAATGCATCAAGGCTGCCCATGTATGCCTGCCCGTAAAAAAAGGTTGGGGTTTCTCCTGCCAGGATGTGGCGCGCCATCAAAGCGACAACAGCTTCATCTGAATTGAAAGGAAAGGCATTAATGGCCATCAGGCAGATCTTCCAGGCAGCCGCCACAATGACGATGAGGGCCAAAAAGCCATACACCTTAATTTTCATAGAATTATTCTAGCTTTAACCTTAAATGCTCGCAATGAGATTTGTCGCTACAAAACTGAAAGCTCTCCCAACCGACTGGTGGGCGATCCTCCTTGCTGTCATCCTGGCGGGGCTTTATTGGTCGGACCTCCAGACGGTGCCTTTTCACCCGGACGAGAGCACCCAGATTTTTATGAGCGGGGATGTCGACCTTTTTTTCCACGATCCGTCGGGTTTGGCCTGGTCGCCGGCTAAATCCGGCGATCCCCGCCAGCTTTACCGTCTGCTGGATGCCCCTTTGACGCGTTGGATGATCGGGATCGGCCGGGAGTTCACAGGCCAGCCTGCGTTGCTGGTAGATTGGAATTGGTCGCAATCCTGGGCAGAAAACGCAAGCGCTGGTGCACTACCCGGAAGTGGGCTGCTTCAGGCATCCCGGTTGAGCGTCGCCTGGCTGTTCCCTTTTTCATTATTTCTGGTATACATGGTTGGAATTAAAATAAGCGGAGTGCGAACAGGATTTATCGCCCTGATCCTCCTGGCGACAAATGCGCTGGTGCTCCTGCATACCCGCCGCGCCATGGCTGAATCCGGGCTGCTTTTTGCAACCGTTCTGGCGCTTTACAGCATGATGAATTTTCAAAAAAAAGCCTGGCTGAATGCCATACCGGCGGCCCTTGCCTTTGCAGCCAAACAGACCGGCGCTATCCTTGTTATTGCCAGCCTGATCGTCATTTTTTATGAAGGATTAAAATACCGGAAAAGTGATACTTTTAAGAATATTGCTTTATTCGCTGTAATTTTCTTGGTCATAACGATTCTTTTAAATCCATTCTTGTGGTCTGATCCTTTTCGGGCCATCCAGGCCGGATTAAACGCCCGCCAGGACCTGCTCCAGCGCCAGGTGGCCGAATTTGGGGAGGCGATTCCGGGCCAGGTCTTCCAATCAATCCCGGAACGAAGCCTGGGGCTGGTTGCCAACCTTTTTTTTACCCCACTGCAGTTCGCAGAAACGGGCAATTACCTGGCCCAAACCCAACCAGCCCAGGAGATTTATCTTTCAAATCCGTTACAAACGATTTTACGCTCGCTGCCAGGAGGAGCCATCAGCCTGTTCTTAGCATTAGCCGGCCTGGTCCTGGCATTTCGGCCTGCCGGGAACGACCCGGCTAATATCCGTAAAAATCTTTCGATATTGTTATTGAACTCGATCCTGGTCGCCGGAACGATCATCCTGGCTTTTCCGCTGTCATTTCAGAGGTATGCTATCCCAATGGTTCCTATCGCCATTTTGTGGATTGCCTGCGGAATTGACGGGGTGATCCGGCTTATCTCAATGCGAACCAGGAAGTAGTCTGTCAATGGGAAATTAAAAATATTGTGGGCGCAATGCGCCCACAATATTTTTAATTTCACCTTTGAGAATTAACTATATTTTTCGGTGAAACACGCGGTGGTTCTTATATTCTACACCGCCTACATTTTTCAGATCAGCCCGCATCTGCTTGGTGGTCTCAGCGACATTGGTTAATTCAGCGTGTTTGAATTGGTGGAAATCCAGGGCAGTTTTTTCCATTTCAGAATAGAGCAAGGCATTGCCTCCCAGTCCCTGGTATTCCGGCAGGATGCCCATCCCGTTCAACGAAATCGTATCTGTCCGCTTCATGTCAAGCATATAGTCTATGACGCCCCAGGGTGTTATGCGGCCTTTCTGGCGCTGCAGGGAGGCCGAAATATCCGGAAAACCAAGCAAAAAGCCGACGATAACGTCGTTATAAGTGATCAGCTTTACCAGGCGATAATCCAGGACGGTCATTAAGTTTTTGACCATGAAGTTAATCTCGTTGCTGGAAAGCGGATAATATTCCCAATTATTCACAAAAGTTTTGTTATAAGCTTCACCGAGCGGAATTGCCCAGGTAAGCATGTGGTTCTTATTTTTAAACCGAATCACCTTAAATCGTCCACGCTCCAAAACCCTTCGCGCGATTTCGTGGACACGATCTGGAAGGTGCAAATCCTCGCGGGCAATGTAGTCTGAAACAAAATCGACCTCTTTTTCAAATCCCAGGTTCCCAACCAGCTTCGGGTAATAATCGTAGTTGTAATTCATCATAATCATCATCTGGCGAAACTGGAAACCCTCAACCTGGATGCCGTATCCATCAAATGCGGTGAAACCCTTGGGGCCGACCAGCATATCCAACCCGCGATTACGCGACCAGTCGAATATCCTCTCGAACAACGCATTGGCCACTTCCTGGTCGTCAATGGTGTCGAAATAATTAAAAGCAGCCTGATTGGTGCCATGGTATTTGTTGTAAGGCTTGATTTCCATGGCTGCGATCCGCCCAACAATTTCTCCGTTCCGGCGCGCCACAAAGAATTCCGCATCCGAATGTTCGTAAAAAGGATGTTTGTTAGGATTCATTGTTGTCTTGATATCATCAATGAACGGTGGCACCCACTGTGGGCAGTTCTGATAAAGCTTGTAATGAAACATGACAAAATCGTTCACCTGCGATTTGGAGCTAATATCAACTTTATCGACAGTTACCATTGACCGCCTCCGGGAAGAATATATATTTGTTAACCCCAAAATAATAAAATGAGTATACTCGGAATCATTTTTAAATCAACGATTTGATTTTAACGAATTTTAGGATGGTTTGGCCTGCCTGGTTGCCCACACCATCCCAAAATGGCGGTTGCCCGAGTTGACGGGATTTTTGAACAAACGTATACTTCTCCTTTGGTCATGATTTTCCCAATAGAGAGGACAACAACGTGAATTCAATCCTGGATTTAGAAATTAATGAGCAGCCAGCCGTAATTCTTGAATTACTCAAACAAGAAACCGATTCGGTCAAGAAAATCGCGGCTGCAATCAAAGGCAATTTCAAATACGTCGTCATTGCAGCGCGTGGCACGTCGGATAACGCGGCCCGCTACGCTCAATACCTCCTCGGCGCCCAGAACCAGATTCAAGTTGCTCTCGCCACACCCTCTCTTTTCTCTATATATAAAACCCCGCCGGACCTTTCTCACGCACTCGTGATCGGTATCTCCCAGTCCGGCCAATCTCCTGATATCATTTCGGTTTTATCCGAGGCCAGGGCGCAGAACCGGCCAACGATTGCCATTACGAATGACGTTTCTTCCCCGCTTGCGAAGCAGGCAAATTACATCATCCCTAACCACGCTCAAAAAGAACGGGCGGTTGCTGCGACCAAAACGTACACCAGTTCCCTGGCGGCGCTGGCGATGCTGTCCTGCGCGTTGGAAAACGACGCAGACCGTTGGAATGAGCTGGCTAAAATCCCAGACGCGATCCACCAAACTATCCTTGATTTGAAAAATGTAATCCAACACACCGAAAGATACCGCTATATGGAGCATTGTGCGGTGCTTGGTCGAGGGTATAACTATTCAACTGCTTTCGAAGTAGCTCTGAAAGTAAAGGAGCTGACCCGAATAGTCGCCGAGCCGTATTCCTCGGCAGATTTCCGGCATGGACCGATCGCAACGGTGACGCAGGGATTTCCTGTAATTCTCGTCGCTCCAGGAGGCTCCATTTTGCCAGATATGGCAGATTTATTCGACCATCTCAAGAATTTACAGGCCGAGATGCTGGTAATCTCGGACAACGAAGGTTTGTTGAAACAGGCTGCGCTCCCGCTCAAGATCCCTTCCACCCTGCCGGAGTGGCTTACACCATTGGTTGCCATTATCCCAGGCCAGCTTTTTGCCCTCAACCTGGCCTTAGCCCGCGGCATGAATCCAGATGCGCCGGCAGGCTTGAGAAAAGTTACCGAGACTCTGTAAAAAAGGTATTATTCAGGTCTATTATGCAATAATAGACCGCAGGATATTATCATGGCCAATCGCCTGATCCATGAGACTTCGCCTTACCTCCTCCAACACGCCCAAAATCCGGTGGATTGGTATCCATGGGGTGAAGAAGCATTTGAGAGAGCCCGCAGCGAAAATAAGCCTCTGTTTGTAAGCATCGGATACGCTGCCTGTCATTGGTGCCACGTAATGGAGCATGAATCTTTCGAAAACCCGGCCACGGCTGAGCTATTGAACCGATTTTTCGTCAGCATCAAAGTTGACCGGGAAGAGCGGCCCGATATCGATATGATCTACATGCAGGCCGTCATCAGTATCACCGGCCAGGGCGGCTGGCCATTAAGCGTATTTATGACGCCGGAAGGAAAACCTTTTTACGGTGGGACCTATTTCCCTCCCACCCGGCGGTACGGGATGCCTGCTTTTCAGGATGTATTAAATTCCCTGGCTAAAATGTGGCATGAAGAACCCGAAAAACTGGTCCAGGCTTCAGACCAATTGTACAGCCAGGTCAAGGAGGAAGTTTATTGGACCGGTAAAAATAAAGAAACAAGCCTAAAACCCAATATCCTCCAGATCGCAGCGCAGGATCTGCTGAGCAAATACGATTGGGAAAACGGCGGTTGGGGAGCGGCGCCCAGGTTTCCTGCTCCCATGACGATTGAGTTCTTGCTAACCCAGGCGCGCCGGGGAAACCAGGAATGCCTGCAAGCGGCACGCCACGCACTATCAGCCATGCAGCAGGGTGGAATGTACGACCTGATCGGCGGCGGCTTCCACCGCTATTCCACCGACGACCACTGGCTGGTCCCACACTTCGAAAAAATGCTTTACGACAATGCCCAGCTGGCATCAACTTACCTGCATGCCTACCAGATCACGGGCGACCAGACCTTCCGCCGGATAACGGAAGAGACTTTAGATTTCATAATACGAGAGTTAACAAGCCTGGAAGGCGGTTTCTACAGCAGCCTTGACGCCGATTCTGAAAATGAAGAAGGTAAGTATTACACCTGGACGATCGATGAGCTCCGTAAAACGATTGATCGTCCGGAAGATTTCAGCCTGTTCGAAAAAGCTTTCCAGCTCCCACGACAAGGGAATTTCGAAGGAAAAATTGTTCTGCGATCGAATGATTCGAAGACAATCTCAGAGCAGGCAGGCATATCTATCGAAGAATTCCGAATGCGGGCAGCAGCCTGGAAAAAGGCTCTTTTCGAAAAGCGAACACAAAGAATCCGTCCCGTAACCGACGATAAAGTCCTTGTCTCCTGGAATGCCCTGGCGCTGCAGGCATTTGCCGAGGCGGGTCGCGTTCTCGATCGCAAGGATTATCTCGAAGCAGCCAGGCGGAATGCCAGATTCTTATTGGTGAACCTATTGCGGGATGGACGGCTATATCGATCCTGGCGCGCCGGAACGCCCAGGCATAACGGCACGCTGGAGGATTATGCCGGTTTGATCGTGGCGCTCACTGCCCTTTACCAGACTGATTTTGACCCGGTCTGGTACCGGGCTACGCAGGTTCTGGCAGAGGAAATGATTCGTTCGTTTGCAGACCCGGAGGGGGGATTTTACCTGGTGCGCCAAGATCAAAATGACCTGGCCATCAGGCCAAAAGATTTACAGGATTCCGCTACTGCCTCAGGAAGCGCACTCGCAGTGCAAGCCTTATTGTTGCTGGCAGAGTTCAACGGAAATAGCGACTGGTTTACACTATCCGAAAAGACCCTTGTTCAAGTTCAGGATATCTTTGCAAGATATCCAACGAGCTTTTCAGCCTGGCTGAAAGCATTTGACTTTGCCATCGGACCGGTCCACCAAATCGCCTGGATCTGGCCAAAAGGAAATGCAATCGAGAATTCGCTCCTTTCAGATTTCCAAAAACAATACCAACCACGAACCGTTACAGCGGCAGCCGATTATCCCTTATCCGAGGCCCAACCCGAGATACTCTTCGATAGACCTCCCATGAACGAAAAACTGACCGTGTATATCTGCCACGGTTTCATTTGCAACCGACCCCTGGTGGATGCTGAACAGATCAGCGATAGTCTCAGCAAACTAGAGTAGTTTTTGGTGCAAGCCATTATAATAATCGAAGATTGAGTTTTGTCTTTTGTGCCATGCGGCAT
>DATKKB010000075.1:0-57794 GCA_035543095.1 Anaerolineaceae bacterium | reverse complement strand
GCCTTAAATCATGCCGAAGTGGACGTTGTTCCGTAAAAAGCTGACATGGTTTGCTGCGTATATGCCAACATCTGCAATTGAGCCTGGATATCTGCATATTGGTTATAGAGGGATGTCTGGCGGTCATCTAATCGGCTGTTCATCTCTTTGATGCTGTTATTCAGGTCTGTCAGGTTGTAGTTCAGGTTTTGAGCTGCCTGGTTGAGGTAACCGGATGAGCCGCCAAATCGCCCCAGCACTGTATCGAGGCTGCCCATAATTGAATCCATCAACGTATTTACGTCGCTCATGTGATCGTTCAAGGCGCTGTCTAGCTTCGAGCTGTTTGAAATGCTGAGCTGCAAATTGTCATCGATTGTGATTCCAATATCACCCAAAGATTTAAAGACACCGGAATCAAGCCTTGAGACGATCATCGAAAAGAGATTGGATCTCAATTCACTAAAACTGCTGTCGTCCGATAGGGCGCCGCGGGTATACGTGTTATCTGCATTTTGAGTCACCCCGGTCTTGTCGGCCAGGTAGCTCTGCAAAGAATTGAATTTGGTGATGAAGTCGCTGATGTTGTTTTTGGCTGAATCATTGTTAGACGTTACAACAAGGGTCGCGCTCCTGCCAATAACTTTGGTTTCTTTAGTAACGTCGTCGATCTTATTATAAGTTGCATCTCCCGCCAGGTTTAGCGTCACGCCATTGATCACATTGGTCAGATTGGTGTTCGATTGGGTATACAGTTGGATCCCATTTACCATGAAATCTGCGTTTTGGGCGTTTTGTTTCTGTGTGAAGCCAAAATTAGGTGTGCTGTGCGAATCTGCGAAAATCGTGGCGTGATTGAGACCGGTCTGGGCCGCAGTGAGCACCAGGTTATTCCCGATTACGGTGGCAGCGGCCCTGTGACCGTCAGGCTGGTTTGCAGCATTGATTTTTCCGGCGATATCGGCGAGCGTGTCTGTCGTCGAAATTGAAATGGACGTTCCACCCGCCACGTAATTGACATTCGCCGACGATCCTGCGTTGTCTGCTGCATTGGCAGAAAACCTTAATTTTAATCCACGCCCGGTATCAATTTCAGCCGAGGGATCCGTCACAGTTTGCCAGCCGGTCGTAAAATTGCCATCGCTATTCTTGATCGATACCGCATTATTATCGGCGTCCACCAGCCGAAACTGGAATTCCTGGTTCGGACCAAGCTGAGTTTGGACGGAGTACGCTCCGGTTCCTAGCTCATGCTGACTTCCTGTTACAGAGCCCAACTCAAGGGTTGAAAGCAGGCCATTCGGATCCCCGCCATCGCCAACCGAAGCAGCCTGGCTGTTCGGTCCGGTCGCCCCCAGCCAGAAATCAGAATAAGACAATCCTGCCGGCTGTCCTGGATTGGCCGAAAGCGTCGATACCCACCGGTCAGCCAAAGCAAGTTTGTTTACCTGGATGTCGTAAGTTCCAGGTACAGCGCTGCTGGAGGCGCTGGCGGTTGCTACCGTAGCTCCATCAGTTGTATTGGTGACGTTCGTGGAACGGCCTGGGGTGAGAGTGAAAAACGGGCTTTTGGAATTCAGAGTCCCGAGCGAATTCCGTAGATCATCGATTTTTGCCTGGAGATCGACGTAAACACTGCGGGTGAGAGTTACCTGGTCCCGCTGCTGGGTGAGCTGATCGAGAGGCTGGCGCTCGATCGTCATCAGGTTTTCAATCAGGTTCGTAAAATATGCTGAAAGATTGTTGTTACTGCTGATTGATGCTACCATGGCAGCGTTTCCCAGGGAAAATTTTACTTATGAGAAAGGCTTATCGGGGGGCAGGGCGCCCCCCGATAAGCGGGGAAAATTACCTGTTTGTCAGGCCTAGCGGAACAGGCTCAGTAGGAACTGGGGAGCCGTATTCGCCTGGGCGAGCATTGCGGTCGAGGTCTGCTGGAGGATCAGCAGCTTGCTGGCCTGTACCTGTTCGTCCGCCATATTGGCGTTCATGATCCGGTTGTATGCCGCTTCCGTGTTAGTGTACTGCACGTTCATGGCATCTTCCTTGAAAGACAACCGGGCGGTGAAGGAACCTTCATCGGAGATACCGGTCTTTACCAGGTCGATTGCTTTCGTGACCAGATCAAGGCACTTGGTCGAATCCTGCAGATCTGAGTCGCTGAAACCCCGGACGTTATTCGAGGCGCGAGCAGCTCCAGTTCCAACCAGGCCGAGGCCTGCGTAGGTTGCGGTAGCGCCGAAAGCGCTGAAGCCCTGGTGATTCTGGAAAGCAAAGGTCGAGGTCGTTCCGGTCGTGGCGCCAGTGGCATCCGTAGATCCAACTGAGGTCAAGAATTTCATGTCCGTTGTGACGCCGCCAGCAGAACCGCTCGAGCCGATCAAGCTGGTGCCGTTCCATTGCGTCTGCTCGGCAATCGCGTCGATTTCATCAGCGTAGGCGTTCAGTTGGGCCGCGATGGCGGTGCGTTCGGTCTTGCCGATCGTATCGCCCTGGCCTTCCAAAGCTTTGTTCTTCATCTTGACCAGGATGTCCTGGATCTTGGTCAGGCCGCCCTCAGCAGTGGCGAGCAGGTTCTTGGCGTCGCCGATGCTGTTCAATACGGTCTTGAGACCAAGGCGGCGAATGTCGAACGTGGTGGCCATGCTCATGCCGGAGGGATCGTCAGCAGCTTCATTGATCTGCTTGCCGGTCTGCAGCCGCAGTTGGTGCATCGCCAGCTGTTGGTTGATGCTTGTTAATGAATTTAACGCATTCAGCGCACCGATATTACCAGCAACACGAGTTACATCTACACTAGCCATTTCAAACCTCCTTGTTTGGTTTGGCGGGGATCCATCCCCTTTGAATAAAGAAAGATTTTGTTGAACGTCAGGCTCTGCTTGAACCCCGGGGGACAACATCGAGCCTCGCAGTTCCCCTGGTCAGAAACATCCGGACAAGCCATTACATTATTTCGAGAGTTTCGGATTGCCTCCTGGATGATCTTTTAAAGAGCTACCAGTAATTCACTTGTAAAGGTTCATTTTTGCATCTACACTTATATTCGTCCAATGCCTGCAAGACTTGAGACAAATGCCGTAAATTTCCCGTAAAAAAACCTTGCGGCGTCTGAACAGGCTAATTTTTTTATCAAATTCTTATTCACTCCAAATCCGGTAAAATAGGATAATATTGTTAGTCAATTTATTAAATGAAAAAAGACGACCGGCTTACCATCTTTTTATCCCCTGGCGAATTATTCTGGATAGCCAGCTATTTAGGGTATACCTCCCTGCCGTTCCTGGGGAGTCCATTAAAAAATCGCACGAGCGACCAGGTCAAAGAGCTGCTCACCAAGGGTTTCGAAACGCTCGAAATGCGCAACTTGATTCAAGACCAGGGCAAGAATCTGCAAGTTGACCCTTTTATGGAAAACCTGGTCCAGATGATCGCGGTTCCCGAATTTACTTTAATCGTCAGCTCCATCCGCAAAGAAGAGGCCCCAATCCAGCTTTTTCTTTATTCAAAAGACCAGCAAAGTATTTCGGTAACCCAAAAAGATCGGTATTACAACCTGGGTCTGTTCCGTGAAAGCGCCGCCCTGGAGAGAAATCTAACCGGCTGGCTATGCATCGGCAGCCAAACTTCCGAGAAAAATCCACCCTTTCGTTTGCCGGCCTGCGACCTGATCAAATTGATGTCGGATATCTGGAAAAACCCTGCCTTAGTCAATGAAACGTTGCAAAAAGCTGGACTTGCGCCAGGAAATTCGACTGACCTGACCGAGATTCTTTCTACCATCACGGGCGTCAGCGTGCTTACGAGGGTCGATTGGGAATCCGGCGCTCCCGCTAAAACTGGCCAGTTGGTTATTCTAAGTAATTCAGCTTCCCTTTGGATCAACGAAACAACCGATCAAAATTCAAATCAGATCGAGTTGAGCCCTGAGAATTCAATCCTGGTAGGCAAGGTTATAAGGAAATACACCCAAACAACATTTAAGATAAATGCTGAGAGCCAGGAAAATACTCTATAGAACGGTTCGAGGGTGATTCAGGCATGGAGAATTCTCAAAGAAGAAAACGAATTACATTAATTATCGAGGTATCGTTCTTGACCATCCTTTGTATCGGCCTGATCATTATCGCAATTGCTTCTGGAATATTTGTGCCAAGGGGAGGGCCGAGGCAGGTGGATTTGAGGGTAGAATCGAGCAGCGGAGTGGCCATGGTAACCTATTCCTACCCATCCACCTCTGTCAGCAATGCGTTTTCAGTAACGACCCCCTGGGATAAAATTGTGACACTCAACGGCGGAGACCAGGTATACCTGTCAGCCGGAAATCCTTCCAGTTTTGGAAAACTCACCTGTACGATCACCGTCGATAATCGTCCCTGGAAACAAGTCTCGGTTGAATATCCTTCGGACAAGGTTGGCTGTGCCGGCATTATTCCCTGATTTGTAACTTATGGTATTTTCTGTACAGTGTTGGCGTATTATTGCACTCTAAGGAACATGAAAAACATACTCTATTTTTAGCTCATTTTTACGAGCAATACCTAAAGTCTATTTTTAACCCGCCGATAATGGAATTAGAAGTTCATCATTGCACGTTATCGGAGCTGGAGGCTAACAGTGATACCACAAGCATACTATCGAACCCAGGAATACCGGCAGCAGGATGTAATGGGTGCCAGCCCCCTCCGGCTCGTTTTGATGGCCTATGACCTGGCAATCCGATCCTGCGAGCAAAAAGACTTCACCCGAGCTACAAAATCCATCACCGTTTTGCGCGATGCCCTCAATTTCGATTATCCGGAAGTATCCACCGGACTCTTCCGGCTGTACCAGTGGTGCCTTGATTGCATTCGCCAGGGAGATTACACTTCAGCCATGAACAGCCTTAAAGAGCTGCGGGAGGCATGGGCGCAAGCGGAAAAGAATTTATCCTATAGTAAATAATTAATTATTCCTTCACAAAAAATTAATATCAACTTCATCCGGGCTTTACTGCGGGACAGGCGTATTAATGCTACCATGCCTGTATCGTAAGGTAAGCCCGGTTTTCGTTGATTCGGAGGGAATGATGAGCTTTTGGGACTCTCTACGGATAGGTGCTTCGGGGCTGAACGCCCAACAGCTTCGCCTGGATATCATTTCGAATAACATCGCTAATGCTGAAACAACACACACCGCCGAAGGCGGCCCATATAAGCGCCAGGATGTGGTCTTCAGCGCGCCGGGGCAGCAGTCATTCTTACCATCATTGGTGCTGGCTCGCCGAAACCAGACTATCACAGCTTCGAATGTGGGCGCCAGCGGCGTCCAGGTCTCATCGGTCATCACCAGCAATGAGCCCGGCCCAAAGGTGTACGATCCGACCAATCCGGATGCAGACAAGCAGGGTTATGTAACCTACCCCAACGTGGACCTCGTGACCGAGATGACCAACATGATCTCGGCTACCCGCTCGTACGAGGCGAACCTGGCAGCCATCAACGCTTCCAAGCAAATGGCCCTTCAGGCCCTCAACATCGGTAAATAAGCTTCGGTTGATCGCAAGGCACTCTCATGGAAATCACTCCTTTCACCCCAATCTCTCTCCCTTCAATTGACGGCCCTACCAAGACAGGCTCAACCCAAAGCCCGCTGGAGAATGTCACCAAGACTTTCGACCAGGTCCTCAACTCTCTGAACGATTCACAGCAAAATGCCGATAATATGCTGACCCAGCTTGCCTCGGGCGGAAACGTTGACGTTCACCAGGTCATGCTGGCAACAGAAGAAAACGACGTCAATTTTCGGGTGGCCATGGCTATCCGAGATCAGCTCGTAAATGCCTACCGCGAAGTCATGCGGATGGCTATCTAATTCTCAACGGGAGAAACCTGAAAAATGATCGCATCCATGCGTGACCAGGCGGCTGCTTTTTGGAAACACCAATCAAACGCCCAACGCGTCACCATCATTGCCCTGGCAATGGCAGCCGTAATCCTGATCCCTATGCTTATAAATTGGGCTTCGACGCCCAATTATGCTGTGGCCTTCAGCGGGCTTAGCGAGACCGATGCCGGGCAAATCGTCCAAAAACTCCAGGATTCCGGCATCTCGTATAAACTTCAGAACAGCGGCACCATCCTGGTGCCATCCAACCAGGTTTACGATGTTCGTTTGAAAATGGCAAGCGCCGGGTTGCCCCAATCCGGCACGGTAGGGTTTGAATTATTCAGCGGCAACACGCTTACGATGAACGACTTTACCCAAAAAGTCAATTACCAGCGCGCCCTCGAAGGCGAGTTGGAACGCACCATCTCTAACCTAGCCGCTATCGACTCTGTCTCGGTCCACATCGTAACCCCTGAAAAGACTCTTTTATCCAGCGAGCAGGCGCCCACGACGGCTTCCGTAACAGTGAAAGAAAAATCCGGCCAGACCCTGGATGCCTCCCAGGTGCGAGCCATTTCTCACCTGGTCGCTTCCAGCGTGGAAGGCCTCCAACCGGAGAATGTAGTTATCGTAGATACGGCCGGAAATATGCTCGCGGATGGCTCGCTGGACGGTTCACAAGGCGCAGCCGCATCTCAAATCGATTCGCAGCGCGCTGTCGAGTTAGCCGCCGCCCGCGACATCCAGAAGAAGGTTCAAACCTTGCTCGATACGACCCTGGGACCGAACCATGCCGTTGTTCAAGCCTCGGTGAATATAGATTGGACCCAGCGCGAGACCACCACCCAATCCTTCAACCCCACTCCTGCTGCCGTACGCAGCTCTCAAAAAGTGGATGAAAGCTACACGACCACTAGCGGCGCCCCCGGCGGAGTGCCAGGAGCCGCCAGCAACCTGCCCACTCCCGTAGCAACTTTGACCGCTGGCGCCCAGCCTCTCCTTTACCAGCGTAAGGAAGAAACGCTGAATTACGAGATCACCCAATCCCAATCCAAGGAAGTTATTACTCCTGGTAAGGTCCAGCGTATCTCTCTCTCTGTGATGGTCGATAACGTTACTGATCAGGCCGCGCTTACCTCGATTAAATCCAGCGTGGCTGCCGCTGCTGGCATTGATACCACTCGCGGCGATATTCTGGCGGTCGATTCCATGCAATTTGACCGGTCATATTACACCAAGCAGGAACAAGCTTTGACTCAGCAGTCGAACACAGACCTGTATATCCGCATCGGCATGATTGCCCTCGGCGTGATCATTGCCCTATTTATTTTATGGTATGTAAACCGGCTATTTAAAAATCTGCGCCTGGCTTCCGGTGAAAACTGGTCGTTGATCTTGCGCCCGGTGACCGAGACAGCCCTGGGCGGCGGCGCCATGCCCCAGGGACTGAACAGCCCGATCCACGCCGGCAGCCTTCAGAGCGGGCCTGAATTTAAGTCTCAAGGTATGGCCTTCGAACAGCCTGCGCCGCAAAAGTCTCTACCTTCGAACCAGTATCCTGAGGACGAACAAATGCAGAAGGCCTTGTCCTTGCTGACCGAGGAAAACCCAGCAACTGTTGCCGATATTATCCAAATGTGGCTGAGCGAGGATGAGAAACACCATGGCTGATGTGACAATGAGCGGAATTGAGAAGGCCTCGGCCCTGCTGATGACGCTGGGCGTCGATTCATCCTCTAAGGTCCTACAATATCTGGGTGAAGGGGATATCGAGCGCGTTTTACTATCCATGAGCAAATTGACCGGCTTGCCCATCGACCAGCGCCACGAAATATTGCTCGAAGCTTACGAACGATCCTCCGATAACCTGGGCGTGTCAGCCAATGGGGTTGAATATTCTCGCCTGTTGCTCTCCCGCGCCGTAGGTC
Organism: Anaerolineaceae bacterium; assembly: GCA_035543095.1. GTDB lineage: Bacteria > Chloroflexota > Anaerolineae > Anaerolineales > Anaerolineaceae > UBA700. The sequence goes on along the minus strand of DATKKB010000075.1, from coordinate 50,019 downwards.
CTCGCCGGGGAGCAGAAATATTGGAGAGGATCTCGGCCCATCAGCAGATTTCTTCGTTTGAAATGCTCCGCAACGCCGATCCGACCCAGGTTGCTACCTTACTGCAGGAAGAGATGCCCCAGACCATTGCGCTGGTCCTTTCGTATCTCGAAGCCAAGGTTGCGGCAGATATCATGACCAATTTCCCGCGCGAGCTGCAAATTGAGGTCACAGTGCGCCTGGCAGCCATGGACCGGGTCTCGCCCCAGGTTGTCCAGGTCGTAGAGCGGGCGCTCAAGAATAAGCTCTCCGGTGTGATCAGCGAAGCAGATTTTCGTGCCACGGGCGGGGTTGAATTTCTGGTAAAGATGTTGAACCAGGTTGATCGCGGCGTCCAGAAGACTATTTTTGAGGCGCTCGAACAGACCAACCCCAAGCTTGTCGAAGAGATCCGCTCCAATATGTTCACCTTCGACGATTTAACCAAGCTAGATGATCGCACGATGCAAAGGGTTCTGCGGGATATCAACAAATCTGACCTGGCCCTGGCGCTCAAGGCTGCGCCGGAAAAAATCAAAGAATCCATCTACCGCAATCTTTCAGAACGAGCACGTGATAACTTGAAAGAAGAGATCGAGATTCTTGGTCCTCAATTGGCCAAAAATGTGTATTCAGCTCAGCGCAAGATGGTCGATGCTGTTCGTGCTCTGGAAGAAGCAGGCGAAATTGTGCTTGCCGGAGGTGGTGAGGATTATGAAGTCATCGCTTAATCCCGCCAATAACGATCTTTCCCAGCCCCGCCCGACCGCATGGCTGCCAGGTGATTTTTCCGAAGCCGTCGAGAGAAATGCGGCTGACGTGGATGCTATCGAGCAAATTTTCAAGGCTGATCTGGGTGCAACAATCCAGGCAGCCGGCCGAAAAGGAGTCAATAAAGCCAATCCGGATCTCCTGGTCTCAGGCTGGCAGCCAGACGATCTCAAATTCCAGCAGTTTCCCGCCCAAAAAGTGGGGCAAAAGAAAGGCTCGTTTAAGCAATCAGTCTCAAGCTTCGCTGCTGAAGATCGACTGATCACTCAGGGCCAAAAAGTAAAAGAGGAATCCTTTATCCTGGCCGAAGCGCAGGCAAGGGCGGCGGAGATTATTACCCGCGCCGTATCGGTCACCGACGAAATGACCCAAAAAGGATATCTGGATGGCCTGGAGAAAGGCAAAGTCGAATTATCCTCAACCCTGGAAGCGGCAAACAACCTGATTGAACAGCTCCATTCGATGGAAGAAGAAATCCTGGCTAACAGCGAATCCCAGGTGCTCGATTTGGTTAAAGAAATTGCCACTTCAATGTTCGGCGAGGGTGTTGTTTTGGATGGCAAGGCGCTGCACGAAACTTTTACACGCGCCTTTGTTAATGCCCGTTCCTTGGGAAACTTAAAAGTTTATCTTAATCCCAAGGATGCGATCAATCTTGATCCTAACTGGCGAGAGGACCAGGTTTATATCAGCGGACAAAAGATGCATTTCATCCCGAGTGAAGATATCAAGCCCGGCGGCTGTTACGTCATCGGCGAGCAGGGCTCTGTGGATGCTCGCATCGACACGAAACTGGCTTCCATTTTAAAGGTGCTGACTCATTACGAGGAAAAGGCATAATCGATGGCTCAGGTCTCGTACAAGCTGCCCGATCTTTCCAGATACCGCCAGGCCATCTCGCAGGCCAATCCGCTGCGCATCTCCGGCAAAATCATCCAGGTGGTCGGGCTGACGATCGAAGCTATGGGTTTGGACTGCCAGATCGGTGAGGTATGTGAAATTCGTTCCGGCTCCAAAAAACCTCTCATGGCCGAAGTGGTCGGTTTCCGCGACGAGCGTGTGCTCCTGATGCCTCTCAACGACATGCAAGGCCTCCAATCGGGCAGCCCCATCTATCCTGCCTTCCAATCGTCGCAAGCCCCGGTGGGTCCAAGCCTCTTGGGCCGGGTGCTGGATGGCCTGGGCGAGCCGATTGATGAAAAAGAGCCTTTTTCGAGGGTAGAAAAAGTAAACACGAACCGTCTTGCTCCCCACCCCTTGCAGCGGCCCCCCATCAGCGAACCGCTGGTGACCGGCGTGCGCGTCATCGATGGGCTGCTGACCTGCGGCAAAGGCCAGCGCATGGGTATTTTTGCCGGCAGCGGCGTTGGAAAAAGCACTCTCCTGGGAACGATTGCCCGTAATTCCCGCTCCGACGTTTCCGTTATTGCCCTCATCGGCGAGCGAGGCCGAGAGGTGCGCGAATTCCTGGAGAACGACCTGGGCGAGGACGGCCTGGCCCGCTCGGTGGTCGTTGTATCGACCTCTGACCAGCCCGCTCTGGTGCGTTTGAAAGCCGCCCTGGTTGCCATGACCATCGCTGAATATTTCCGCGACATGGGGCTCGATGTCACATTCTTGATGGATTCGGTCACCCGGTTTGCCATGGCCCAGCGCGAGATTGGCCTGGCCATCGGCGAGCCGCCCGCCAGCAAGGGCTACACCCCCTCTGTATTTGCCCTGTTGCCCAAGTTCCTGGAACGGGCCGGCACGAACCAGAAAGGCTCTATCACCGGATTCTTCACCGTCCTGGTCGAAGGGGACGATTTCAACGAGCCGATCTGCGATGCCGCTCGCAGCATTCTGGATGGACACATAATCTTGAGCCGTGGTTTAGCCGCCCGCAATCATTATCCTGCTATCGACGTGTTGAACAGCATCAGCAGGGTCATGCCGTCGGTCACCTCAGCCGACCATCGCAGCATGGCCGGCGTTGTTCGCCGTCACATGGCATCTTACGAAAAAGCCAGGGATCTGATTAATATCGGCGCCTATGTCAACGGCTCCGATCCAGAAATTGACGCCGCCATCAAGGTCATGCCGGCCATTGAATCCTTTCTCGTGCAGTCTCAAAAGGACGTAACACCGCTCGAGGATACCGGGAAAATGCTCAACCAGATCGTGAACATACACTAAACCTTCATCATGCCGCCAAAATTCTCACTGCAGACCGTTTTGGATGTTCGCCACACCCGGGTCGAGGCCCTGGAAATCGAGCTGGGAGAATTATTGACCGCTCAGCAGGAAGGCCTCATAATGCTGGCCTCGTTCGAGTCGAGTCTACACGAGGTATTCGCAAGGCTCCACCAGGCCCAAAACGGCGAGCTGGACCTGTTCGCCATCAACCATTTGCGCGCCAACGTACGTGACCTGCAGGCTCGCATCGCTCAGGTAGAGGAAGCCCTGCGGATCCTGGAAGAAAAGATTGAGGATAAAAGAAGCGAGCTTGTTTCTGCCAAGCAGTCTGAAGAAACCCTGCAGACGCTGAAAAGAAAGGAAATCGATCGCTATAAAACTGAACTGGCCCTTTATGAAAACAAACAGCAGGATGACGTCTACATCTCGCAGGCTTTCCGCAACAAGCAGTAGGAGCAAACATGTTTGATTCAATTTTTAACAACGCCCTCCGGAATGCCCTCTACCAGATGATGGTCAGCATGCTGAACAGCACCCTGGATTCAAACCAGGCTGCTTCCGCTGCACCCGCAAATCCGGACCAGGCATTTTCGCAGGTGCTTGCTTCCAAACAGGCTCAGTCGCCTGTAGTAAAAGCAAATTATTCTGCTATTCCAATTTCAAATAACAAATTCGCTGACCTGATCAATTCGACCGCCGTGAAGTACGGAGTCGATCCAAAGCTGGTGAACGCTGTCGTAAAGGCCGAATCGAATTACAACCCCAGCGCTGTCTCCCGCGCCGGCGCGCTCGGCTTGATGCAGCTCATGCCTGGCACGGCTCGCAGCCTGGGTGTCGGCAATCCGATGGACCCGGCGCAGAATATCGATGGCGGCGTCCGGTTCCTCAAGAAATTATTGACTCGCTACAATGGCAAGGTCGAGTTCGCCGTGGCTGCTTATAATGCCGGCCCAGGCGCGGTCGACCAGTATCAAGGTATACCGCCATACAGCGAGACTCAGACTTATGTCCGGCGAGTAATGGGCTTCATCCATTCCGCGTCCCAGGAGGTCGTACAATGACCGATTCATTTTTGTTGGATGATTCTTTGAAAGCATCTTCGATTGCGCTGGATGGGCTGTCGCTTCGCCAGCAGATGATCAGCCGCAATATTTCCAACGCCGACACGCCCGGATACCGGGCCCAGACAGTCCAATTTGAAGACTTCGTCAAACAGGCCTTGAATAAAGCTGGTCAGCTCCCCCTCCAGGTCACAAATGCCAGCCATTTAATTGCTAAAAACGAATCCAACAGTATTCAATTGATAAACCGGCCTGGCAGCACGCTGCGCGCCGATCAAAACGATGTCGACATCAACGTTGAGATGACGGACATGACCGACACCGCTATCAAGTTTCAAACCATCACGACGGAAGTTAGCAAGAAACTCTTGCTGCTTAAAACTATTGCAAGTGCGAGGTGAAAAAATGAAAGATTCTATATTTTTGGTCGGTGGGATTGCCCCGCCAAAGACCAGTCCGGTTCAAACCGCTCGAAAACAAACCTCCCCGCAGCCCGGCTCGCAGTTTGGGAAGATTTTGAGCGCCGAAAAAAAAGCAGGGCAAGTCCCTAAATGCAACTCAACCAAGGAGGAACCATCCCCAGAAAAAACTGAACCAAAAATAGCGCCAGAGGCCGCATCACAGCCAAAGGATATCCCTCCCGCCAATCCGGTTGGGAATTCCCCGGCTCCAGGAAACGTTTGTCAGCCACTAAACCAGGCCGTTGCTGAGCAGAATATTGCTGAAGAGCCAGCCGCCAGCGCAGATGACAATGCCAACTCCGCCGATGCCGCTGCGCCCGCTAAAGTGTGCGTTCCGTCTCTTCCGGCGATCGCAGACCCTGCCCCAGATTCTATCCTGGACGTCCCTATCTCGGATAACCCACAATCCAAATCAAATGTGGATGGGAAAGAAAAGCTCGCTTTCCAGGCACAGCTCGGCGACACTATCCAAAAGTCAGATCCGCCGGCGCTTCAAGATGGTTCCGGTGACCTTGCCGAATCCCAAAAACTGCCTGCATTCGCCCGCCCTTCACCATCGACTATGCCCTCCAATCCGGCTGCGTCGCAGGATCTATCTTTCGGCTCTGGCTCGAAATCCAGCACGGTCAGCAGCGCTAATTCGACCAGCTCGGAGGTTTCAGCCGGTCCTAAAAATGCCGCCGGCGGGCCCACTCCAAAGGCGGACACGCCGCCTCCAGTCGTATCAGGGCTTGAAAAAACAGACCCGAGCAGCACCAGTAAGAACATCGAGCCGGCCCGCCTGGCGGAAGCTCGACCTCCCGAAGTAATGCAGCAGGTCCTCCAGGGCTTGGAAATGATGGTCAAGAACAAGAATGTATCCATGCGGCTGCAGTTATACCCTGAAAATTTGGGTCACATCGAGCTGCGCGTCGTTTCCAACCAGAACGGGCTGGGAGTTTACCTGAGGGCCGATCAACCTTCGACTCAGCAGCTGCTCGAATCACAGGCCGCGCTGCTAAAACAGTCCCTGTCTTTCGCTGGGGTTAACCCTTCTCAAATCGATTTTGGGCAGGGCAATAAAAATCGTTCGTATCTCACCAGAGACTCCTGGCATGGCGCCCGCAATCCATCCCAGGACCTGGCAAAGGATAATCAATCCCGCCAACCGGAACTGGAGGTCCCTATTTTGGGACTGAACGGATCCCAGAACGGCGTGGACTACAAGATCTAAACACCTCAAGAAAGGAGGAATAAATGCCAATCTCAACCATGGATGTCATCAACAGTATCAGCCAGACCGCTCAAACGACCGGAGCCTCTTCTTCTTCGCCTTTTAATGGCTCTGATTTCATGCTGGTTCTGCTGGCCCAATTGAAAAACCAGGATCCCTTGGAACCCATGAAGGATAACGAAATGATGGCCCAACTGGCGCAGTTAAACTCACTCCAGGAGCTGCAAAGCATCAAGGCCAACCTTGACCAGATGGCAGCCGCCAACTCCGCTGCATTTGCCGCCAGCATGATCGGCAAGTACGTTAAAGCCACCCTTAATGACGGCTCAACTGTACAGGGCACTGTAACCAGTACCACCATCAAGGACGGCCAGTACTTGCTAAATATCGGCGATAAATCCATCTATCTTTCATCGATCACCGATATCAGCCAGCCCCCGGCCGTCGTTGAGGCTTCCACCATGCCCAATGACCCGGTTACTCCGCCGCCGGTCGCCAGCAGCGTTACGATCGACCCATCGGATCCAGCACCGGCAGCCGCCGGTCTACTTGCGAGACGCATCTATGTCTGAGCCAATCCGGATCCAACCAAAGCAAGGACCTCTCCCAGGACAGGGAACTTCAGCGGCTCCAAAGGCTGCGGCCTCCGGGTCTGCTTTTGCTAAAACCCTGGAGCAGGTTCAAAAATTAACGTTCTCCAACCACGCCCAAAAACGCCTGGAAGCTCGCAACATCAACATTTCAGACGAGGGCCTCAAGCGGCTTTCCCAGGCCGTGGATAAAGCCGACCGGCGCGGCGGAAAAGAATCGCTGGTCTTGATGGATGATATGTCGTTCATCGTAAACGTCAAGGACCGCATGGTCATTACAGCCCTCGACGCCCAAAGCCGGGGTGAAGGCGTTTTCACCCAGATTGACAGCGTCGTCTTTGCCGATCCCGGCAGCTCAATGAAGAGCGACCAGGAAAACCAGGCCGCTGCTTCCGGACAAAAATCGTTCAGCTCATAATCAAATCAAACACAGGCTGGCCCTCTTGGAGGAGGCCTGTGAAATACCTTCAGGAGAAAAATAAAATGTTACGCTCAATGTTCACCGCCATCAGTGCCCTTACCCTGCACCAGTCCTTCCTGGACGTCGTATCCGACAACCTCGCCAATGCCAATACGCCCGGCTTTAAGGCCAGCCGCGTCCTGTTCCAGGACCAGTTCGCCCAGATCATGAGCCCCGGCGCAGCCCCGACCGCCGCTACAGGCGGAATTAACCCCACCCAGATCGGTTTAGGTCTCCAGCTTGGGTACGTTTCCCCCATGTTCACCCAGGGCATGCTGCAGGCCACCGGGCGCAACCTCGACCTTGCCATCCAGGGAGACGGTTTCTTTATTTACAACTCCCCGAATGGCATGCGTTACAGCCGTGAGGGCTCGCTCCAGATTGACGCCAACGGTTACCTCGTCAACGGTTCGACCGGCCTTCGCATCCAGGGATGGACCCTCCCTTCAGGCTCAACCGGTCCGATCGATACGAACACGCCTACCGGCGATATCAATATTCCGTTGAACACTACCCTGGCCAGGGCCACCACCAATGCCATTTTTGGCGGCAACCTGGATTCACAAACCGCTGTTGGCGGGACGTACGATGTAACGGTAGGCGTTTACGACTCGCTCGGCGCCCCTCAGTCTCTGCAGGTCCGTTTCACTCGCACCGGCAGCTCCACCTGGGATTGGAATGTCCAGAATCCTGCTGGCGCCACCGGTAACGGCACGATTACTTTTGACGCAAACGGTCAGGCTGACCCATCTTCAATTTTTACCAATGCAGTCACCATCCCCGGGACGAACGGCGCCGCCAACATCACTACCACGCTGGATTTGCGCGGGGTCACCATGCTTTCTAACCCCAACAGCATCTCCGCCCAAAACCAGGACGGTCTGGCTGCCGGCAAGGTATCCGATATCTTTATCGCACCCAATTCCGGCGAGGTATTCCTCCTGTACTCGAACGGCTTGAAGCAGCTTGCAGGGCAAGTCGCCCTGGCGAAATTCGCAAATCCGACCGGATTGATGCGTGAAGGCCACAATCTTTACCAGGCTGGTTTAAACTCAGGTGATCCAGCCGTAGGAGCTTCCAGTCAGGGCGGGCGCGGCGCTCTTGTTTCTGGTTACATGGAAGGCTCGAACGTGGATATGGCCCAGGAATTTACCAATATGATCCTGGCTGAACGCGGCTTCCAGGCCTCCTCCAGGGTGATCACGACCTCCGACGAAATGATGCTCGAGCTGGTCAACCTGAAACGGTAAAATATCAAATGGGAGCGCACGAATCTGTGCGCTCCCATTAAGCCCGCGTGCCTGGATCAGCCTATGTTAATCAATGGTCCCCCAATTGTTAACAACACAGGGCAAACAAACGACGCCAATCTGTCCCTGCGCGTCAACCAGCGACTGGTCGCCGAAGTGCTGAAAATCGCAGGCGATTCGATCACCCTTTCGATCGAAGGGGTTCATATTGTTGCTAAATTGACTTCGCAGGATCAGGCCGCGGCATTGCAAGAACACCGCATCGCCCAGTTTATCGTACGTGACCTGGCCTCAAATAACGTTCTCCTCCATCTTGTTTCACCTGCCACCATCATTCCGAATTGGGCTGAAGGAGAATCAGAAGACCTTGCCGGAATCCTGTTGAAATCCGCCGGCTTGCCTCTCACCAAAGAAAATCTGGCGATCTTGCGAGCCATGTTGAGCCAGGGCATGAAAGCTGATCCCGAAGTCATCTTCCAACTTAGTGAAACACTGCAGCAGCTCGGTTCCTGGGGAGAAGAAGAAGCCGGCATCGCTGCTGCTCTGAAAAATGCTGGCCTTCCCATCAGTCCCGAAATAATAAAGTTAATAAAGGATGCCCCTTCAGGAATTAGTAATTCGATCTCCGACCTGATCGTACAGCTTCAAGCTCTATCCAGGCAGACTCAAAATCCACAGTTATCTCAATCTGCCCGTAGCATGCTGGAATTCCTGCGGGCTATGATCCTACCGTGGGATGCGCCTCCCGCTGCCCTGGCTGAAAAACTAAATTCTGCAATTTCTTTACTAGGCCGCTCGCTTGAGAATCAATTGTCGGATCTGGTCGGAAAAGACGCTTTGCAAACGACGCCTGCTCCTGGCATGACCTCGAATCAAATTGCCGCCTTTCGCCAGGAGTTGATCCACACCGGTCTCTTGAACGTTGTAGACGATCTTGATAAATTTTTTGAAAACCTGCGCTACATCCATTTTCTTAATTCTGGCCCGGGCGCTCAGGCCGACGGGGAGCACTGGGCCAGCCTTGAGGTGCCGTTGAGACTCGCCTTAAATACAAATGCGCACCAGCCAGGCCAATCTTCTCGCTGGTACGATGCCTCCCTCAAGATAGCCTACGAAAAGAACGGTGAGAGTTGTTCCATCAACCCGGAATTCACCCAATTGGTCATCCAGCTCAATCTGGAAAAGAATGACGTGATCGAGGTCTCTCTTTCAATTGCCGGCAGAAAGGTCAGCGCTCAGGTCGCATCCACGTCCAAGGAATTGAAAGAGCTTGCGGAACAAGAAATTCCAAGCCTGGCTGAAGGGCTGGCACAGTTCGGTTTTAGCTTGCAGGGCTGCCGCTGCCTGGTCGGTGCCCCAACTCCATTATTGGGTATTCAATCAAAGCAAATTGACCCGCTGCTTTTGAAAAATGTGAATATTGTCATATGAGTTGATCCAATGACCTTGAATCGTTTCCGCATCAAAAAATACAATTCCGGCGAAAATTCGAGTAAAATAAAAGCAACCGCTCTGGGTTACGATCCTGAAAAAGACTCGGCGCCGCGCGTCGTGGCATCCGGAAAGGGAGAAGTAGCTCGTAAGATCATCGAAAAAGCCAGGGAATTAGGTATTCCGATCAAAGAAGACCCCGTTCTGGCTCTGGCGCTCGAATCAATCGATATAAACGAAACGATCCCTCCCGAGCTTTACCAGGTGATTGCTGAAGTTTTTGCATACATTTACCGTATTCAAGAGAAACGCTTCGATTATCCTAAAACGAATAATCTTATCCAGAAATAAGACGAATAACCATGGGGCAGCCTTCAGATCCTGATTCACAACGACGTGACCATTTTCGGGTTGTATTCCCCGAAAATAAATGCCCGCGCTTGCTGATCGGCGGTATATTCTATTCGGTCATTGATATTTCAGAATCCGGAATCCGGTTTCGCAATCCTTTACACCATAAAATGCCCCAAGATCTTTTTTCTGCCAACCTGCATTTTGGCGAAAAAGAGATCGTTAAAATAGTCGCTAATGTCGTCCGCATTGAAAAAGACCAGGTGGCTTTACACCTGGTCAGGGGCATTCCTTACAAAATCATCCTACGCGAACAAATGGAATTTATGAAGAAGTAGGCGGCGATTCGGGCTTTTCACTGCTGGTATTTGCGTTTTCGGACGTTGCACGATCAACGGTTTGGCTTGTGTCGGTAGAAAATTCAAGGCTTAACAGATCTCGCAAGTTTTTCAGCGATTCCGGCTCCGGGCCCGTGGAAAGGCGTGCCTCGATAATTTTTTGGTCTGCAAGGGCCTGGTACAGCTCCTGGCGCAGGATTGGAACGTCCTTCGGCGCGGCAATTCCCAGCTTGACTTTATCCCCTTCAACGCTTAAAACAGTTACGACGATCGTATCGTTAATAACCAGGCTTTCATTAGGCCGGCGAGTTAAAACCAACATGATAACTTATTTTACCGTAAAGAGTCGAACAAGTTAAGGGAAGAAATCGCCCGGCTGCTGACCTCGATCACGGTCTGGTAAATCGTCTGCTGGCTGTTCAGATTCGAGATAGCCTCGGCCATATTAGCGTCTTCTTTTTTCGATAGCAGAGCTTTGATCTGCGTTTGAGCTTTTCCCAGGCTGTCCAGCGTAGCAGTGACCTGCTGCTGGCGGGTGCCGTTGACGGTCCGAGCCGTTTGCACGGCAGCAAGCGCATTGGTGAACGCTCCTTGCGCCGTAGCTAAATTCGGCATGTTATTGGTCAATAATGCATCCCTTGCATCGATTAACGACTGGAAGAAAGAGCTAAAAGTAGCTGAGCCGTCGAATCCCAGGTCTATTTTTTGACCCAGATTGATATCCTGCTGAATAATGCCTGAATCGCCGTTGTAAGTCACTGCTGTGCCGCCGGCGTTAAGCGTAAAAGGAATTGTTTTTACCTGGAATCCCGAAAATAAAAACCTACCGTTAACGTTTGAATTGGCCTGGTCAACCGCTTCTTTGAGCAGATCGTTTACCTGGGTCCCCAGCGCGGCGCGTTCTGTGGATGAAAGCGTATCAGAAGAGCCTTGCAGGAGCAGGTTTTGAACTTTCGTGCCAATATCGATCATCTGTCCAAAGACCTGCTCGTTGCCAGAGAGCCAATCCGAGGCATTTTGGCCGGTATTAATGAACCCTTCGTTTGTCTTAAGGCTGGAACGCAGCCCCTGCGCAAAAGAAGCCCGGCTGGGGTCGTCTGAAATATTCTGGAACAGTTTACCGGAGCCTGCAATTTCTTGCAGGGCTGCCAGTTGTTCCTTGCTGTCGTTCATCTGCCTGATCGCCGTGTCAATCATCATCCGGTTTGATATACGCATGGTTCACCATCCTGTTTACCTGCCAACCAATCCAAGACCGTTAATGATTCGGTCCATCATGTCATCCATTGCATTGAAAACCCGCGTCGCCGCCTGGTAAGCCTTCTGAGCCGAGACCAGGCTGGCTGCTTCTTCGTCGAGATTCACACCTGTGAAAGAATCGCGCTGAGAGCTGAGGGCGCTGGCTACCAGGTCGTGGTTAGTAGCGTTGCTGGTTGCATTTTGAATAGCTAATCCCAGGCCTGCCGATTGGTTTGTGTAATAGTCGTTGATGGTGGCGTTGCCGAGGCTTGCCTGGGCTTGAGTTCGCACATTTGAGATAAGCTGAGCAATAGTACCATCACCCGGATTAACCGCCGAAGCTCCCAGGATATCCGAATTCTTCAGGTTGGGATTGAGCTGAATGGTTCCGGCCGCCCCATTACTGGAACCAACGTCCTTAAAAAAATCCATGCCTGGCGCGGCGTATGGCGGATTCGAAGGCGGCGGAACCGTTGCAGGATCCGGATTGTGGATCGCGTTCACCGCTTTGATGAGTGCAAAGGCGGTATCGTCCAACCCTTTCTGCAAACCGGGAATCACCTTATCGCGTACGTCCAGGGTGCCAGCAAGCTCCCCTGTCACCGGCGAAAAAGCCTGCCCATCTTCCCAGGATACGGTCGCGGTTGGCACGCTGTTGGTCGTAACGAGCTTATATGCCTGCTGCCCGCTTACCAGGACGTGCCCGTTGATCGAGACGATCACCTCCCCATTTTCCTGCTTGTGGGAAGTCGCTCCGGTCAACTCCGCCAGCCGGTCTAGGGCAATGTCCCGCTTGTCCATCTGGTCGTTTGGCTGGTCGTTCGTCGCCAGGACGTGCGAAATTTCTCCGTTCAGTTCAGCAACCTGGGATGCCAGCTCATTGACTTCCTGTACGTGCTGGACCAGGCTCAAGTTCTGGTCGGAACGCATGTTGGATAGCGATGTAGACCTGCTGTTGAAGGCATTTACAAGTTTTTGCGAGCTGTCCATCAAGGCAGATCGAAACGTCTGGTTGGTCGGGTCGTTGCTCAGCGCCTGCCATTGATTCCAGAAATCATCCAGCAGCGCCCCCACCCCATTGGTTGAGTTCTCAGAAAGCGAGGTTTCTACCTGTTGCAGCGAATCCCTTTCAAGCGCCCACTGCTTCGAAGCTGAAACCTGGTCGCGATAGCGCACATCCATGAAGTCCAGCGAAAATCGCTTGACCTGCTCGACCATAACCCCTGTTCCGAGCTGCCCGATCGCGCCAGGAGCATACCCGATGGAAAGCATTGTCGGCACGCCGGTGCTCAATACAGCTTGCTGACGGCGATAGCCGGGCGTATTGGCGTTGGCAACGTTATGCTCGATCACCTGGATTGATTCCTGTTGTGCCAGGAGCGCTCTTAATGCAACGTTCAATCCTGAGAATAAGGAGGGCATCGAATCACCTCACTTCATGCTGCGTGTTCAATACCCCACACGGGTGGGAGCATCGTATGAGCCAATCCTGGGGATTGGTAATTGGATGGTGGCATGATCAATTTTAATAAGAAAGATTGGGTGGCATCCAGGCATTGGGAATGGGCCAGAGCCAATGCACGGTTGCCCGTGCTCAATTCCTTGGCTTGCTCAACCAGAGTGGAAATTCCTTCTTGCAGGTTCTTGAACCGGGTTTGGAGTTCAGGTTCAATGTAAGGCAGCAGATCTCGTAAAGAATAGGCTTCGCTTTTCAGCCCCACGTTTTGTGCAATGTTTTGGTATGTCACCTTTTCGCGGTCCAAAATGAGACCCAGGGTGTCAAGGATTGCCTCCTTTTCCTCGACTACACGCAGCACAACGGCCGAATCACCTTTACATAATGCGGCGCGCTCGCTCCTGGTTACGTTGATCAGCGTTTGGAGCGTGCGAAATTCTTTGACCAAATAATCTTCCAAAGCAATCCAATATTCCTGCATCATTTTCTCCTGCCGGCCCGGTTACACCACTTTCTTGTATAACCGGCGCGCCAGCTCATTCAATGGGATATGGTAGTTTCCACTTTCCACCTGCACTTTTATGGCGTTTACCTTATCTTCTCGCACATCTGGAGTATCGTTGAAAACCTGGTGCGCTTTCGAAAGCAGCCGCGCCTGTTCAGATAACTCAGCCTTATCCGTCTTCATTTCTCCGGCGGGCTCTTCCAGTCTAGTATGTTTCGTTGCACTTTTTGGACCATCGGATTTCTGGGGTAAAAGCGGGTTGATTCCGTTATTTTCAACTTTCATAGTATTTGCCTCCAACGAACGATGATTCATTACAATCTATTAATCGGCAGTTCTTCATAAAACTTTATCGCCTCATCTCAATAGCTTCAGAGATCATCGTGTCGGTTTGCTGAAAAGTTTTGGAAGCGATTTGAAAGGACCGCTGCAGCTGTATCATGTGCGTCATTTCGTTTGCCATATTGACGTTCGATTGTTCTACTGTATATGATTTGATCTGGCCCAAATTGGTCGTGCCTGGAACCCCAATCCGGGCGGTGCCGGATGCAGGGGTCGCCAGGTAGGTATTGCTGCCATCGATTTGCAATGCAGTGGGATTAAGAAAGTTTGCCACCTGAATGGTTCCTACCTGCGTCCATGTGTTTCCCACCCGGCTGAAAACAAAGCCGTTCGCCTGCACCTGTACCTCTTCCGAATCCGCCGGAATCTGGCCCTGCCAGACCAACGGATAACCGTTCGCATTGACGATGCGGTGGCTGGCATCCAGCGAGAACCGCCCATCCCGGGTATAGCCCGTCCCCCCGCCCGGCAGCCGCACCTGGAAATAGCCTTCTCCGGTGATGCTCAAGTCGAGCGGATTAGTCGTGGTGGTCATTGAGCCCTGGTCCGGCAGAATCTGGGTCGGCTGCATATAAACCCCCGACTGCTGCTTTTGCTGTAACAGCTCCTGGAAATTAGCCCGGTTTCTTTTAAAACCGATCGTATTTATATTGGCCACGTTATTGCTCGTGACGTCGAGATCCAGCAGGCGGGAAAGCATGTCCTGCTGCGAGATATTTAGGATTTGGAAAAGTGAATCGGCCATATCGTATTCCTCTTAGGCAATCTTTCCCAGGCTCGAGATCGTTTCGCCCAGAAGCTGATCTGTGTTCTGGACCATCTTTTGGGCTGCCTCGTAGGAACGGGCGACGGAGATCATCTGGGTCATCAACTGGGCCGAATTTACATTTGAGCTTTCCAAGTATCCCTGTTCCACCCGGCCTACTGTCGTGCTGGTGGGACTGCCCTTCGCCTTAAAATGGTTATTGGCGTCCATTTCCAGCTCTGCCTGCGGGTCTTTGAACGCCGCTAAACCGATCTGACCGGCGGTCTTTCCACCAACAGTTATCGTCCCATCCTCGCCGACCCTAAAATCGCCTTCCGGCAACTTAATCGGCTGCCCGTTTTTATTCAAAACCTGGTAGCCGTCTAACGTGACCAATCCGCCGCTGGCATCCCTCACGAAGCGCCCATCTCGGGTGTAGCGCTCCCCATCCGGAGTGCGGATGCGGAAGAACCCTGGCCCGGTGATTGCAAGATCATAAGGATGTCCGGTCTGGTTGAGCGGCCCTTCAGAAAAATCTGTCGTCAGGGGCGAATTCTCGACTCCCAGCCCGATGTTCCCCAGGTACATTTGTTGGGGATCCTGGGTAATATTACCCGGCGGATAAACCACAGCCGTTTTCATGAATTCAGCCAGCGAAGAAAGGGTTTCTTTGAATCCCGGTGTATCCATGTTGGCGGCATTGTGCGCCAGGTTTTTCTGGCGGGTTACTCCTGCGAGCATCGCCGATGCAGCGGCATATAAACCTTTGATCATCCCTACCTCCTAGACCTTGTTTGCTTTCTGATGCACGTTAAGGATCAGCTTGATTTCTTCGCGGGTCATTCCCATCTGGCGGGCAATATCCAGGTCCGACATTCCGCCTTCAGCCATCGCTGCCACGATCTTGTTGCGTTCCATTCCGGCAGTTGCCCCTGCAGAAGCTCCAGGAGTAGAATTTGCGCTCGCGGCAGCCAATAAAGTGCGAAAGTCTTTTTGCGCCATGATTCCGGCTGGAGCAGCGGCTGGTTTCGTTTCGTTAGCCGCGCTCATCAGGCTTTTCAATGGTCCTGCCACCGAATTAAGCCGCTCCGCCTGGTCCTTCTTTCCATTCTGCAGGGCCGTTTCGCGAGCAAGCTGAACGATATTTAATGTATTTGCCAGGAGGTTGGATGAAATTCTAGACATAGGTTAACCTCTTCAAAGATGTCTGGTCGATTTTTGCAGTTGTTGCTGCGCCTGCCGCCTGCTTCTTTTGGAGCATCGGTGCCAACATTGCGCTGCTGTCGCTATGGAAGATTGTTTTCAACGTCAATAACGCCCTGGCGTGCAACTGGCATACGCGCGATTCAGTAATGTTTAAAACCTGGCCAATTTCTTTGAAAGTCAGCTCTTCGTAATAATAAAGTGAGAGCAGCAATTGTTCCCGCTCTGAAAGCTTTTGCAGCGCCTTAACCAACTCACGTTTCAGCTCACCCTCATCGACAATATCGGATGGATTCAACTGGCGTTCGTCCGGCAGCGAGTCGTAAATCGATCCGCCTTCATCGTCATCCTCATTGATCAAAGCATCCAGCGAAACGATCAATTTTGACGAGTCCATCAGTCCGACCTGGACTTTTTCAACCTCGATCCCGAGGTGGTTGGCGATTTGTTCTTCGGACGGTGACTGTCCCAGGTTCACCCACAGTTCTGAGATCGCCTTCTGGATCACCTTGCTGCGGTTGCGGGCTGTGCGAGATAACCAATCCAGGCTGCGCAGGTAATCCAGAATTTTCCCGCGGATGCGTACGGCTGCGTACGTGCTGAATTGAGTGCCATAACTCGGATCGTACCGGTCGACCGCATCGATGATCCCGAGCAAACCCTGGCTGACCAGATCCTCGTAATCCAGGCCGATTTCCCTGGAAATTCCCAACCTCCCCAGGATAAAATGGATCAGCGGGATGCAGTTTAAAACCAGGTCCTCTCGGCATTGTGGATCGTGCGAGCGCTGGTATTCAGCTACTAGCTCAGAAAGGTTTGCGTGTTGAACCATCATCATTTACTTAAGCAGATAGATCCTTGGTGTTCTGATGGGCTTCGTTTGAAGCCTTTTTGATGCTTGCGATAACGGTATCCATCGAACCACGGATGACCAGCCAGGTGATTAGCCAGAACAGGAACCCCGTAACCAGCATGGCTACCACGCTCCGGATGGCAGAGCTTAGCACATCATTTCCAGCCAGCAATGAAAGGATGGCGGCCGTGAGACCGATTAAAATCACGCATACTCGCGAAACCGTGAAGGCTGTCTCCAAAAAGATCGGAACCGGTTTTTCTTTTTTCGGCTTTGGCTCCGGCTTTTCATTCTTTTCTTTATTTTCAGGATTCTTCTCCTGCCTGGCCATTAAAATCCTCCTTCGCCAAGGAGAACGCTCACGAGCTGCTTCGGATTCCCAGGTTCGAAGTCTTCCATAGTGTTCTTTCCCTTCGCGAACCATACCAGGGGAAGCTGGCTGAGGAGCGCAAAATTATAAATATTGCCCAGGCTCCCGGTTTCATCCATTTTCGTCACCAAAACACCATCCAGGTTGAAAGCCCCCAGCGCAGCCGAGGTTTGCTGCAGGTCTTTATCTTTGGTAGTAGCTGAGATGACCAGGTACGTAATTCGGCGCTTAAGATTTGTCAGTAACGAGCCTAATTCAACCAGGCTTTTCTCGTCGCGTGGGTTTATTCCGGGCAGATCTACCAGGAATATATCCACGCCGCTCTGAGTGACCGCCTCGTCCAATTCTTGTGTGGTGTAAACCGGTTGGAATGAAACACCCAGCGAATCCGAGTAAATCCTGGCCTCAGAAATCGCCGCCGTGCGTACGGTGTCCGCCCCGATCCAGACTACATTTTTACCTTCAACGTGCCTGTAGTAAGCCGCCAGCTTTGCGCACGCGCTGGTTTTTCCGCTTCCGTTGGTTCCAACCAGGCATATCACCTGCCCAAAACCCATCGAAAGCTTTTGGGAGCTATGCAGGTTCGATTCCAGCAATTTTTTCACGTGCATAGTGAGTTTCTGGGGATCCGTCAGCGCGCCCGGGTTCAGCGTTTGAAGGCATACGGTCGTGATCTTTTTGACCACCTTATCAGCCACGCCCTGATCCAACAGGCGCCGGCAGGCCTTTCCCAACTGGCTTTTTTCGTCCGGCAGGTCTGGTTGAGATTTCTCAACCGGAAGCTTCTCGGATTGTTCGGGGGCAGCCTTGACCTCGGCTTTCGATGCAATTTCTTTCACCAGCCATGCGGTCGTGGTTTTTTCAGCCGCCAGTTTTGCATCGGCGGCTTTTTCAGTCGCATGCACTCCTGAATTTATGCCAGAGTACTGCTTTTCGACCGGTTGGATTACTCGACTCTTTTGCCCAGTATTTACCTCTCCAGGTACAATTTCCTTTTTATCCTCAGGTAAGGAAGCCATCACTTCAAATCCTGATTTTTTCCAAACCTGCCAGGCCGGGCCGGTTGGAATTTTGCGCATCGAGACCACAATCGCCTGCGGTCCGAGTTCAGTCTGGATACTTTGCAACGCTTTTAACAGGTTTGGAGCTCGAAAAGTTCTGGTTTCCATAAATTAATTCCCCAAGGGTATTTCAACCATGCCGTGTGCTCTGACTTTAGTGCCCTGGCTGACCTCAGAAAACGCCAGCACAACCAGGTTGGGCAGGCTTTGTTCCACCAGCCGGCGGTAAGCCAGCCTGAGCTCGCGCGGGCACAACAGGATCGGAAAAAATCCGGCCTGGGCCAATCGTTCCATTTGAGCTCCGGTTTGGGTCAACAGCGCCTGGGCAAAGCTCGCGTCGATATTAAAGGAGATCCCATTTTCAGCCGATCCCAGGGCAGCTTTCAACATAGATTCGATCTGCGGCGATAGAGTGAATACGTGTAGTGTATTGTTGTCGTCCCGAAACTGCGTTGATAGCGTGCTTGCCATCGTCTGGCGCACAGCTTCGGCCAGCACGTTTGCATCCCGCGTGAAGCCAGCATTGTTCGCCAGCACTTCAATAATTCCGGCCAGGTCGCGGATCGGCACCCGCTCGCGCAAAAGATTGCGCATAACCGCCTGCACGTCGCCCAGGCTGACCATTTCCGGGACAACGCCTTCAATGGTTGCCGGTGATTTGCTGCGTAATTGGTCCAGCATCTCTTTTACCATTTGCCGGGAGAGAAGCTCCGGAGCGTGGTTGCGCACAACCTCGGTCAGGTGCGTGCTCAACACTGAAAGAGGGGCAACGACGGTGTAGCCCATCAATTCAGCCCGTCCGCTCTCCGAATCGTTAATCCACAGGGCTGGCAGGCCGAAGGCCGGCTCGCTCGTCTTGATCCCAGGGAAATTTTCATCCGAATCGGAACCCGGGATTGCCAGCTTATGGTCGATCATCAGCGTACCCTCGGCCATATCCTGGCCGCGAATTTTGATTTTGTAAGCCTGCGGCTGGAGCCTTAAATTATCCCTGATGCGCACAATTGGAAGCACCAATCCCAGCTCTGCCATAATCTGCCGGCGGATTGCCGTGACGCGCTTGAGCAAATTATCCGGATCGTTTTCGTCGATCAGGGAAATCAGGCCATACCCAATCTCGAGCTCGATCGGGTCGATGACCACCATGGATAACATATCTGCCGGGCTTTCAGGCTCAGTTGCAGCCGGAATAGCTTTTGCGACAATTTCAGCATCCTTTTCCTGCTTTTTGGTCCGCTGCACCAAAAAGGCAGCCGCAGCCAGGATTGCACTGACCAACAAAAAGGGCGTAGAGGGAAGACCTGGCACCAGGCCGATCGCCCCAATGATGGCCGCTCCGATGATGAGGCTGGTGAAATTCGAAAGCTGTTTGCCTAAATCAGCTCCGAGGGACGAATTCGACCTGGAACGTGTCACGATCAGGCCGCTGGCCGAAGCCACCAGGATGGCCGGGATCTGGATCACGAGCCCGCTGCCGACCGTTAGCAGGGTATAGCGCTGGAGCGCCTGGATGATGTCCATGTTGTGCTGGACCACGCCGATTACGATTCCACCGATAATATTTACGATCATAATAATGATCGCAGCCGTCGAATCGCCTTTCACGAACTTGGTGGCGCCATCCAGGGCGCCGTAAAAGTCCGCCTCGGCTCCGATCTGGAGCCGCCTGGCCTGTGCCTGGCTTTCGTCAATCATGCCGGCGTTTAAATCCGCGTCGATTGCCATTTGTTTTCCAGGCATTGCATCCAGCGTAAACCGGGCCGTGACTTCCGCCACCCGTGCCGCCCCGCTGTTGATCACGGTAAACTGGATGATCATCAGCATCAGGAAAAGCACCACACCCACCACGTAATTGCCACCCACCAGGATGCCGCCGAACGCGTCAACCACCTTGCCGGCATCCGCGTTGATTAAAATGGACCGGCTGGCGGCAATATTGATCCCCAGGCGAAAGAGGGTGACCAGAAGCAGGACGGTTGGAAAAACCGAAAAGTCGACCGGCTTTTCGATGTACATGGTCAGCAGCATGATTCCAATCGAAAGAGCCAGGTTTAACGCGATCAGCAAATCCAGGGCGCCTGCCGGGATCGGCAAAATCATCAACCCAACGATAATGATGACCCCGACCGCCAGGGAAATGTCCTTCGGTTGAATAAAAGATCTTGTCCTGATGATGCCTGTTGTTGGGATGGAGGTTGCCATGTTTGATTTTTGCCTGTTATGTTATGCGGTCGCTTTTTGAGTTGCCTGTCCCTGCAGCCTGAAAACGTATGCCAGGACTTCTGCCATTGCTGTGTACAGTTCGGGCGGTATTTCATGCTCGATCTCAACGTTATCGAAAATTGCGTGCGCCAGGGGAATATTCTGAACGATAGGAATGCTGCTTTCCCTGGCAATTGCCACGATCCGCTGGGCGATCAATCCCGCTCCTTTGGCAAGCACCCTGGGTGCGTTCATGCGGCCTGAATCGTACTCGATCGCAATCGCCAGGTGGGTCGGGTTGGTGATCACGACCGTCGCCTTATGCACGTTAGACATCATGCGCATACGCGCCAGCCGGCGCATCTGAGACCGAATCCTGCCCCTGATAACGGGATCGCCTTCCAGCTGCTTGTACTCTTCCTTAACCTCTTCAAGGGTCATTTTCAAAGAACGGTTGTAGTTCCAGCGCTGATAGATGAAATCCAGGATAGCCAGGATCAGGTATGCCTCGGCTACACGAAGCCCAAGCGATCTTGCCAGCCCGGCCCACTGTGCTATCCCTGCGCCCAGATTCATGTTGCCCAGCTCCATCAAGGAGCTGATATTGGCTTGCAAGAAATCGTACGCAAAGAATCCGACCACAAACAGCTTGAGGGTTGCCTTTCCGAGTTCTATCAGTCCGTAGCTTGAAAATATCCGTTTCAAACCGTTCATCGGATTCAGGCGGCTGAGATCCGGTTTTAAGCGCGAGGCCGAAATTAAGAATTTCGTCTGGATGAGCGTCGTTGCTGCACCGGTGACCAGTAACGCCACCAGGATCAATCCCAGGCTGGGAGCCAGGCTGCCAAAAACATCTCCAACGATCCCGCTGAGGGTTGCGGTACTCATGGAGCCTTTTGGCAGCATGCCGATGGACGAAATAATGAGGTTCTTTAGATCATTGATGAGAGTTCCGCCCGGACCGCTCAGGATCACAACGCCCATAATCAGGACCATGGCCGTATTCAATTCATGGCTGCGCGCCACCTGTCCTTTGGCGCGCGCTTCAGAAATCCTCTTTGATGATGGGGCTTCAGTTTTTTCAGCCATATTTCTCTAGCCACCCAATAATTTCAACATGCGCGAGCCAAGAGAATTGAACAAGTCAGTTACGGTCGGCAGAGAAATTGAAAATATCAAGCCGACAGCAAAAGTAGCCAGGGCTATTTTCAATGGTAATCCCAGGAAAAACACCTGCACCTGGGGCGCCACGCGCGCCAGTAGACCCAGGGTAAGATCTGCTAATAACAATGCTCCGGCTATCGGCAGAGCAATTTGAATCCCCGTGGCGATCAATTGGGCAGTCATGGACATGACAACCTCACCGGTGAAAGCCGGGAGGGGCTTGTTCAACGGAAGAACCGTGAAAGTTCTTTGAATCGCTAAAATTACAGAATGGTGACCATTGATGATCAGGAAAGTTACCAACCCAAACATCACGTACATCTGGTCCAAAGCGGTTCCGGAGTCCCCCATGGTCGGATTCATGATCCTTCCGGAGCCAAAACCACTCCCTAATGCCATCATTTCACCCGCGATCTGCAAGGCATTGAACGTGAGCGTGGCTGCAAACCCTGCCACGAGGCCAATGATCAATTCTCGCCCTACCGCCATTAACAAGCCAAGGATAGGCAGCTCCTGTGGGTTGGCGGGCATGCCCTGCCACGGGATCAGGATCGCGCTCAAGATCAGGCCCAGCCCGGCTTTAACCTGCAGCGGTACTACGTTACCGCCCAATACCGGGATCTGGATCAGAATAGCCAGCACCCGGGTCAGGGCAAGTATAAAGAGCTGGGTTTGGGCGATTGAAATTATCATATACCGGCAATCTCTCTCTCGGTATAAGCATAGATCGGTGTGGAGTTAATGTCAGTAAAACGGAAATGAAGCAGGTCTAAAGAAAGCGTAAAAATTGATTAAAAGGTCTAAAGAATTGCGTAACTCTGCCGATAATAAGCATTTACTTGTTCAGCCTGGATAACAGTGTGCTCATTCTGCTCATTAAAACGTCGCTGTCCAGCGGTTTTACCAGGAAATCCTCTGCCCCCAGGTCAATCGCCCGGTTAACCACTTCCGGAAACCCCAAGGCTGAAATTATGATGACCCTGCACCCGCTGAAAGCAGGGTTCCGCTTCAGGCTTTTTAGCAAATCCAATCCATTTTTCTGCGAAAGGAAAATATCGATCAGCGCTACCTGCGGCCGGTGTGACAGGAACAACTCGATTGCCTCCTGGGCGTTGCAGGCTGTGATGGCCACACAATCCATGCGTTTCATTACCATCGCAATTAAATCGCGTTGGATCGGATCTTCTTCAACGATCAGGATTTTAACCGGATTTGTGTCCATCTCTTCAATCTGGATTGAGACCGAAAGCTTTGAACATCTTTGATTTCAACGAGCTTGCATCCTTATCGTTAATTTTCAAAATTCTGAGCGATTCTGGGTGGATGATGGCCGCGTAAAGATCTGCTACGCCAATATCCAGACGCACTACAAAAGAATTCGCCACGTTGATTAATGATGCCATCTCACCTTTTTCATACGTGAGAGCCGGGGCATGATGATATCGGATGGCTTCGACCAGGTTTTCTGGAAAGTTCCATTTCTTTGCCATCATTGCCCCAATCCCGGCATGGTCAACCCCATACACGATTGCTTCAACTTCCCACAGGCCTTTTTTATCTTTCTGCATTTTCTCGATAATTAGTTTTTGGTCCAAAACCACATATTGGTCCAGCAGTACTTTGCCGATATCGTGCAATAAACCCGCCACGTATGCTTCCTCCGGATTTTCGACTCTCAATGTTCTTGACAGCCATTGAGCCGCCATCCCGGTTGACACAGAATGGTTCCATAATTCACCGTGCTTGAAGTTATATCCTGCCAGCGACTTGTTCAGAGTCGAGAACGATGCCGCTCCTAGAACAATCATCTTGACGCACTGAAATCCAAGCCGCACCACTGCCTGGTTCAGGCTGGAGCAGTTCCCGGAATAGCCAAAAAGGACCGAGTTTGCCATTTGCAGCACGTTCGCTGCCAATGCCTGGTCCAGCCCAATCAATTCCGAAATGGTCGTCGCCCCCACGTACGGTTCTTCCAAAGCTTTGATAACCCGGGTAGCGCTGGTCGGCATCGGGGTCAGGCGTTCGACCGATGCGATGATTTTTTGAATATTTAAAGGTTTCTGGTCAGTAAATTGCTTTTCCATGGGCTGATCGTTAGGTTAATGGACGAGATCCGGCAGGCTGTTCAGGATTTTTGCGGTGAACGAAATGAGCTGCTGCATCATCCACGAGCCCAGCAGCATCATAACCACACTGATCCCTATGATCTTAGGGATGAAAGACAACGTTACTTCGTTGATCTGAGTAGCTGCCTGGATCAGGCTGACCAAAACTCCGATGATCAGGCTAACAATCAGGACCGGTCCTGCAATCATCAGGGTGATTGTCATGGCATTTTGCGCCAGCGATATCATGTAAGCTTCTGACATTTTTTTGTTCCTCAGGATATTTCGTTTCTGTTATTTCACGAAACTTAACGTCAGGCTCTTTACGATCAGGTACCACCCATCCACCATTACGAAGAGCAGCACTTTGAATGGCAGTGACACCAGAGATGGTGGGAGCATCATCATGCCCATTGATAACAGCACGCTCGAAATGACCATGTCGATCACCAGGAACGGAATGTAGAGAATGAAGCCCATCGTAAAAGCAGTCCGCAGCTCGCTGATAACGAAGGCCGGAAACAAGGCGGTCGTTGGGATATCTGCTTGCGTTTGCGGGCGATCGTTTCCGCCGATTTGGAGGAAAAGCTCTATATCCTGCTGGCGAGTTTGCTTGAACATGAAATCCCTTACCGGGTCGATGGCTAGTTTCAACGCTGTGTCCTGGTCAATTTGTTTATTCATATACGGTTGGATCGCCTGTTGGTCGATCTTGGTGTACACCGGCGACATGATGAAAAAAGTCAGAATCAGGGATAAGCCCAGGATGACCTGGTTGGGCGGGATCGTTGGCGTCCCGATCGCCGTCCGGACCATCGAAAGCACGATCACAATGCGGGTAAACGAGGTTGCCAGGATCAAAACCGCAGGAGCCAGCGAGAGCACCGTAAGCAGGACCAATAGCTGGACGCCGGTTGCCACCTCCTTCGGCTGCCCCCCCGGATCTACCGATAGGGTGACGCCGGGCGCAGTCAGCTCGGGCGAGGCCGCGCAAGCACTGAGGAAGAATGCCAGAATGCACAATAAACCCAACGCCAGGCCTCTATTGGATGTAAAAAAAGTTCTCATTCAGACGCCTTTTTGTTTGATTGTGCTGCTGAGCAGGTTCTTGAACTCGTCGACAGGCGCTGACACGAAATTGCTTTCCATTACCGGATTTTCTACTTCAGAAACCTCAGCAATCAAATTAACTGCCTGGTCGGTTGACCCGATCATGAATTTCCGCCCGTTGACTTCTACCAGGTGCAGGTTCCGGCGAGGCGCAAGGGTGATCGATTCTTTCAATGCCATCTGGCGGGTCGACTTGATTCCTTTTTCGCCTTTCATTCGTCTCAAGATGATCGAGGCAATGAAAATAAGTCCAACGACCAGGATCAGTTTGAAAAACACATCCAGGGCTAACCCGGTCGAATTTGCAAATGGATCTTCAACCGGCCCGGGTGTAACGCTGGGCTGCAATAAGAAGGATCCCAGCGCCAGAATGCCCATGGTTCCCAACAGGATAGCACCCTGCAGCCATCTCGGAAAGGCAACGAATTTCTTCAAATATTGGTTAAATCGCTCAGCAAGAGGAAGCATGCTGTTTCTCGGTTTATTTCGTTTGTTTGGAAACCAGTTCGGTAATCCGCACCCCGAATTTATCGTCGACTACCACCACTTCTCCCATGGCGACCTGACGGTCGTTCACAAAAATGTCTACTGCCTCTCCGGCCAGCCGGTCCAGCTCAACAACTGAACCCTGCTGCAAATCCAGGATTTGCCGTAGTGACATTTCCGTCCGGCCTAATTCGACCGTTACGTTCAAAGTTACATCCATCAGCATATCGATATTTGAGCCTGAAACCTGGGCGCTGGTCGCCTGGCTGGTGGAGTTTACGCTGATCAAGTCATTTAATTGGGTTTGCGAAGCTGTGTCTGCCATGGTTCACCTATTCATTCTGTTCATCGTGAATTACCGAATCGACCTGAACTGCCAGGTGTTTTCCAGATTTTCCAACTTTTACCTCGAACCGGGTCAGCTCTGCCACCTGCATAATCAGGTTATCGTTCAAAGATGTGTTCAATTGAAGAACATCGCCTTCTGCCAGGTTGATAAGATCCTTGAGGGCCACGTCAACTTTCCCAAGATAAACTCGAATTGGAAGTTGTACTTCCTTCATTGACTGGAAAACCACCTGCCTCGAGACGGGGTCCTGGACTTTTTCCTTGCGCCCGCTGATCCAAACATGCGGGTTGAGAACGTTGGCGATTGGCTTGAGCATACTGAACGGGATGTAGACATTCATGATCCCGGTGCTGTTCTGGATGCTCATTTCAAAGGTGATCAACATCACCCGTTCGTTTCCCAGGAGCATCTGGACCCAGTGCTGGTTGACGGTGCTGTCTTCCAGAGCTGGCTCAATCGCAGCTACTTTCGCCCAGGCTGCTTTCAGATCGTTCAGCATATGCTCTACCAATCCTCTCAGCAGGCTCTGATCGATATCTGTCAGGCCGCGCTCGCGCGAACCCGTCTCGATTTTTCCACCCAGGCGTTGCTCGAGGATCTTCATTGATATTTCGGGACTGGTGGTCATTACCATTTGCCCTGGCAGCGGCGCCAGCTTAATCATATGAAACAGGCTGTTGGGAGGGCAGTCTTTCAAAAAATCGTGGAACCGGCCTTGCTCGGTATGAACCAACCTTGGACGGAGCGAAACCCGCAGAAATGAAGGCAGCGATGTGGTCAATCGTTCGGCAAATTCTTCGTGCACCAGCTCGACAGCCCGCATCTGCTCTTTTGAAAACCGGTCGGGTGACCAAAAATTGTAAGCCTGGACTTTTTTATCCTTGTCGGCGTCCTTGCCGTTACCGCCTGACTGATTAATAATTTCAGCCAGGTTGACTGTTCCCTCACCCTGCCGGCTTTCAACTTCTATGGCTCCTGTCAGGAGCGCGTCGATTTCCGCCTGTGTGAGCATTGGATTAGTTGATTACGAATTCCGTGAAATAAACGGCGATAATTTTAAAATTAGGATCCAACCTGACGTTTATCTTCTTTGCCAGCTCCTCGCGCAGCGCTTCCTTCCCGGCTGCCGTGTACAGGGCGTCAAAGGTTTTCGTCGACAGAACTGTGATGATCGTATCGTCTACCAGGGGCATCTTGGGGTTGATATCGTTGGTAAACGTGGTCACGTAAGCGGTCTTTTCAGCAGCCGTCATTTTTAGATAAGAAGAATCATTTGGCTGAAATTCCAGTGTCACGCCGATCCGGATGTATTTATTTGGATTGGATTCGGTCACGTTAATGATCTTCGTACCGGTGCTGATCATAATTCCCTGGCCCGGGACGTACGCGATTTCCGGGGTCGGCGTAACCGCCGGCGCAACAGTCGTTGCTCCTGGATCCCGAGTAGGGACCGGGGTCGGATAAATGTAATCCAGGTAAAAAGGCTTTGGCCAGGTATCCGGAGCAAAGATGATGTAAGCTGCACAAAACGAGAGCAACGAGGCGCTCAGCAGTCCAATGCTGATGATTACTTTTCCTGCAATCTTTAAGATCTTTTTTACGAGATTCATAACCTAGGGTTTCCCTCCTGAGGATTGAGAGCCATTTACGGATTGCGTTTGATCAGGTTGCGTAATAGTGCTCGTGTCAATGATCTTATTTGAGTCAGATTTATAAATAATGGCCAGCTCGGCCCGGCTGTTTAACTGGCGGTGGGCTAGCGTGTCGTTCGGAAACAAAGGCTGGGTGTCCGCTCGCCCCGATACGGTAATGCGAGCGGCATTGATCCCGTTTTTTATCAGGTATTCGGCAATCACAATGGCGCGTCCAGACGATAATTCCCAATTATTCTTAAAACGCGGATCGGTCGGTTTGCTGTTGTCGGTATGCCCAACGATCCGGATGTCGTTGTCGACCGGTTTTAACATGCCGATGATTGTATCCAGCACCGGGAAACCGCTCTGTTGCAGCTCGGCCGTGCCCGGTGTGAAAATGAGTTTCTCACTGACGGAGATCAGGATGCCTTCGATATTCGTCTGCACGCTGACCGATCCACCCAGGTTCAAGGAGGACAGCATTTGAGTCAGTTGGCCGGCTACTTCTTCGGATTGGGGCGGCCGGTTGGGGATTCCTGGAATGACAATTGGGTTAGGCTGCCCATTTTGATCTGCGCCGCCGGCCTGATTGATCTGGGAATCGACCACTTTCACAGGTCCGCCGTTCGAAAAGGCGACCCGCATGCTTTCGGCCAGCTTCTTATATTTCTCCACATCCACCTTTCCCATCGAATACAGGACCACGAACAGGACCATCAGTAAGGTGATAAAATCGGAATAGCTCACCAGCCAGCGTTCGCTGCTGCCTTCGCCTTCCTCGCCGCCGGCACGCTTGGAGCGTTTCATGCTTCCGCCTTCGCTTTCGCATCAGCTTTTACGGCCTTCGGCTTTTGTTGTTTTTCCTTGCCCTCTTTTTCGTTGGCCTTCGGCGGCAGGTACGCGTATAGCTTCTCTTTCAAAACGCGCGGATTTTCACCGGCTTGAATCGCCAGGATGCCCTCCATCAGCAACGTGCGGTAGGCGATTTCTTCTTCACTTTTTGATTTTAATTTTGCACCCAAGGGCAGGTAAATCAGGTTCGCAGTCAACAAGCCCCACAGCGTGGCCAGGAAGGCGCTTGCGATGGATCCCGCCAGTTTGGTTGGGTCATCCAACTGTTTCAACACGGAGATCAGACCCATAACAGTGCCGATAATGCCGAACGTTGGCGCAAACCCGCCCGCGGCTGTAAACAGGCCGTAGCATTGTTTGTGGCGTTCGCGCATGTGGTGGATATTATTCTCGAGGATCGCCTCGACCTGAGCCGGATCGATCCCGTCCACCACCAGCATGATCCCCCGCAGCATAAACGGATCCTTGATCTTTTTACTCTCTTCTTCCAGAGCCAGCAGGCCTTCGCGCCGGGCCTTGTCGGCCATTGCCGCCAGCGTTTCAATCGCTGCTGCCGAATCAAAAGAGACTTCCAGGACCGCCTTCATCACAAGCACGGGCAGGCGCATGATAATCCGCAAGGGTACCGTGATCGTGGTTGCCGATAATGAACCTGCGATGATCAGTAAGATGGCCTGCGGGACCGCAAATAGCTCAGCCGGAGAACCGCCATCCAATACCATGACAAGGATGATAGTGACCATGCCTACGATCAGGCCGATTATGGTAGCTAAATCCATTCGCTATTCTCCAGGCGCCAGTTCAATTTGTGGATTTTTAACCAAGCGTTGGTATTCGATAATTCTTTTTACGACTACTTGAGCCGGTTCTTTAATAACTAATTTTGTATCATCCTGAAAAGAAATAACTGTATCCGGCGTCGCTTCAACCGTCCGGATCATTTCTGCGTTGATGTAGAAAGTTTTATTGTTGAGTCTCGTGACCAGGATCATGGTTTTTTCTCTCTTAACTTCGAGATAAATTTAGCATATCGAGCCTTTATTTCCCGTAAAGCGAACGTGAAAGCAAAGTAAAGAGGATCTAAAAAACCTCAACCTAAAATGCCTTTCGATTTCGATCGAGAAGTTTTGAAATTATGCTAAACTTATATGTATTCTCTGATTGAACCAGTAATTCACGTGCTGTTGGGACCCATACCTGCCGTGAATATTATTAAACTGTTATTCAAACACTTCAGGAGGGAGCTAATTTTCATCAGATGAGAAAGGCTGTAAATTCACTGCCAAAAGGGGGTCTTTATCCTCGATGAAATCTGAAAGTGGGAAAGTTCACCTCTCACGCTATCGGCGCCTGTTTGAATTTAATCCGATCCCATTGTTTGAAGAAGATTTTAGTGAAGTTAGGAGTAGACTTTCAGAGATAAAAGCGCTTCATGGCGCCGGCTTACGCGCTTATTTGGAACAAAATCACGACCTGATTTTTGAATTGATCGGAACGATTAAAATTCGCGACGTCAATAAAGCCGCGGTTGAATTCCACGACGTAACTTCCAAAACAGAGCTGATTGGTAGTGTCACTCCTTACCGGTCAGAAAAGAATGTGAATGCTTATCTGAATGAATTATTAACAATCGAAGAGGACAAGAAATTTAATATAATCGAAAAAGTGATTGTTTATACCCATCGCAAGACGCTTCGATCTATCGATATCTGCTGGATGGTCCATTCCGACGACGCCAATAGCTGGTCGAATGTGATTGTCTCCTTTATCGACAACACTGAGCTTCACGATCGAGAAGAAGCAATCCTGAGGAGAGAATCCTTATTGTCAGAAGCATCTCGGCTGGCTCACCTGGGTTATTATGAGCTCGAATTCCCAGGAGGAAAAAGTTTCTGGTCCCCCGAAATATATTCGATCCTTGGCAGAGATCCTTCGAAAGTACTATTAAGTTTTGCTGATTTCAAAGCCAACATCCACCCCGACGATGTCGCTAAGTTCGAGAAGGCAATAACAGATTCCCTCCGTACCAAGGCTTTTTATGACATTGAATTTCGCATGATTGCCGCAGATGGCTCCATCAGGCACTTGCATTCCGTCGGCGATCCTGATCCTGTCCAAAACGAGTTCAGCCAAAAAATCCTTGGCACTCTAATGGACATAACTACACGCAAACAAAAGGAAATTCAACAATTCCGTAACCAGGCCATCCTGGCAGAAACAGCGCTTTTATCCTCTTTAGGCAAGCTTGCTGCCGGGATTGCTCACCAGTTATTCAATCCCCTGACCACCATTATCGCTGAATCCCAAATGGTCAGGCAAATGTTAACCCCTGATTCACCCATCCTGGAGAATATCAACGATATCGAGGCGGCTGGTTGGAAAGCTCAGCGGATTGTTCAGCTCCTGATGGAATTTTCTCAGCCGCCTTCTTTTTCTGTTACCTCGATCCAGGTTAACGCCAGCATTGAAAAGGCTCTCAGATTGGTAGGGACCCAATTGATGATCGAAGGCATTGCGATCACCAGGGACCTTGCCGAAGACCTGCCAGAAATCTCCGGCGCCAATCAGCGCCTGGAAAACCTGTGGACCAATTTGTTCTTAATTCTGCCGTCAATCGTAGTAGAAGACTTTAACCCGGCCTTGGATATTCGAACGAGATTTGATGAAAAAAGTATTACAATTTCCCTGAAAGCCGATGGCTGTAAATTTCCCTTAAACTTGATTTCAACCGACGCGTTGACTGCCCTGGAAACGCCGGAAAGTCAAAGTCTCATTGGGTTGGAAATTAGCGTTTGCAAGGAAATTGCGCGCCAGTTAAAAGGAACCATCGAAGTGTTTGTTGAAGAACATGTCTCCACTTTTTTAGTTACCTTTCCAAGAAAGGTCGATTATGAGCACATCCCAGATCTTAATCGTTGAAGATGATAACATCGTTGCCCGGACCGTCGAGCGTTGCTTGCGTGGAGGTGAATTTCACGTCACTGTGGCGAATACCGGGGTAGAAGGGCTGCAAATTGCCCACCGAAATCCGCCTGACCTTGTTATTCTGGATGTGATCATGCCTGGAATGGATGGTTATGCCGTCTGTCGTGAGATGCGAGGCGATCCGGTATTGAAAGAAGTCCCGATACTTTTCTTGACCGCCAAAGCCAAGGAAGAAGACCGTATAACCGGATTCCTGGCGGGAGCGGATGATTATCTCAGCAAACCGTTCAACGTCGATGAGCTCCTGCTGCGAGTGCGAGCTGTGCTGCGTCGAACGCTTAAGGTTCACGGAGCACTTAACAATGCACCGGATGCTCCGGTTCTCCCAATATCAAGGGAGCCTCAAGAAGCCGCACTGGTAAGAGCAGAAAAGAAGCCAAATTCTATTTCGATTCGAGAGTTCTCGCTTAATACGAAGACATTTGAGCTCTCGGCGCCGCACCTCGGCAAAATTCGATTGACGCCCATCCAATACGACCTGCTCTACCACCTGATGACCCACGCCGGCGAAATTTTTTCTCCCAGCCGTCTCCTGGACGAAGTTTGGGATTACCCTTCGGATGCGGGTAGCCCGGACCTGGTGCGCGTGCATATTAAAAATCTGCGCGAACGGATCGAAGTAGATACCCATTCTCCAACTTTTATTGAAACTGTGCCAGGGTATGGCTACACTATAAAACCTGAAGAATAACGGGTATTTAGCGTGAATGATTTGATTAAAAACCAAGGTGATTCGCTTTCTGAAACTCAGCAAAACCTGGTTAAGGATCTCGAATTACTTCAAATTGCAGTTGCATCGCAAAATTCTCTCTTGAAAAGCGATGAAATTGGCTTACTAATCCTGAATGGAATTAACCGGCATCTCAACATTCAGTCTTCAGTCGTATTTTTGATAGAGGAGGACCAGGAACCCACCCTGCGAGCCCGGGTGATCACCGATGGGCCAAATTGGTCTGCCCAGGTAACGACCAGCATGCAACCCGGATTGGTGGATAATTGTTTCAAGACCGGCCAGCCGGTCATCTCGAATGATATTCCCTCCGAACCCTTGTTTAATCCGGCCATTGACGCCCTGGATAACAGCTCGCCGCGCGCCATTATTTGTTACCCATTGATCGCAAACAGCCAAAAATTAGGGGTTGTTGAGCTCATCAGCAAGGTTCCGATCAAGCTTCGCCCGTTTGAAGAAAACATATTAAATTTTTTCAGCCAGACCCTTGCCAATGCTATCTATTACAATGATCTGATCCAGCAGCTCAAAATTGCGAATGCGGATTTGGAAGCCAACCGGTGGGAGCTGCTTCGCTCGCGCAATACTCTCCGTGCGTTGTTTGATGGTCTACCATCCTCCATATATATTATTAATCGCCAGTACCAGTTGGTTGCCATAAATATCAGCCGCGCCAACCGGGTGAGAGAATCCCCCAGTATGCTGGTCGGCAACAACTGCTACACCGTCCTTTTCAACCGCAACGAGCCCTGCCCCGGCTGCCTGATCCATGAGACCCTCCTGCACGGCACAAACACCAACCGTACTTTACGTGAATGGATTTCACCAGATCGCCCGGTCGATTGGGATATCGCGACTTATCCGATCAAGAATGAGTTGAATAATCCCTTCCAGGTTATCATCATCGAGCAGGACGTCACCGAGAAACGCCGCCTGGAAGCCAACCTCGCACAAAGTGAAAAACTTGCCGCCGTCGGCCAATTGGCCGCCGGCGTGGCGCATGAAATAAATAACCCCCTTTCAGCAATCATCGCCAATGCACAGCTCCTCACGCGTGATAATTCACTCGACGTTGATCAGCTCGATTCGGTCAAATTGATCGAACAGGCCGGGATGCGCGCCTCCCAGGTTGTGCGTGAGCTGTTAGGCTTCGCCCGCAAAGACCAGCTGAGTTTCGAGCCGACTGATTTAAATGAGACAATTCATGCCGCTCTTTCCATCCTGCAGCACGAGATTTTGAACCGCTCGGTAAAGATCAACCTCGACCTGGCTGATGACCTTCCCTTCCTGAATGGGAACAAGGATTACCTTCAGGGCGTTTGGATTAACCTGGTGTTGAATGCAATCGATGCCATCAATAATAACGAAGGCAGCATCACGATCACGTCAAGTTTTATCAATAATGAATATCGAGTAACCGTTGCCGATTCGGGCGTTGGCATTCCCCCTGAAAGAATCACCCGTATTTTTGAGCCATTTTACACGACCAAGGATCCCGGCCGCGGCACCGGGCTCGGCCTTTCAATGATCCATCGAACTATCAAACAGCACGGCGGGTACATTACAGTTGACTCTCAGGTCGGAAAAGGCACGATATTTACGGTTTTCCTGCCTCATGATTTCCGGCAAAGCCGGAATCCCAGCGAGCCTGACACATAATCGGCAAGCACCCCCTCCCGGCTGGCGCAGCGCGCCAGCTTCCGGCTGTAATACCACGCCCCTCCACGCACTGCCAGTTTCGTCGTTGGTTTGCGGACCTCCCGCCCGTCATTAGGATTGTACGGATAAGGCATGAACTGGCTTATGGTCCATTCCCACACATTGCCCGCCATATCCGTTACCCCATACTGGCTGTCGCCTCCAGGCGAATACGATCCAATGGGAGACGGCGCACGCTTACCTGATTCATCCGTATTGCAGCGCCAGGGGTCGAAATCATCTCCCCACGGGTAGACTCGTCCGTCCGGCCCTCTGGCAGCCTTTTCCCACTCGGCTTCGGTAGGGATACGGTAATCGCGGTTGAATAAACCATTCATCCACTTGATGAATGTAATGGCATCCTGGAGAGAAACGCCTACCACCGGAAATTCCTCCGTCCCGTCCAGGTAATGGAATCCGGCCCACCCACGCGGAGCCCGGTGCCCGGTCGCCATAATAAATTGGAAATATTCCAGGTTCGTCACCGGATATTTCGCCATATCGTAGCCAGGCAGATTCAGCTCGTGATAAGGTTGTTCGCTGGTAAATAAATCCTTGTCGTACCATTCCTGCGCCCAATCCTCGTTAGCCAGCAAATTTTCAATTTGCTGGTCGCTGGTCCCCATAAAAAATGGACCTTCCGGTATCTGGATCATCACCGGCTCAGAAATGGTTTTCGTAACCCTTGAGGTTAAGCTCGTCGAAGTAGAATTTGCCATATCGCTCACTATTCCAAAATCTTTTCTAAAATTTGGTCATAGGTCATCAATATTTTTTCAACATTATCGTCCACGCACTGGCTTAAACCGAACAGAAAAGGATCGCGACCAGCTTCTTGTTTGTAGTCGTCAAGGTGGTCGACGATGTCGAACAGGATTCTCTCCCATGCGCTCGCGTTATTCGGCACAAGCCAGCCATAGTTCCTTAAGGCGTGATAAGCAGGGCCTTCGCTTGCCACCCATGGAATTTTCATGATCATGTATTCCAGCACTTTGATCCACGACCTGCGCTGATCGTATGGGCCAAATAAAGGCGCTAATCCGATATCAAATTTTGCTAACAGGCGCGGCCATTCGGACGCCTCCACCCAGGGCTGGAACATTTTCTGTTCCTCAGGAACATTGAGCAAATCAAACACCCTCCTGTCGCCGCATACCATCACATTCACCTGCGGGCGGCTCTCACACACGTTTCTTAATGCCCCCAGGATTCCGCTTTCCTCAAAACTTTGCAGGTGTGAAAGACTTCCTCCCCAGCCAATGATAGTGCCTTCGTGCGCCTGGGGTAAAGCTTGCAAGTATCGCTCTACTTCGATGTAATTCGGCAGAAAATAGATCGGCGCATATTCAGACCAGTCATTGGCCAATGTGATCGACGGGACGGTGGCTGCATGAACCAGCCGCAAGCCTAACTTGAACTGCGCCAGAGGTGTTGGATCTAATTTAATAACGTTGGGTTGGTGATTGGGTCCGCGACAGACCTGCTGGCCCAGGACCCAGAACTCATAATTGCGGGCGCTGGGCGGCATTAATGTATATGCATCATCGAAATCAACGATTACTGCTTTATCGCGCGCTTTCCAATATTGGATGGCCTTGAGCACTGGTCCAAACAGGTTTCGTTGAATGACGATCAGATCGCTTTGATTGATGGTATTCCTGACCGCCTGGGTATTCTTGGCAAATGCCTCGATATCCAGTAGAGTAGCTGAATGGCGCGCTGTCCGGTTTATTGCCCTGGCCGGAACAGCGCACCGCCACTCGGCAGAGTTCCATTCTTCTTTCGAATCAGCATACAGGTAAACAATATTCATCCAAAATCACCTTGTACGATAGCAGTGTTCATCCTGCTTCCACTTCTGGTTTGCATCTTATCTGTTCCAATAATTTCAGCCATTCCAGGACCACCTTGCCCGATTCCCTGTCCGCGGCTTTGTGAAAGCCTGCATCGCCCAATGAGGACCGCAGTACCGGGTCTGAAATGAGCTGTGTCAGGTACACATGCCATTCATCCAATGAATTGGCTACAACCCCGCCTGCCTTCCACTCCTGAAAAGATGAAATTGGCGACGCGATCCAGGGGATCCTTTTTATCCCGGCATCCAATAAGATCAAGTCTGAGCATGCGCGGTTGAACGCCGTATTCCGCAGCGGCACTAATAGAATATCAATTTGACCCAACACATAGGGCAAATCTTCGGGCTCGACTGAAGGCAAAAAGATCTTGCGATTTTCCGGAATAGTCTCAAACATTTGATAGGACTTGATATCGCCTGCGATAACCAATTGGGTTTGCGGATATTGCCGCAAGATCCGGATGATAACACGCCGCAGGGTCGCCAGATCCTCAGCCTGTCCTACGCTGCTGATCCAGCCCAGGTTCAAAGTGCTGTGTTCGCGCCCTTTTTTTGACCAGAGATCGCTTTTTTTGGACCAGCTTTCAGGAATCATGCATACTTTCCGGTAGGCAGCCTGAAGCGTTTCTTCCAGCGCCTTGCTGGTAACAACAATTCGATCGGAGAGCATCAAAGAAGTCAAGTACGCCCGCGCAACCTGCGGATTTCCAAGGCCGGCATCGGCGTAGCTCGAATGGTTGAGCGGCAGCTCTTCAAAATCGCAATCGAGATCCAATACGATAGGTATATGCAATGCAGAATATTCCGCCAGGGTATGCATCAATTCTTGTCTGCGGTGTGGGCTGCTCGAGATCACCAGATCGGGTCTGAAGGAATCTCCGTCCAGAACCTGGCTTCCTACCAGTACCTCGCAGCCGTATTCTTGTAGTGCTTCCCGCAGGAGATCCAGGCGTGTGCCTATTTTGAGCTCCTCGGAGGCCAGGATAAATACTTTTCCATGGAACCGGTCCAAAAACTGCTTCTTACGCTCCGTCATTGTTGAATTTCCATCTCTTTCATTAGCTCTCTGGTGAGCCTCCATCTGCAGACGGATATTCTCTTGAAGCTGGCCCAAAGCATTCGCCAGCTCGGGTTGGCCGTCAGCCCGGGCCTGGCGGATATTAATTTCAAGCAAAGCCGGCAAGAGCACATCAATTTCGTCCAGGTGGTCAAGCACCGTCTGGGCGGGAAATTTGCTACGAACGATCGTTTCGAGAAGGCCAGCCGCCCGTAGAATGTCTTCTTCTGCGACCGGCGCCGGCTGGTCTGTTAATCTCTGCAACAGCCTGCCGATCGCCGCCGGTTCGGTTGGGATCTGTTCAGCCGTAGCCGAAGAATTTTCTTTATATTCAAGCGCCGCCAGCTTGATCCGCCGGATAACTTCCCGGTTATGAGGCTCAATTCTGAGCGCATCGCTGTACAATCGCATTGCAGTAGCTTCTTGATTTGACGCCAGGTACAAATCCCCCAGCGTCATGTAAGTGCGCACGTCGCCCGGATAATCTTTGAGAATATTCAGGAAAATCTTCAAGGCCTCACGCATGTTGCCTAGCGTCAGGTTTTCCCTGGCTTGTATTGTCCGTGTATTCAGGTCATTTATCTGTTCAGACGTGAGGAGTGCCATCCAACCATCCCATTTTTTCTATTTTTTACGATACCGGCCAAATTTGAAAAACAAAATCATCCTAGTGGTATGTCTATCGTAAAAGATTAACTTCGTAGTAACAACTAAAGTCGTTACTGTCCAGTGGTAACGACTAAAGTCGTTACTACGAAGAATAGTTTCACCTTTAACAAACCACTAGATTGTGAATCGTGACGTTATTCTTATATAGCTTAAGGGTTAATGGCATTTATTTCAATAAAACAAAGGTGAATGTCTCGTAAAGGTTGCCTAAACGAATGACTTCCGGCTAAGAGCTTTTTGTTCCCCGGCTTCACCTAGTTTCGTACGGTCTTCTGCATTTTCCACGAGATCGGCAAGTGCGCCATACCAGGGACATTTGGATTCCACGATAACTCCGCCTGCTTGCCAATCATTGAATGCTGGGATTGGTGATGCCACCCACGGAATTTTCCTCACGCCGGCTGTCACCATTAATTCATCGGATTTCGCCCGGTTATATTCATTATCTTCCAGTGGAACCACCAGGATATCGAATTGCATCATCAGGTAGGGCAGATCCTCCGGAACCGGCGCAGGCAAGAAACCTCTTCTTCTTTCTGAAATTGCTGAGAAGCTCTTGTAGGCTTCCAGGTCTTCGCAGACCAATAATTTGGTTTCCGGATAGGTCCGCAGGATGCGCAAAATATCCTTTTTGATTGATAAAAGGTCGATACTATCGCTGAAAGTTCCGATCCAACCTATATTGATAGTATCTCTGGCCGGTTTACTCTTTTTCCACAAAATATTAGTATCGACCCACCCGGGAAGGACAACCTTCACGTTGGCCGAAAAGCGACTAAATCGATCGGCCAGTACTTTCGAAGGAACGGTAACCCTGTCCGCTTTCCGCAGAATGATTTCAAGCGTTCTTAACGATTCTGGATTGCCCGGCCCTACCTGGGAATATCCTTTGTGGTTGGCTGGTCGTTCGAAGTAATCCTGCCCGATGTCGATCATAAAGGGTTTGTTCTTCTGGATACACGCATTTATCCCATTTACCAGGTTTGCAGACACCATTGGCTCCATAAAAACCAGCAGGTCATTTTGCTGTAGGTCATCCGGAGAAAATTCAGGATTGGGATTTACTTTTCTTCCCAAGTGCTCAAAGACTTGCGTTAGTTGCCCTGCCCGGTCATATACCTGTGAACCTTCTGAAACAAACAGCCCCACCTTTTTTACACCCGGTGGCAGCAGGGTATCACCCATTACGGGCGATGAATCCACTTCTTCCGGATTCCCTCCGGATGCCTTTAACTTCTTCAACACTGACAATTTCTTGATCAATTCCGAACGGTCCACACCCCCTAAATCGACCTTGGAAGGTTTATATTTTTCAATTTTCTTTTTGGCATCCGGGTTTTCTGGATCTATAGAAAGGACTTGCTTACAAAGCGT
The DNA here is from genome assembly GCA_035543095.1 of Anaerolineaceae bacterium. Lineage (GTDB taxonomy): Bacteria > Chloroflexota > Anaerolineae > Anaerolineales > Anaerolineaceae > UBA700. The sequence goes on along the minus strand of DATKKB010000075.1, from coordinate 11,856 downwards.
GATTGCCGAATCGATTTGTGCTACGTATTCATAGCAATCTGCCAGCAACAATAAAGCTTCAACGTCCTCCGGATGCCTTTTGACAATCGAAGCTAAAATCTGGACACCTTCACCAGCCTTGTCCGCCTGTTGGAGATACAGGTTTGCCAGGTTCTTCCAGGTCGGAAGATGTTCTGGATTCACTTCTAACGCCGCTTTGTATGCCTGCTCAGCTTCCACAAAATCCTGATCGAAGACGTAGGCCACCCCAAGGTTATTGTGTGCCTCAGCCGATCCAGGCGCCAGCTCGGCGACTTTCTGAAAATAGGGGATTGCTTTCATTACCTGGTTCGTCTGGATTAAACAGGTGCCCATTCCAGTAAGCACGCCTACGTGGTCAGGTTGGATCGCTTGTGCTTGCTGTAATACGTTGATCGTTTCTGCCCAATCGCCGAGTCGAGCAGACTGGTCCGCTTTTTCAATTAATTGATCGAACAATTCTGATGGCATGCAGCATACTCCCTTCAAAATTCTGGCTGGCCTGTGGCCTTTCTCTTCCCGTTTAATCTACCGGAATTATTTATCCAAATCAGTAAAACCAAAATGAAACTGACGTAAACCCCATATAAATAAGCTGGTCGGACTGCGCCGGCCACGCAAAACGAACGAGGGGAGTTTGTGAATAAAGGATCTGGAGATCGCCTCGGCAACGAGGCTGCCCAGGCGATCCTCAAATCCTTTATCAAGATTTTATTCTGTTTTTATTGAAACCTTTTAAAGTCTCTTTATACTGATACTGGATAATCCCATGGATGAAAACTATCTATCGACTATAAACGCCCTCAGCCGGATCAAGTCAGACAGCCTGCTTGGTAAATCGTCTTCTGGCCAATCCAAACCCGCTAATTCTAATTTCCAGCAGCTCCTCCTGGAAATGATGTTGATGTCGGGCCTCGGAGACTCTACTTCGGATAGCAGCCCTGACAATGCATTGAGCAGAGGCAGCTCTAATAGCATGATGGATCCACTGATGTCCGCCCTCATCGACCAGGTTCTCATGAAACAGGTGAGCGCTGTTCAATCATCACCCGCCGATCCAACTCAAACGGTTACCACACTGGCCTCCTCATTTTCAATTCCCGCTGGTACGACCCTCAAGACTGGCAACACAAATCCATTGATTCCCACAAGCACAAATCCCGGGAATTCACCTGAAGGCAGGCCGGTGGGTGGTGTTTTGACCCAGGGCTATCATTCCACTCACCACGCTCTAGATTTCGGCGTTCCAACCGGCACTCCAGTCCATGCCACGATGGGCGGCAAAGTCGTCTATGCAGGCTGGAACACGCAGGGATATGGGAACCTGGTCATCGTTGAAAATGGCCCTTATGAAACTTATTTTGCCCATTTGTCTAAGATACCAGTATCACTTGGTCAGCTGGTTCAGGCCGGCAGCGTTGTAGGAATATCTGGGAGCACCGGTAATTCGACTGGTCCCCACGTGCATTATGAAGTCCGCCGAAACGGCCAGGCGATTGATCCGACCAGTTTCACGTTGAAAAACGAGACTGTGGGATAGGTAAACCTGGCAAAGTTTAAAGAAGTCGAGGAGTTCTTTTGCTGTTGCGGATCAACTGCAAAAATACTCCTCGCCTCCCTTTTTTGGGGACGCGAACAATTTCCCTATAGAAAATACCGGCTCAATGTAAATAAAGTCAAGGGCATTTTTGGAGCCATAAATAATTTCATGAAGAATTATCCTCCTTTTTATGTCCGGTTTACAGAGTATCTCGGTGGGCTATGTTATTTTTAAAAAGGTTAGCTAGAGAAACGGCATCCCGGCTTACTTCATTATCGAGTTGAGCCCAAAGAGGTATGGATGGATTTGATTTTTGATATCAGTCAGGATGAGCTTCCAATTTTTATTGCTGAAACGGACGACCATCTCCAGATTTTGGATGAAGGTCTGGTTGAGCTCGAGCGCGCCAATCACGACGCTGATTTAATTCAGCGTCTGTTCCGAGCCGCTCACACCTTAAAGGGCTCAGCCGGAATGATCGGCCATAAAAGGCTTGTCGAAGTCACACATGTATTGGAATCAGCCTTTGACGGCATTCGCAAGGATACCCTGCCGATCACTACTCCCCTGGTGGACCTGTGCCTCGAGGCGGTCGACAGCCTGCGTACGTTGCGCGACGAGGTCACCAATCGTGAAACCAGCCCGGTAGAGGTTAAAGAGATTGTAAACCGGTTCCAGCTTTTCCTGCAAACTTCGATGAAATCCGGCCCGGTTTCTCCTTCTCCTGCCCAAAAGGAAAATGTCCTGCTTGAAGTTAATCTTCCTGTTAACGCGCAAGCCGACGGGAATTCATCATTCAGCATTTCAGCAGACATCTCCAAAAACAGCATTGCTACGGCTGCCAGGGCGTTCCAGCTTATGCTGGCACTTCAAGAATTAGGTGAGATCGTGTTGATGGATCCCAGCCAGGAAATTATAGAGACTGCTGCCCCAGTCCAGCACTTCACGGCCGAACTGAAAACCCAAAAAGAGGTCTCCGAAATCAGGAAGAGCCTGGGATCCATATCGGAAATCGAAAACCTGCAAGTTGAGCCAGTCGCTGGAAGCCCATGTGTTGCGCCGTCTGATTCTTATCGGCAGACCGGAGATCAGGAAACCAGCCCTGCAGAGGAGGATAATCCAAAGCTCGGCGAATTCCTGGTTGCACATGGCTTGATCACCCGGGATCAATTGAATCACGTTCTCAGCCTTCAGTCAAACCAACCTGGCCAGAAATCGCTCATCGGTCAAATCCTCGTATCCGAAAAAATTCTGACCCAGGACGCCCTTCAGAATGCTATAGCTGAGTTGATCCACCAGCAGCGCCTGGAAATGCAAGCCGCCAAATCGCCGTCCGAAAAGACAAAAGATCGTTCGAGCGATAAGGCCGTCCGCACCAGCGTCGAGCGCCTGGATGCTCTGATGAACCTGGTCGGCGAGTTGATCACCGATCGCAATCGTCTCAACAAGGTCAGATCTAGCCTTGAACTGGAATTGCGCGGCAATGAAACCATCTCGACACTGACGGATGCCGTCATCCACCTCAGCCGTATCACAGACCAGTTGCAGGAAGAAGTAATGGTCATTCGGATGGTGCCGGTCGCCAATGTGTTCAATAAATTTCCACGCATGGTGCGTGACCTGGCACAAAAGTCTGCCAAGGAAGTCCAGCTTGTTATCCAGGGTCAGGAAACTGAGCTGGACCGCTCCGTGATCGACGAGCTCAATGATCCGCTAATCCACCTCATCCGCAACGCCATCGACCATGGCATCGAAATTCCCGCCGATCGAATTTCAAAAGGAAAAACGCCAGCTGGAACCTTGAAACTGACTGCTCACCACGAGCAGGGTCGCATTGTTATCACGGTAGAGGACGATGGCAAAGGGATTAATACCGATAAGCTAAAAGCCAGCGCCATTCAAAAAGGACTGATTACAGAAGCAGAAGCCAGGGCGATGATTGATGAAGATGCCATTGACCTGATCTTTATGTCAGGCCTGTCTACTGCTGAAAAAGTCTCGGATATCTCCGGCCGCGGCGTTGGTATGGATATCGTTCGTAACAACATCGAGCGTATAAATGGATCCGTCGTCGTTCAATCCACACCGGGTGTAGGAACCCGGTTCCAAATCGTCCTTCCCCTTACTCTTGCAATAGTGCCGACGCTGCTGGTAAAAGTGCGCCAAACGACCTTTGCAATACCGCTCACCGCTGTCATTGAGACCTTGAGAGTCGAACAGAATGAGATCCAGACCATAAATGGCAGACCGGTCATTATCCTGCGCGGACAGGTTCTTCCCCTGGTAAGACTGACCGACGCTCTCAAGATGAAAAACTCTGAAAAACAAGCCAGCACCTCGTACGTGGTCGTGATGAAATCCATCAAAACCCAGCTCGGATTGCTCGTCGACAGCCTGGTTGGAAAAGAGGAAGTCGTCGTCAAATCGCTCAGTTCCATGTTTTCCGAAGTGGTTGGGATATCCGGGGCTGCAATTCTCGGCGACGGAGTTATTGCGTTGATTATCGATGCGATGGGGTTATTCAAGTCTTGCGGGACTCATTAAGAGGAAATATGAGCGAAATAATCGAAAAGTTCGATCAAAACTTCATAACCTATGTCCAAAAAATTGCGAGGGAAGGGATGTATAACGCAGCCGTCGGATTTGCAACCATGCTCGGCGAACGCCTGACGGTTACAGAGCCGGTGCTGAAAATCATCCCCTATTCCGAAATCCCAGATCTGCTGGGTGGTCTTGAAGCCGAGGCGGTCGGGATTTACTTGCGAGCGGAAGGATCGATCCCATCCCAGTTTATGCTCATCCTTCCTTTTCAAAAAGCCAAGGAGCTCGTGGATCTTTTGATGGATCAGCCCGAAGGAACGACGCAGCAGCTCGGTTCGCTCGAACGCTCAGCCCTGGCCGAGGTTGGCAATTTGACCGGGACCTTTTTCATGAATACCGTTGCTACCCTGACTCACACTGAGCTGCGCCCCACTCCGCCTGCCGTCATGGTCGACATGGTTGGCGCAATCATGGATATTATCGTCGCCACCTCCGGCGAGGTTGGAGAAAACGTCATGATGCTGCAGGCTTCGTTTGAGCTCAATAATCGCCAGGTACAGGCCGATCTTTGGATCATTCCGGATGCCACATCTCTGAACCAGTTTGTCCCAAGGTCTAAAGCATGACCTCACCCCAAAACGTCGGCCTCGGGGAGCTGATAATCAGCAGGCATCCGGAAGATATCCTGGTGGCTTATGGGCTTGGATCGTGCCTTGGCATTGGCATGTTCGATCCCGTCGCCCGAGTCGCCGGGTTATTGCATGCCGTGCTGCCCGAATCGAGCAACGGCGACGGCTCGAGCTCAAAATATGTGACGAGCGGGATTAAAAATTTAATAGAAGGGATGGTGAAAGCAGGTGCGAATCAATCCAGGCTAGTTACTCGCATGGCCGGTGGAGCCAATATGCTTGTCTGTGTTTCGTTATCGCAGGCATTTGAGATTGGCTCCAGAAACATAAATGCGGCTCATCGAACACTTCAACAGTTTAACCTGCGGCTCGCTGCTGAGGAAGTTGGCGGAAATGTTGGTCGCACAGTCAAGCTGTATGTTGTTACCGGGAAATTGACCGTCCGCATGGTCGGCGGGATAGAACACGAATTATAAAGGAGGCGATACAGATGCCAAAAATATTGATAGTGGATGACGCAGAATTTTTGCGGGTTCGGATCTCTAAAATGCTTTCCGGCGAAGGGTTTGAGGTCGTCGAAGCTGAAAACGGCGCTAAAGCAGTTTCGACTTATGCATCCGTTAAACCAGATCTGGTTCTAATGGATGTAACAATGCCGGAGATGGATGGCCTGACGGCTCTCAAGCACATCCGCGCTGGCGATCCAAAGGCTCGCATTATCATGCTGACAGCCCTCGGACAGGAATCGGTCGTGCTGGAAGCTATTAAATCAGGCGCCCGCGATTTCATCGTTAAACCCTTCGAGCGTGACCGGGTCATGAGCGCTATAAACAAATTGCTTTCGTAAACCTATGGATAAAGTAGATCGTATTTCCACTCCCAAATCCGAAAATTCAAGGCCGATCCGGGTCATGATCGTCGACGATTCGGCTTTTATGCGGTATACGATCTCCAAGCACCTTGCAGATTTTCCGGACGTCGCGTTTGTCGGCTCAGCGCGTGATGGGCAAGAAGCGCTTGAATTAATTCCAAAGCTTCAACCAGATGTCATCACGATGGACGTTGAAATGCCCCGCCTCGATGGATTGTCGACTTTGAAAAAGATCATGGCAGATGATCCCCGTCCGGTTATCATGTTGAGCAGCCTCACGAAGGAAGGCACAGTAGAGACAGTGCAGGCCTTAACAATCGGAGCGGTGGATTTCATCAATAAGCCTGATAACAAGGCAAACATTTCTCTCGTCATGGATGACGTGGTAACCAAAATCCGTAAAGCTGCAGGTGTGAAAGTCCGGTTCATGCCTCATAGAAACGCACCCCCTGCTCCTGTCATGAGCCCTTTATATCCGGTGAAAAGACCAGGGCGCGCCCTTACATCAAAAGACCGGATCGTGGTGATTGGGTCTTCTACAGGCGGTCCTCGGGCCTTGAACGTAGTTGTGCCGGCCCTGCCTGCTAATCTGCCAGCAGCGGTTTTCATAGTCCAGCATATGCCCGTCGGTTTTACCCGCTCCCTCGCCGAACGTCTCGACAGTATTTCGCAAATCCGGGTCAAAGAGGCTGAGCCAGGCGATCAATTGGACGTAGGCCGGGCTTTGATCGCCCCGGGTGGATTCCACAGTGTGATTAATGAGCAGGGTCAGGTCGCCTTGAATCAGAATCCTCCGGTACACGGTGTCCGTCCTGCGATTGATGTTACTCTGGCTTCCATTGCAAAGCATTTCGGGGCTGCAGTTATTTCCGTCATTCTGACCGGGATGGGCAGCGATGGCACGAACGGCTCCGGCCTGGTCAATCAGGCTGGCGGGCGCGTGATCGCCGAGGACGAATCCTCGTGCGTCGTTTGGGGCATGCCGCGCAGCGTGTACGAGGCTGGATATACTCAGGTCGTCGTTCCTTTGGATCAAATCGCGGATGCAATCACGCAGGCCGTTTCCAGCCCCGCCTGATATCTTTTAAGCGAGAGATACGATGGATTTAGAATTATATAGCCAGGTTAAATCTTCAGTAAAACAAATATTAGGGATCGACCTGAACCATTACAAGGACGAGCAAATGCGTCGCCGGCTCGATTCGTGGCTGGTTCGCTCAGGGGAACCAAACTGGGAAAGATATTTTTCACGCTTGCGCGCCGACTCAAGCGAGCTCTCTCGCTTTCGCAATTACCTCACGATTAATGTATCCGAATTTTTCCGTGATGCTGAACGCTGGCAGACCCTGCGAACAAAAATTTTACCGGATTTGATCAAGGAATCGCGGGCGCCCTCTCATTTATCTGGACTCAGAATTTTCAGCGCCGGCTGCTCGATTGGACCTGAGCCGTACTCGCTGGCAATCATAATGAATGAGGTTGCAAGGGGCCAGCCCTTCACCTTGATCGCTACCGATCTTGACCGCGGTGCCCTCTCAAAAGCACAGGCTCGCGGCCCTTACACGGTCGAAGAAATCCGCAATGTAACCCCTGAACAGCGTGCTGCATTTTTTGAAACTGGCGGCCCTCCTTTTTACGTTACGGCAAAGCTTTCGCGCCAGATTTCATTCCGCGAGCAAAATCTGTTGCAGGATCCATTTGATTCAAATTTCGATTTGGTCGTTTGCCGGAACGTGATTATCTATTTTACATTTGAAGCTAAAGCTGTCTTGTACGACAAATTCAGCCGCGCCTTACGGCCTGGTGGCATCTTATTTCTCGGCGGGACCGAGATCATTCCCAAACCGCAAGAATATTCGCTTCAAAGTTTCGGAATCTCTTTCTACAAGAAGGTATAAATTGTCCCCCAGCCTGAATATAGAGGATTTGAAACGAATTGCAGGAAAAATGCCGCCTTTGCCCCAGGTAGCTCAGAAGGCAATGTTCATGATCCGTGACCCAGAAATGAATATGACTGAATTAGCCAGGGTAATTTCCATGGACCAGGTCATGACCGGCCTGATTTTACGCTGGGCCAATTCCGCTTATTTTGGCCTTTTGGTCCCGATCACCACCATGCAGCAGGCGATCATGTACCTCGGTCAAAACACAATCCAAAGCCTGATCCTGACGGCTTCGATTTCCTCATACTTTGACCGGCCGATCCCCGGTTACGGCCTCGACCGCGGCGATTTGTGGAAGCATTCGGTTTGTGTGGCAGCTTCAGCCCGCATTATCGCAAACCGTTTCGGAAAGGTCGAAGCTGAAGAAGCCTATCATGCCGGTCTCTTGTGCGATATCGGAAAGCTGGTCTTCGACCAGGCGCTTCGTAATTTCAACCCCTCAACCAAAGAATTTGAGAGCATATCGTTCGATGAGCTTGAAAAAACTTACTTTGGCATCGATCACGCCACCCTGGGAGCAATAGTTGCCCAAAATTGGAGCCTGCCGCCCTTGCTGATCGATGCAATCAATTACCACCACCATCCTGGCGCCAGCAAGGACTTCATAAAAATAACCTCTGCGGTACACCTTGCCGATGTATTCGTCACCATGCTTGGTGTAGGCATCGGCAAGGATGGATTGATGTACCGGATCGATCCCATGGCTGTCGCCACTTTGCATTTCAATGAGCATGAAGTGGATGAATTAATAGCTCGGGTCGCTTTGGTGATTGAAGAGACAGAAGTCCTGATCAGCAATGTCTCAAGCAAAAGGAATTAATAACATACCTCCATTGTGAAGGAATTAAAACGATGAATGTTGTCTACCTGAATCCTTTTTTAGATGCCGCCCACGAAGTCCTGAAAGTTGAAGTTCAGGCCACCGCCGAGCGTGGAAACCTGTCAATACAAAAATCGGCGTTGACTGCTGAAGAGATCACTGTTTTGATCAGTATGATCGGCGATATTCAAGGCGTTGTGTTATTTGGCATGTCGATTAAAACAGGTCTCGAAATGGTCTCGCGCATGATGGGCCAGACCTGCACTGAATTCGATAACCTGGCCCAATCAGGCATCGCCGAGCTTGGCAACGTGATCTCCGGTCGTGCGTCCATAAACCTGTCAAATGCCGGCATTCAAACCAATATTTCACCTCCGACAATGTTGATCGGAAGAGGACTCCAGATATCAACGCTGGATTTCCCGCGCATTGTAGTTCCATTGAAAACTGAAATGGGCGAAATGACGGTTCACCTGGCCTTGCGCGAGGTCCAGCCCGCTTCTCAGTCGCATCCTTTTTCAAATCCAATTTCTTGAGAACCCGCCGACCATGAATGTTAAATTCTTAAATCCATTTATCGAAGCAGCCATTGAAGTAATTTTCAAGGAAACAGGCTTTCATTTTCAACGCGGCGACCTTCACCTTGAGAAATCTGCCTACATTTCCGATGACACTACGGTCATTATTTCCCTGGTCGGTGGGGTGATCGGCAATGTCTTTTACAGTATGAATGAACAAAGCGCGGTCAGGCTGGTGTCAAAAATGTTGGGAGAACCTATCACCCAATTTAATAACCTTGCCCAAAGCGGAATCGCAGAGTTGGGAAACGTGATAACGGGAAGCGCCAGCGTCAAGCTGTCCAACGCTGGCTTTGAAACGACGATTTCACCTCCAACCCTCCTTTACGGCAAGGGCGCTACGATCTCTACGCTGGATTACCCTCGTTTGGTCGTGCCATTTTCGAGCGATGACATATTTTTCGTAGTCCATCTGGCATTGCGAGAAGGCAACAGCCTGGGACAGACTACCGCCACGCTCGCAGTTCCCGAACGCCCAAACGTTCAAAGTGTGAATAGGTAAAAAGCGCAGCTGAAGGATCCATTTGCCAACCCCCTTCGAAACGCAGTATCGACCAACAGGTTTTTAAATTTGTAGGCGCCCCTCGCCAGGACCAACCGGGCATTATCCAGGTTGGGTTTAACATGCGGTCCTTATCTAATTTTTCTCTCCAGATCGGCGGCTTTGCAGTTGTTGCCAGCGAAGTCAACCGCCTGGCTGATAGCTCCAAGAAAGCGACCCAGGAGATCAGCGCGCTCGTTAAAAGTATCCAAAAAACCGTTTCGGAAGCCCAGAAGGCCATGAAGGCCAGTTCTCATGAAGTTGAAACGGGCGTCGTCAAAGCCAATCATGCCGGTGAAGCCCTGGCTGCCATTCGTTCGGCTGCTGAATCGGTTTATATCCAGATCCAGGAAGTGTCTGAAATGGTGCGCGTCATGAAAGAGGCCACCGTTAAGCTCAGCCAGGCCATGAATTTTGCTTCCCAGGCTATCACGCAGAATGGCCAATCGGTTAAACAAATAACAGAGGGTTACATTACGGTCGAGCAGGCGATTGAGAACATCGCTTCCTTCAGCGAAGAAAACAGCGCCGTCAGCGAAGAAGTTTCGGCTTCCACTCACGAGTTGAACCTCCAGATAACGACTCTAAAACAATCAGCCGCCCAATTGGAAACCATCGCGTATGAGTTGTCATCCTCTATGAAGAAGTCTTCTTAATCGCCTGTAGTTCCCAGCCTTCAACCTTTTTTGATACGAGGGGGTGGAGTATTTTAAAAGTGCTGCGCACTTTCAAAATACTCCGCTCGTTCATTTTGCGTGGCCGCCGAAGGCCGGCCAGCTTATGAAAAATCCAAGCAGCCGGCCCTGGTTTTCTGAGCACCCTGCATTAGATTATTTAAGGAACCTCTTCCGTTTTTAATTAATTTGTGGTTAAAATAAAGGCTTGTAGGCCGGGATAATTTAACAGCTCATCCTTCATAAACAATTAGCTTTTTAGGGAAGGCTTGGGCTGTTTAACAGCCCAATTCTGTCATATGACTCGTTTGTCCAATACTGAAGGGAAATAGATACTGTCCAGGAGTTTGAACGATGACCGATCAAGATTTATCTGAATTTAGCCAGCCTGTCCACTTTAAAGCCGAGACGCAGCAGCTACTAAACATCCTGATTCATTCGCTTTATACCGAGCGGGAGGTTTTTTTACGCGAGTTGATCTCGAACGCCTCCGACGCATTAACTCGCATGAATTTTGAGATGTTGACCAATCGCGATGTTCTGGATCCCCAGGCCGAGCTGGCCATTTGGATCACAGCCGATGCGCAAAATCACAACCTCACCATCCGCGATACCGGCATCGGCATGACCGCTGAGGAGCTGGCGGAAAACCTGGGAACCATCGCCCATTCCGGCGCCCGCGCCTTTCTTGAAGCATCTCAAAAAGATGCCGCCAATGGAAAATTGTCCGAAATTATCGGCCAATTTGGGGTGGGCTTCTATTCCGCTTTCATGGTTGCAGAGAAAATCACAGTAAATTCACGGTCAGCCCGTCCCGGCGCCCAGGCGAGCAGCTGGGTTTCAACTGGCTCCGATACTTTCACAATTGGGCCTTCCACAAAAACCGAGCGCGGCACCGAAGTGCTGATCCAGTTGAAGGGGGATGCTTACGAATTTGCCAGTGACGCCCGTTTACGCGAGATCGTCAAGAAACATTCCGACTTTATCCCTTATCCGATCTACGTAGGTGAGAAGAACGAGCAGGCCAACCAGCAGACTGCGCTCTGGCGCAAGATTCCACGCCAGGTTGCCGAAAAGGAATACGACGAATTCTACAAACAATTTACCCTCGATGTCGACAAACCTGTTGCCTATGCGCATATGGCCGTCGATGCCCCAGTGCAGATGTATGCCATCTTATTTATCCCTGCCTCGCCCGAGCGTGGCATTCTTTCAATTCGCCGCCAGGATGGGTTAAAACTTTACGCCCGTAAAGTCCTTATCCAGGAATATTGCTTAGACCTCCTGCCCGAATCCCTCCGCTTTGTGCAAGGCGTGGTCGATTCGGAAGATTTACCCCTCAATGTTTCGCGCGAATCGGTCCAGTCTACCCGCATCATGGCCCAGTTGAAAAAGCTGATCGTCGCCAAAATATTTGAGACCCTGACGAACCTGGCCCGCACTAAGCCCGAGGAGTACTCTAAATTCTGGAAGAATTACACCCGGGTCATTAAAGAAGGCGCCGCCACCGACGCCGAAAACCAGGATAGTTTCTTGCCGTTACTGCGCTATCCGACCCTATCCGATCCTCAAAAGCTGGCGTCGCTTGATGATTACGTTATCGCCATGAAGCCCGATCAAAAGAAGATTTACTACATCGTCGGCGACGATAACCGTTCTGTTATAAAAAGTCCTCACCTCGAAATTTTCCGAAAATCGGGC
>DATKKB010000074.1:0-33210 GCA_035543095.1 Anaerolineaceae bacterium | reverse complement strand
ATGCCGCCCGAAAGGTGGCGCGGCCAGGAGGATTCAAAGCCCTCCAGGCCCACCAGGCGGATCAGCTCCTCGGCCCGGGCGCAGGCCTGCTCGGTTGGCACGCCCTGCAGCTCCAGCGGCAGGGTGATATTCTCAATGGCGGTGCGCCAGGGCATCAGGTTGGCCTGCTGGAAGACCATCCCAAGGCAAGGCTTGCCATCGCTGAAGGTAATGCTGCCGCGGGTGGGCCGCAGCAGCCCGGCGATGGCGCGCAGGAGGGTGGTCTTGCCGCTGCCCGAGGGTCCAAGCACGCTCACAAATTCCTGGCGCGCCAGGGACAGGTTGACCCCTCCCAACGCCTCCAGCCCGCCGTTGCCGTTGGGGAAGGTGAGGCGGAGGTCTTTGACCGAGAGGAAGGGAGTGGATGAGGTGATATTTGTGAGCATTTGTAGTATGTCCTGGTTTCTGGCCACGGGCGAAAGACTACCAATAAAGAAATCTGTCATCCGTCGTCCGTGGTCCGTCGTCTATCTCACGGCACGAACTGGTTTGTAAAGGCCTGGCTCACATCCAGGGCGGTCTTGTACTGGCCCATTTGGAGCATGATGGTTTGCATGTTATTCCAGGCCTTGGGATCGGACTGGCCCAGGTGAGGCGCCTTCCACAGCTCCATTGAGGTAGTCAGGACCTGCTTCTGGACTTTCTGGTCGGCCTGGGCCAGGTTCTCAACGTACTTCAGGCAAATGGTGTAGGCCGCATCCGGATTCGCCAGGGCGTCCTGCATACCCTTGAGCATGGCGCCTGCCATACGCTGCACCAGGCCGGGGTCCTTGCGGATGGTGTCCTCGTTGGTGATCAGGCCGTTCCCCACCAGTTGCATATAATCCGCCACGCGCAGGGTGTTGGCCGGAAAGTTCTGGGCCGCGAGCTTGATCGGCTCATTATTAATGTAAATGACGGCTGCCTGGACGCGCCCACTTACGAGCGCCTCGACCTGGTTGAAGCCGATCGATTCGAGCGTCACGTCGCTCTCCTTGAGCCCGCCGGCCTGGAGCAGGGCGCGCAAGCCAATGTAGCTGGCCCCGGCCTGCACTGGCAGGCCGATCTTCTTGCCTTTCAGATCAGCCGGAGCGTGGATGCCCTCCCTGGTGCTGGACGTAACTCCAACCGGGTACTGCTGGTACCAGGCCAGCACGTAGACGATCGGCAGGCCCTGGGCGCGCGCCAGCAGGACCTGCTCGCCGGAGGCCAGGGCAAACTGGAGCGTACCCGTCCCCACCAGGGCCACGCCGTCGGTTTCCTGGCTGTAATCGAGGGTCACGTCCAGGCCGGCCTGCTGGAAATAGCCCTTTTCCAGGGCGACGTAGACCGACGCAAATTGGACGTCGGGGATGTAGCCCGCCGGCAGCCGGATTTTGGTGAGGGCAGTGGGAGTGGGCGAGGCGGCCTGGGGGACGCAGGATGCCAGCAGTACGGCAGCTAACATGGCGATGCAAATTCGCTTCATTGGTTTATTTACCTCTTTTTAGTTCAATCCGTAGAGCCTGTTCTCTGTTTGTGTGGTTCATTTCGGTGGCGCAGCCCCGAAGTAAAACTCACAAACAGAGAGTCAGGCATTCCATTTCAACAAGCGCTTTTCCACCAGCACGACCGCTCCGTACAGCAGCAGCGCAAGGGCGATCAGGGTCAGGACCGACACGAAGACCAGGGTGGTGTCGTACTGGCCGCGGGCCACGTTGACCAGGAAGCCCAGGCCGCGGTCGGAGCCGACAAACTCGCCCACCACAGCCCCGATAACCGAAAGGGTGGCGCCCACCCGCAGACCGGCCAGCAGCACCGGCAGGGCTGCCGGAATCTCCAGGTAGCGCAGGGTTTGGGCAGGGGTGGCGTACAAGGAGCCCATCAGGTCGCGCAGGTTCTGCGACACGGCCCGCATGCCGACCACCGTATTGACCAGGATCGGGAAGAACACGATCAAGGCGCAGATCAGGACCTTGGAGAACAGGCCCGGCCCGAACCAGATGACAAGCAGAGGGGCGATCGCCACCACCGGGATGGCCTGGCTGGCGATCAGGTAAGGCGAGAGCAGGCGTTCCAGGGCGGGCGACTTGGCCAGACCGTAGCCGATGACGGTCGCCAGGCTGCTGCCCAGCAGGAGGCCCAGGATGACCTCCAGCAGGGTCGCGGCTGTGTTGGACAACAGAGTGCCGTCCGCCAGCTCCTGGCCGAATCGCCCCAATACCCGCATTGGCGAGGGCAAATAAAAAGCGGACACCCGGCTGCCGCCCAGCCAGATCAGCCCCTGCCACAGCACCAGGGCCATGAGAAACGAGGCCGGGAGGAACCAGCGTGAATATTTACGAGAGAAAGTCTTGAGAGAAGCCATTTTTAGTTTTTAATTTTAGATTTCTAATTTTTAATTTGTTCGTTCGTGTTCTTCGTTTCATCTATGTCATTCGTGGGTAAAGCCGTTAAAACAAAAAACCGAAAGCGAGTGGGCCTTCGGGATAATAGCAGGCGCGCGCAAAAAGGCGCTGGTCTGTAGGTTCCTTCTTTCATCCGGACTTTACCGTCGACCCCGGGATTACACCGGGTCATGCGCTGGGAGCGCTCGTGGGTTATACCACCGATCGGGAATTAGGATCTGCGTCCCTCACCCTGCCCCGAAGGAGATATTCAATTAAGGGTAGTATATACTTTTTTTCAGGTCATGTCAATCCTGATATGTGATAAACATCACAATCCAGGAGTGCCTTTCTTAACGTTTCGGCCTGGATTTGCCAGGAGCTTCGCCCCCTCGCAAATCCAGGCCGAAACGTTAAGAAAAATATGGCCTTAGCCGCGCCGGCGGCCGAGGACTCGCAGCAGCATGAGGAACAGGTTGATGAAATCCAGGTAGAGCCGCAGGGCGCCTATGATAGAGGCCTTCTGCACAACGCCGCCATCGCTTCCCAGCGATAGGCTCATGTTCTTCAGCTTTTGTGTGTCGTAAGCGATCAGACCGACGAATATCAGGATGCCAACGTACGTCACCACCCAAAATAAGGCCGAGCTGTTGAGGAAAATGTTGGCAATAGACGCCAGCACCAGCCCCAACAGGGCCATAATCAGCAGGCTGCCCAGCTTGGTCAGGTCACGAGGAGTTGTATAGCCGAACAGGGTCATAATCCCAAAAGTGCAGGCCGTGATCCCGAAGGTCAGCGCTACCGACGTGCCGGTGTAAATGAGCATCAACAGGGAAAGCGTGACGCCGTTCAAGACAGCGTAACCACCGAAGATCAGGCTGGCTGTGAGGGGCGAAAACCGGTTGATGGCTGCGGTCAGCACGACCACCAAAACCAGCTCGCCGATCAGCAGTCCGAAAAAGATAAGCGGGGTCGCCAAAATCGCCTCTAACAGGCCGGGCAGGGTGAGGGTTACGAACGCAGCGGCGGCCGTGATCGCCAGCCCAATCACCATCCAGGCGTAGACGCGCAGGATGAAGCTGCGCTGGATCTCTTCCTGCATCTCGGTGGATTGAAGATTATATACAGTTGGAAACTGCGGGTTGTTCAAATTATTTCTCCTTTTAAACACATTTCAACTTCTTATTTGATACGAGGGGGTGGCGTTTTAGAAAATGCGAAGCATTTTCTAAAACTACCCTCGTTCGTTTTGCGTGGCCGCCGAAGGCCTGCCACCTTATATTGTAACACCAGTGGAAGATCCTGACTTTAAGTAAACCTTAAGGAAGGATAAAATAAATTTGGGGGGTCTTGGGCTGCGAAGCAGCCCAAAAGCCCCCCTAAATATCCGATTGGTTCTTCTCTTCGGCCTGATGTATAATGAAATCGCTCACAATTCAACAGACAGGTATCCGGCGATGAATTTTCTGGTGGACCCGAACGTTGCCTACGTGCTGCTGGTCGGCGGCCTGCTGCTGGCGATCCTGGCGCTGTTTTCTCCCGGCAGCGGGGTGCTTGAAATCGGCGGCCTGTTCCTGTTGATCCTGGCCGGACTCGGCATCTCCAATTTCACGATCAACTTCTGGGCGCTGGTGGTGCTGGTGCTGGGGATTTTCCCCTTCATCCTGGCCCTGCGCCGCTCGCGGCAGTACGTCTTTCTGATCGTGGCGCTGGCCGCCCTGGTGGTCGGCACGGTTTTCCTGATCGCCGGGCCGGGCGGCACGCCGGGGATCAACCCGGTCCTGGCGACCGTAGTCTCCCTGATCGTAACGGTCTTCGTGTGGGGGGTTGCCCGGCGCAGCCTGGAAGCGCTCAGCCTGCCGAAAAAGACCCTGGCCGATCTGATCGGCAAGACGGGCGAAGCCACCACGGACGTGTTTGCCGAAGGATCGGTGTACGTGGACGGTGAGGAATGGTCCGGTACCAGCAAGGTGTTTATCCCGGCGGGCAGCACAGTGCGCGTGGTGGCGCGGGAAGGCCTGGTGTTGACCGTTGAGCCAGTTTGAACAGAACGTAAATTAAAATAATCCGAATCGATATCGATCTTCTCAAGGAGGTTAGCATGAGTCTGGCTGGTTCATCCATCGTTATATTGTGCCTGGGAATCGGCATCCTGTTCATCATCATTATCTTCCTGGCGGCAGCCATCAAGGTGGTGCCTGAGTATAAGCGGGTGGTCGTGTTCCGGCTGGGCCGCTGCCTGGGAGAAAAAGGCCCCGGATTGGTGTTGCTGATCCCGTTCGTTGACCGGCCGGTGTTCGTGGACCTGCGCGAGCAGGTGCGCGAGATCCCGGCCCAAACTTCGATCACCAAAGATAACGCCCCCATCTCGATCGACTTCCTGTGGTATTACAAGGTTTTCGACCCGACCCAATCGGTGCTGCAGGTTGGCAATTTCGAGCTGGCTGCCCAGGGTATCGCAACCACGACGCTGCGCTCGGTCATCGGCGGCATCATGCTGGATGGGGTGCTGTCGGAACGCGAGGCCATCAACAACGCCCTGCGCTCCCGCCTGGACGAAGTGACCGAACGCTGGGGCGTTAAGGTGACCAACGTTGAAATCCGCGAGATCATCCCGCCACGCGACGTGCAGGAAGCCATGAACCGCCAGCTTTCGGCGGAACGCAATCGCCGGGCCGTGGTGACCGAATCGACCGGCGCACGCGAGGCCCAGATCAACGTGGCCGAAGGCGACCGGCAATCTAACATCCTGCGGGCCGAGGGCGAGAAACAGGCCGTCATCCTGCGGGCCGA
Organism: Anaerolineaceae bacterium; assembly: GCA_035543095.1. GTDB lineage: Bacteria > Chloroflexota > Anaerolineae > Anaerolineales > Anaerolineaceae > UBA700. The sequence continues at coordinate 28,033 of DATKKB010000074.1, read as the reverse complement.
AGGCCAGAAGCAGTCGCAGCTGCTGGTGGCGGAAGGCTACGCAAGCGCCTTGCAGGCTATCTTTGCGGTGGCCCAGACGATCGATTCGAAGACCATCACCCTGCAATACTTCGATACACTCAAGAGTCTGGGCAACGGCGCCTCGACCAAGTTTATCTTCCCGATGGAATTCACGAAAATGCTGGAAGATTTCGCGAAATTACGGGGAGACGTGAAGTAAGAGCCGTGAAAGGTGAAACGTGAAACGTGATGTGTAAGATGTACGTTTCACGTTTCACGAGATCCCGATTCAAGACCAGAAGAAAACTACCGACCTTGTCCAACGTGCAATCTCAAACCTCCAATTTCGAGATCGTTGAGGCATCCTGGCGCGACCTGGGAGGGGTGCGGCGCATCGAGCAGGAGTGTTTCGGCAGCGAGGCCTGGCCCCTGCTTGACATCCTGGCGGTTTTGTCCCTGCCGGGCTCGATCCGCCTCAAGGCCATGGTCGGCACGGAGATCGTGGGATTTGTTGGAGGCGAAGTGAAGGGCAGCGAGCGGATGGGTTGGGTGACCACGATTGGCGTGCTGGGCGCCTACCGCCGGCGGGGGATTGCAGCGGCGCTGCTGGAGAGATGCGAAAAGGCCCTCGGCACGCACAAGGTGCGCCTGTGCGTGCGCCAATCCAACCTTTCGGCGCTGTCCCTGTATTGGAAATTTGGATACCACCAGGTGGACACCTGGAAGCGTTATTACCAGGGCGGCGAAGACGCCCTGGTGCTGGAAAGATCTTTGGTGAAATGAAGATGGGGCGCAAGCGCCCCATTTTCATTTCACCAAAGATCTTTCCAGATACGAGGGGGTGGAGTATTTTGAAAGTGCTTCGCACTTTCAAAATACTCCGCTCGTTCGTTTTGCGTGGCCGCCCGCTACGCGGGGCCGGCCAGCTTATTCGATATATATCTCTACTCGCTCGCTGTCCTCTTCATCCTCGACGTCGACGATCTTGCCCACGCCGCCCGAGCGAATCAGCTCGGCTACCTCCTGGTAGTCGATGCCTTCCACCTGAGGGGCAAAGCGCATGCCTAATTTCAGGCCAGCGTTGATGACGCCGACCGGCAGGCGCACGTTGACGCGCACGCGGCCGGTGATCTTATCGGTGACGCGCACCCGAAAGTAGCGCCCCACCTGGGAAGCGGCAGTGGCGCCAGGGATCGATTGGGCTCTGCCAGCCGCAGCAGGGCCGTCATCCAGGGCCTCGAGCAGGCTCGTGGCCTGTTCAGCGGTTATTTTTCCGTCGGCTACCATTTTCAGCACCCTCATACGTTCTTCGTTCCGAATCATGTTCCCTCCTCCTATACAACCTCACCTGAAGGAGCATCTTCCTCCTCACGCTTGCCCTTAAGACGGCGCTGGGCATCCAGGAAGCTGATCCGCCCCGCTTCGAGATCCTCCAGGATATGCCGCCGGTCATTCTCCGTCAGGCGCTGGACCGCTTCCTCCTTGCCCGGCTCGAACCCCAGGGCCCGGATGATGTCGTACAGCCGGTTGCGCAGGGTAGGGTAGGAGAGATTGAGCTCCTCTTCCATGCGGGTAAAGCGGCCTTCCAGGCGCACAAAGTTCAATAGAAACTGCATCTGCTCCGGGTTAAGCTGTCCGAAAAGGTTGGCAGGCGGCGTAAAGTGCCCCTCGATGGTGGTATCGCATTCATCGCAATGCAGCCGGGTGATGGTCAGCTCGCCGCCGCACACCGGGCATTTAGAAAACATGGGATTCATAGGCGCTCCTTTTAATCCTTGAATTACATTTCGCAACTTGGGTGGACCAGTAGGGGCGAAACATCCGGAGCGATTGTCTGTTTCCACAGATGGGCGACCTTCCGGATGCTTCGCCCCTACTAAAGATATTTTAGCACATTATTTGAATATGTCAATATCAAATTAAATATTATTAATTATATTTAGACATTGGTTGAATAATATTGAAATTATGTTAATTTTAAATAGACTTTGCTCGAATCTCACCGAATTTAATAAATCTTCATCGGGTGAAAGAGCAGCGGGGCGTATCATTCTAAAAATCATTCTTTCTTTATTTATTTGATGAATAATCGCCGATTAATTTCTGATATAATAGACAATTATTATGAAAGATTAACCGCAGCATTTCAAAAATTTGGGGGTCCCCCCAATTTTTGAGAAGACCCAATTAAAGGTCTGTTTAATCCAACCATCGAACGTTTTGAGGAGATAAAAATGAAAAAAGCCCTTCCATTTCATCGTTTTGCCGGATTGCTGGCGATCGCCCTCATCCTGGTTCTGGTTCTGGCAGCTTGCTCGAGCGGCCAGGCCACAAGCGACTCCGAGAAGGTTCCCAAGCCCTCGAATCCGGGCGGCACGGGCCCGGCGCTCAGCCTGACCGGCGACGCCACGCATGGTTCCGACGTCTTCAAGGCCAACTGCGTTGCGTGCCACGGCGACCAGGGCAAGGCTCCCGTCGCCAATCCGGGCTCCACCGACGGCACAGTGCCCTCGCTGAACCCAATCGATGAAGCGCTGTTCAATTCGAATCCCAAGACGTTTGCGGCCAACATCGATCTATTTATCGAGCACGGCTCCACGCCCGAGGGCTCCAGCCCGGCGCTCAAAATGCCGGCATTCGGCGACACCAAGACGCTTTCTCCCCAGGATATTGCCGACGTCATGGCCTACGTTATCAGCCTGAACAAGTAAAAAAACGTTTGGATAAAATGCGCTCGCAGCGCATTTTGCGAGCGCACTTTGCGAGCGCATTTTATTCAAACAAGAAATGCCCAGACAATTTTTCCGGTTTTCCCGGAAAAATTGTCGTTTAAATCCAAGTTATAATTCAGCTCGTGAAACGTATCTTCGTCATGTGTTGGATGCTGGCGCTCGCTTCGCTTGCTGCGCTGGCATCCTGCTCAACCGCCACGCCGCAGGCGCCAACCAGCACTCCAACCCTGCGCAGCGGCACGCTGGTGCCTTACCGGTCGGTCACGCCCAGTGTGACCTTCCTGGCGCCCGATCTCTCTACCCCAACGCCCCTGCCAACAGCCACACTCACCCCGCGCACGCACGTGGTCAAGGCCGGCGAGGACATGGGCGGGATCGCCCTGCGCTACCGGGTCAGCCTGGCGGACCTGAAGACGGCCAACCCAACTGTCAAGCCCAACCTGATGAAAATCGGGACGGTGCTGATTATCCCCGGCAACGCCCCGGATTACAGCCCGACCGGCGCCCCAACCGCCAGCCCCACCCCCACCGCCATCCTGCTGGAAAGGGCTGGCTGCTGGGAAGATGCCCAGGGCGGCGCTGCCTGCTTCGTGGTAGCGCGCAACCTGCAGGCGAGCCCGCTTGAAAATGTAACCGTAGCCCTGATCCTGCTGGACGCCCAATCCAAAGAAGTTCAGCGGCAGGTGGCTACCACTCCGCTGGATCTGCTGCAGCAAGGAGCGCCCCAGCCTGTGCTGGCTTTTTTCAAGGCGCCCCTGCCGGCAAATTTCCAGGTAGCCGTGGAGCTGGTGAGCGCCCTGCCGGCGACGACGAGCGGGAATCGCTACCTGGCCGCGACCCTCTCCGGCACGCAGGTCAAGATCCAGCCGGACGGGTTGGCAGCCGAAGCCAGCGGAACGGTGGTCTCACAGGCTGACAAGGCTGCCAGCCAGGTCTGGGTGGCGGCGATTGGATATGATGCAGATGGAAACGCTGTGGGGATGCGGCGCTGGCAGGCTCCGTCGCCCCTGGCCATAGGCGCCAGCCAGGCCTTCTCACTGGACGTCTACAGCGTTGGCGCGCCAATCGTTAAAGTGGATTTATACGTAGAAGCAAAGCCCTGAAGATTTTAACCACTCACCTGCCCTGGCGAGCGGTGCCAGGGCAGGTGAGTGGTTAATAATTATCGCACGTTCCAGATCAAATAGGAGCCGGACTGGCAAATCTGGGTGGCGGCGGGGATGTTCAGGCAGACCGCGAAGGGGATCACTGTTCCGTTTGCAGCTTTCTCGACCGGCGGCAGGGTCACGCTGGCGGTGCCGGTCTGGTCGGTCGGCGGAACGTTATAAGAGGATTTCTTGCCGTCCGGCAGCCCGACCACCAGGATGCTCTCGATATCCGAGATGGGAACCAGGCCCCTTTGCTGTAAAACCTTCACCTGGATGGTCTGCTCTTCGGTCGAGCTGACCTGCGGCTTCATCTCGGATACGATCAAGCGAGTAGAGGCGGGCGAAAATTCAAAGACCCAGTTTTCCGGCTTGACCTTAGTCAAATACTGGCTGCCAAGGGCCGCCAGGGTGACCGGCACAGCGGCTTTTGTGTTGTAATCCAGGCAGTAATTCTCAAAACACTGGCGGGGAACCTTTTCACCGTCCACGAGGGTGTAGAACGGGTCTGAGGTTGGATTCCCGGAAATCTCCCGGCCACCGTGCGCGGCGATAAAGGCATCGAATACGACCGGCACGTGATAACCCAATTCGCCCTGGACCTGATAAAAAATCATGTTTTGATCGATGCCATAAAGCTGGGGGCCGGGCTGCTCCAGGCGAATCCGCAGCATTTTGGCTAACGGGCGCAGGCGAAGGGTGGAAGGGTTGTCCTTGGGAGTATAGACGAGGACATTATTTAAGACCTGCTCCTGGTTGCCGTCGCTGGCGGTGTAGGGCTGGCTGAGGGGTGAGCCAAACACGTCGAAGCCGCCTAAGCGTTGCAGGCTGGAAGCTCCCAGCACCTCAATGCCTGTGTCATAGCCGATAATGGCGCTACCGGGATCGCCTTGCAAGGAGCAACTAATCCCGCATACGTACCTACCGTAGGCCATAAGGCGCACGGTGGCATGCGGGTCGTCGATCTGAAGGTAAAAGCCCATTTTCTCGAAATACTGCTCGATCCGGCGCTTGTCCTTATTGTAGCGGGCCCCGGTCAGCGGCTTGCCTACGTAGCGCTGGCCAAACAGGCGGGTGTACATCTCCTGGAAGCCTTCGTATACTTCTAATTTCTGCCCAGGCCGAGGGGAAACCATAAGCTGGCCGATGGGAATCAAGCTGACCAGGTCGGCGTCGACTGCAGCGCCTGGATTGTAGCACCACAATATATTTTCGGTGTACTGGCAGGTGGAGCTGTTATGCGGAAAAGTTGGGGAGATAGCCTTACCGAGGACCGGCTCGCCGCCCAGCCGTTCATACAGGTCGCGGAAGCGGGAATCGAGCTGGAAAGCTCCAAATGGGGTGGGGGTAGGGCCAGGGTTAGCAAAAGTACTGCACGCCTGCAGGCTAAACACGGTAATGATGGCTACGATTGCAAGGCGTGCAAATAACCTCTGCCTCCCCATAACCCTCCAAGGAAATTGCTCTGGGATAGCAATATTATAGTACGGAAAGGTTAGATATGAATCTTAAAAACAGGGTGATTTATAGGGCCGGAGTTTGGCCTTTTTTATATAAAAGGCCAAACTCCAGCCGTGGATTTAGGCCTCTCGATCTTCCCAATCGGTATCGTCCACCGTCCAAAAATCGGCCAGGCCGTGATTCTTCCACATCTTCCAGGCCAGGGAAGCCGGGCGGGAGACGATGGCATACCGGTCGAAATACTCGCACAGGCGGGTCAGGTCGCGCCGGAAGATGGAGAAGGCATTGCGGTTTTCACGTGGGTCGATAGACTGCGGAAAATCGATAATGCGATACTCGCCTTGCCAGTACAGCACGTTGAAAGCAGACAGATCGCCGTGGATGCGGTTGCAGGCCAGCATGGTGTCCACGTCGTTGACCAGTTGCTCGTACAGGTGCCTGGCTTCGGCCCGGCCGGACAGGCGAACCCGGTTGAGGGTGGGAGCGGGAGCAAAAGCCTCTCCCAGGTATTCCATCAGGATCGTATTCGTACCGCTGGCGAATGGCCTGGGCACGTGCACCCCGGCCCGGTGCAGCAGCTCCAGCACCTGGTATTCGTGCCCAACCCAGGAGGTGTGCGAAAGCTCCTTACCGTAGGCGCTGCCCTTGCGCACGGCGTGCAGGGCGCGGTCGTCGATGACCTGCTTGCCGGATTCATCGATCACGCGCCGGCCCTCGCGATACAGGGCATCGTTGCGCAGATTGCGCAGCATGCGCGGCCGGTAGATTTTGGCCGCCACCAGGTCTGTCCCCAGGCCAGGAAACGCCTGGCAGCAGTAAACATTGGCTTCCTTGCCGCCTTTGACGCGCGCCAGCACATCCGTGATGAACTGCTCGTCGTAGAAGGCGCCCAGGTAATTCAGGATCCACTCGCGCTCATGGCGCGAAGAGGTAAAGGTGGGTGAAAAAGCCTGCTCGTCCCCCACTCCCGTAGCGCTGGCGTGCTGGATGATCTCGTCCATCACGGCGTGCTCGCTGCGTTTGATTGGGGCGCCCTTGCGGGGTTTTCCTTTGCGGGAATCCGGCTCGAGCAGATCCAAATTTTCGGTTTCAAGCAAATCTTGCGGTTTTAAATGTGTGTTCATCGAAGGTATTTTCCATCAAAGCTCAAATGCCAGATTGAAAAAAGGCCGCAGGATGAGATTGCCTGCGGCCGGAATGGAACTTCGATGGGGACGGGGATAAAAAAGGCCGCAGGCGCATCAGTGCACTGCGGCCTTAAGAATCAGCGGGATACTCGCTTAACAGGCGGCGCACTCATGCAGGACAATCTTAACTCTGGTGACAGAGCTGGTGAGGACGGTATTGAATTTTCCGACTGCCATGGTGCGCCTCCTTTCTTTGGGAAAATAAACTTCACCTTCTAAATTGTAAAATTATTTTACCGCGTCTTGCCAGATCCGTCAAGGGATAATGGATAGAACCTATCCGAATTACGGTAGGCCTTTGGATGCGATACACCTGAGATTTGCCATGACCTCGCCCCCTGGGGCTGTCTCAAAAGAACACCCCCACCCCAGCCCGCCCCCTTGGAGGGGGCGGGAGAAAGATTTTAAGCCGATTTTTGCCCACAAAGTGGGCAAAAATCGGCAATTATAGTTTCTCCCCCGCCCTGGGGCGGGGGCCGGGGGGTGGGGAAATGCACCAATTGGGAATGGCTTGTTCTTTTCAGACAGCCCCAAGGGGCGAGGTTTTACGGCTCCGTCTTGACATGCCCTCGCCGCATAATTAAAATGCATACACCATGGAATTTAAACTGCACACAACATTTCCGAGCGAGCTGCAAGCCGAATGGAACAACCTGCTGGAGCAATCCATCACGCACGTGCCCTTTTTACGCTATGAATATCTGGAAGCCTGGTGGCAGACGCGTGGTGGAGGCGAATGGCCGCAAAGCGAGCTGGCAATCATCAGCGCCAGCCGGGATGGAAAGCTGGTGGGAGTGGCGCCGTTCTTCCAGGCGACCAACCGGGACGGCCAGCCCAGCCTCCTCCTGCTGGGCAGCATCGAAGTGTCCGACTACCTCGACCTGATCGCCCGGCCGGAAGACCTGGACGAATTTACAGCCGGCCTGCTGGCATTCGCGGCGGGAGCCGCCCTGCCGGTGTGGAAGGCGATCGACCTGTACAACCTGTTCGAGACCTCACCGAGCCTGGCTGCCCTGCAGAAAGCGGCGAAAGGCATGGGCTGGAGTTACCGCTGCGAGATCCTGCAGCAGGCGCCTTACATTCCCCTGCCCGGCGACTGGGAGACCTACCTGGCCGGCATCGATAAAAAGCAGCGCCACGAAATCCGCCGCAAGCTGCGCCGCGCCCAGGAAGCGGAGGCGGAGATCGAAATGCGCTTTGCGGGCGACCCCGACCGGCTGGAAGCGGACATCGAGGGATTCATGGCCTTGATGGCCCAGGACCCGGATAAGGCGGCCTTCCTGACCCCTGCCATGCGCAAGCACATGCGCCTGGTGATGCGCTGCGCCTCAGAAAATTGCTGCCTGCAGCTTTCCTTCCTGGAAGTGAACGGCGTAAAGGCGGCCGGATACCTCAGCTTCGATTACCTGAACCGTATTTGGGTCTACAACTCGGGCATCGACCAAAGCTTTGCAGAGTATTCGCCTGGCTGGGTGCTGCTGGGGTACCTGTTAAAGTGGGCCAACGAGCAGAAACGGACCAGCTTCGATTTCATGCGTGGGAATGAGGAGTACAAGTACCGCTTCGGGGCAGTCGACCGGCAAGTGGTGCGGGTTGTAATTTCCAGGTAAGACAATCAGCCACACGCCTGCCCGGGCAGCCGGCGCCAGAGCGGACACCTAAGAACGGAACGGCTGGTCGACTTGCATGGTGTATTTCCACCAGTTATTCAAGATTCCGTTCTTGCCGCCTTTGGCATGCGGCACATGTTTGAACCACCATTTTGTGTAGGCGTACCCATCACCCCCACAGCCCCACTCATTGCAGTTAAGCATGCGCCGCGTTCCTTGAAAATCAGGATAATTCAGCCAATCGTCGCAGCCGCTGGACACGGTAGCCGGGTTCTGCCAATCATAATCCTTGTCAGCGTTGGGTGGGGTATGCACCAGACCTATTTCGGCGCGCCCCGGGGCAATTTTCTCAAATAACATAAAACGCTCAAAATCATTTTTAGGATGCAGGAATTGGGCAGGACTCACCGGAGGTTGGATGGCCGGATTCACCGCTTTAAAGGCATTTTGTAATGGCTCGAAAGAGTCATACACATAGGCCATGATCGATTCCATGCGATGGCCGATATCGTGAATCATCTCGGCAACGCCGCGCTGGTAATTGAATCCCATGATCACAAAACGGCGCGTGCACTGGTCGGAATTCACCAACGGAGACGAATTGCACCAAATTGCGTTTTTGCCCACCATGTGCGATTCCCAAAAACCGAAATACGGACCGCCGAAAAGCCACACCTCATCGATCTGGTTGCTCATGACCCGTTCAATCAGGTGGTAGTCGTTGACGATTTTCCAATAATCGACCCCATCCGGTTCGTAGTGCGTCTTTTCATCTTGCATAACGGCCAGATAGGATGCAGCAGTGTATTGAAAACTGTGATCTGATTTGAGCGGGAACTCGTTTACATCAATGCGGTTGGCGCTGCTGTATTGATATTTGACCAGGCCATAACTCACTTCATCTATATCAGCGATGAAACCTTTGATGAGATCGTCAACATTGTTCCACCCCATCTTTGCTGTCAGGCGGGTGCCTTGCCCGTCCACGATGGGATCGAAATTGATGACCAGGACGCGCGGGGAGACCACTTGCAGGGGTTCATCGGTCGGCGTAGCCGGCGGGTTGTTGAGCTTGAAAAGGCGTGCCAGAAATGCGAGGATTACATCTAAAAAACTCATGGTTGGACCTCCTTCAAAAAAGTTTGGCTTGAAATAAAATTTATGCGCTAGATTCTCGGCGGCTAATCTTCTTAAAAATCGGCCCTTTTGGAGTTGCCGTGGTTTCAGGGGCAAAGTGCTGCGCATTTTGCCCCTGAAACCACGCTAAAACCCAAAGATCCTAAAAATCTTCTCCCCAGGATTTGAGGAGCTGGATGTAGAATTGGACCATTTTGCCTAGCGCGTCGATGCTGACCCGCTCGTTAAGGCCGTGAACGCGGTGGATGTCCTCGGAGGTCATCACCAGGGGCGTGAAACGGTAGACTTCGTCGCAGATCTCGTGATAATAACGGGCATCCGTAGCTGCTAATACCAGGTAAGGGCAGACCGGAGCATTTTCAAACACCTGCCGGATAGTTCTGCCCAAAAGCTGAAAGGAAGGAACCTCTGTGAGAGATTCGGATGAGGCTTCACGAGCCCAGCTCTGGTTGACCTCCAGCTTGAGGCGCGGGTCGTCCACCACCTTGCGGACGTGGTCGCACACTCCGGCGATGGTATCGCCGGGCAGCAGGCGGAAATTAATCAGGGCAGAGGCTTTACCGGGCAGCATATTAGGGCGGTCTCCAGCCTGGATGACGGTGGTGGCGGTGGTGGTGCGGATCATGGCGTTGGTGATCGGATTTGCCTCCAAACGCTTTTTAATCCCTCCGCCGAACAACCACAGGTTGGCCAGGGCTAATTGTTGAGTATACGGCATGGCGGCCGCCACACCCTTTATGAGCTGCATAAAAAATTTGAGATTGGTCGGCATCTGCTCGTGCTCCAGGAAAGCCAGACCCTGCGCCAGGGCGCCAATGGCAGTCTGCCTGGGCGGGAAGGCGGAATGACCGGCCTCGGCCTCTACAGACAGCTCAACCACCAGCGTCCCTTTTTCAGCCGTGCCAACTACGGCAACCGGCACTGACACGTCCGGCAGAATGCTTTCAGCAATCTGGCCGCCTTCATCTAAAACGATTCCTGGCCGGATTTCACGTACCGCGAACCAATCCACGACGGCCTTGCAACCGGTGCCCCCGATCTCTTCGTCGTGTCCAAAGGCCAGGTAAATGGTGCGCTCCGGCTGGTAGCCGGTTTTCAGCAGGGCTTCCACGCTTTCCATTAAGCCAATGACCTGGCCCTTGACGTCCAGCGTGCCGCGCCCCCACACAAAGCCGTCGGCGATGGCCCCGCTGAAGGGCGGGTACTCCCACTGGTCCAGGCTGTCGGTGGCGGCCGGCACAACGTCCTGGTGGGCCATCAACACCGCCGGGGGCAGGTCGGGATTCTTGCCGCGCCAGGCATAGAGCAGGGTGAAATCGTTAAAAATCTGCTGTTCGAGCGTGGCGTGCAGGCGGGGATACATCTCGTGCAGCTTGAGCTGGAGCTCGTAGAAGGCGCGCCGCCCGGCAGGATTTTCGCTCACCATCGACACCGTCTCACACTGGATGATGCTGGCAAGATGCTCGGCCACCACGGGAGCTTCCACCTCTTCCAGCTCCACCGGTTCTTCGGCCACGAACGGTTTGGCAAACATGAGCGTGCGAATGAGCAAAAATGCGATCAAAAAAAGAATAAGGACAACGACGATCAGGACGATACTTAGCCACATATTTCCCTCCGGGATTAAGGCACGATCCACAGCTCCGGCTGGCCCAATTGCACTTTGAAATCCAGCTCCTTGAGCATGTCGCTGCGGTCAGCCTCTACGGCGAGCACAATGTATTCTACCAGGGCCTGGAGATCCTCGGCGTGCACGGTCACCGGGTAAAAGGCGGATCGGGATTGCACTTCCTGGAGGGCGGCCGGCTGGCGCAGCATACGCTGGCAGGTTTCCACGAGCTGGTCGAGCGGAAGTGTATAGGCCGGGATAAAAAACGGGCGCGGCTGCTGCCAGAACTGCAGCATGCTGAGGCTCTCGTCGCCGCGGTAAGTCTCGCGGTGCAGGCCAACCTGGGCGCTCACTACCCAGACTGGTTTGCCCTGGGCATTGGGCGCAATCCCGGCGGCGTAATGCACCGGCTGGGCCACCAATCCGTGCTCGTCCGAAAGCATCTGGCCCTGCCCGCAGGTGGCGCAAACCCACAAGACCTCGTCAGGCTGCGCCAGGATTGGATTCTGGCACTTGACGCACTGGAGCGGGACTAATTCAACCCCGGCCTGGCTCATCGGAATCGCTCCAGGCTGCGCACAACCTCAAATATCTGGCGGGCGCTGTCCGGCACCGCCAACCCCCCGCCGCTCAGGCCGGCGAACTTGCGCCGGAATTCGTAGTGCTCGCCGTAACGATAGCGGCGGAAAGAGAAATACATCAGGGCAAAACCGCCCAGGATCAAGGCAATCCCAAACTGGCTCGAGTTATGATTCCCCCGCAGCGCCAGCCCACCCAGGTCGACCGCGATGAATGACCCCGCTGCCATGCCACCTACCAGCACGGCGGCGCGATAATAAATGTTGCCAGGGGCCTTGCCGTAGAGCACTTCGCCTGAAAAGCCATCCACCACCACCTGGAAGACCCTGCTGTGGAAGCTGTAGCGTAAGACCCACAGCGGGTAAAAGACCAGGGCCTGGCGCGGGCGCACGATGCGCACGAACGACTGCGAGACGCGGTCGAGGTTGGCCTGACCGCGGGTCTCGTTTTCAAAAAAGAGGCGCGACTGTTCCAACGCTTCGACCGGAGAGGAGGTCGGCTCGAAGACCATGCCGGTGCGGTGGAGGTGGTCGGAATCGCCCGGCTCAAGCGGGCGCCCTTCCAGGCTGATCTGGGTGACGCCGAACTCGCCCACCTCGCAGGCGGCTCCGTTCCAGGTGAGATCCTGCATGACGCGCACTTCCTTGGGCACCCAACGTTGGTTGTCGCCGCTGCCTTCCCGGCGCTGGCCGAAGAAATAGGCCAGGGCGCGGCCCCAGGTGGCCCAAAACGGGAGGTGGACCATGAAGACTTCAGTGAGCAGGGCCTGGCGCTTCACGCCGCGGGCGATGGCCCAATTCCCCAGGAATTTCTGAAAGGCCGCCTCGGCCTGGGCGCGATCGGCGCGCAGGGGCACCTGGTAGCGCCGCACCCCGGATTCGCCGCGCACGACCGAGCGCATCTGGCAGAACGGGCAGACAACAATGGCCTGTCCCTCCGGGATGGGCACCATGCCCCCGCAGCGCGGGCAGCCTAAACCTTTGAGCGCAGTTTTATTGGGCATATTTAATGGATCTGCGCCTCTGTGGTGGAGGTTTCTCCATCATCCTTACACTTTCATGGCTACATACACAGCTACAAAGAAGAGTATAGGAATTGCGATAAGGGCGAGGATGAGGGCAATGGTGGACATAAGCGGGGAGCCGCTGAGGGGCAGCAGCGCCAGGGTCAGGAACACCAGGGCCGTGATCCCGGCGGCAGTGTAATACGGCGCCTCGGCCTTGGCGGGATAAATGTTCGCCAGCACCATGCCCGTGCCGGCCTCGACGATGGCCGTAAAGGTATTGCCCTTGTAGCTGTATTTGAAAATATAGATCGGCACGTGCACCAGGGACCCCTCGGTGACCTGGCCCCCGGGCTGAGACTGGGCCAGCCACTCGCGGGCGGCCTCCAGGGGCACGCTCGGGGCGGCGGACTGGCTCTCGATCGAAGTGTCATACGGTTTCAGGTCGCCGGCGGGTAGGGTCAGCCGGCGCAGCTCGGTGATGGAGGTGGCCGCAGCCGGCTGGAGGGCCTCGACTTCCTGGTCGGCGTGGCGCACTTTAAAAAACCAGATCGGAAAATACTGGAAGGTCTGGCCTACCACCTGCGATTTCTTATCGAGATCCTTGACGGTCTGGTTGCCCGACATCCAGCGCGCCAGCTCGCCGGCAGCCTGCTCGGGGGTGAGGGTGGGCGACAGGAACCAGTGGAAGACGACCCGCGATTTATCCAGGTAAACCGTCGCCGAACAATACGGGCAGGTGAGGAAGATCTCCCCTTCCTGGGGATGCAGCTCACCGCCGCACTGGGTGCAATTCAGGGTCGTAACCGGCGCATCGCTCATCAAGGTGATTATATTCTATTTTTAACCAGGCTTTACCCGTCGAGAATTATCCTATTTCTTTGGATCATCCGAACCGGACGCTTCCTTATCTTCCAGCGCTTTGAGCGCTTCAGCGGCCCTTCTCTTATAATTCCTCTCCACGATGCTGCGAGCGTAAAGCAGGATGCCGACGACGGCGAAGGTACCCACCAGGTAGACCACCGCGCCGGGATTTTGCGAAAAAGCCACGAAAATCAGCAAGGCCAGGCCGATGACCAGGATCATGATGGTATTGTTCCGGCGCCGCTGGGCCATCCGGCGTTCGGTATCATCGGGAAGTTGGGAGTTGTTTGCCATTAAGTTACCTTGGTTACAAATCGAACTAGATATTGAACCGGATGTTCAGCACGTCGCCATCCTGGACAACGTAGTCCTTGCCCTCCAGGCGCAGCTTGCCGTGGGAGCGGGCTTCGGCCATGCCGCCCAGGCCCACCAGGTCATTGTACGCCACAACCTCGGCCCGGATAAACCCCTTTTGCAGGTCGGTATGGATCTCGCCGGCCGCCTCGGGAGCAGTGGCGCCCAGCCGGACTGTCCAGGCCCGGCATTCATCCGGACCGACCGTGAAGAAGGACTGCAGCCCCAGCAAATCGTAGGAAAGGCGGATCATGCGGTTCAGGCTGGGTTCCTCAATGCCGTATTCCTCGAGGAACAGCTTCATCTCGTCCGGGGGGAGCTGGGCGATCTCCATTTCGAGCTTACCCTGCAAAGAAGCCACCTTACTGCGCTGGTGGTTGTAGGAAACAGAAGGAGCCTTCTGCCCTTCAGACAGGTTGAGCACGATCAAGACCGGCTTACGGCTTAAAAAGCCAAAACCGGACAGCAGGCGCTCCTCTTCGGGGGTAATCGCCAGGTCGCGCAGGGGTATTTCCTCACTCAGGGCGGCCTGGAAGCGCTCGAACAGGGCCTGCTCGGCAGCAATGACCGCTTTATCCCGCCCGGCGCCCTTCTTGCGCTCTTCCTGCAGGCGCTCGAGCTTGCGTTCGACGGCGATCAGGTCGTTGAGGATAAACTCGCCATCCATGCTGGCCAGGTCGCGGGCCGGGTCAATGCTGCCAGCCGGGTGGGGCACAACTTCATCCTCGAAAACGCGCAGCACGTGGATGAACCCATCCATCTGGGTGAGCTGGTTAAGCAGAGTACCGGAAATGCCGCTCTTGTCGGACGAGCCCTCCAGCCCGGCCACGTCGGCGTAGGTGACCTTGGCGTAAATCGTCTTCTTTGGCTTGAACATGGCCGAGAGGCGGTCGACCCGCGGGTCAGGCACGTCGACGACGGCAGTGTGCACCTCGATCCGCCCGGTGGCGATACCGGTCGGCTGGGTGCCGCGGGTGAGAGCGTTGAAAAGAGTGGTTTTACCGGATTGAGGCAGGCCAATGATTCCCAGGCGCATGGCGGCTACACCTTGACCCTTCTGGTAAGATTAGATATACTGTAGAGCAGGCCGGAGTGGCGGAATAGGCAGACGCGCACGACTCAAAATCGTGTACCTTCGGGTATGTGGGTTCGATTCCCACCTTCGGCACTAACCCCTGTATTTAGGGACATCGCATTGTTTAACCCCCATATGTGGGGGTTTTTGCTTTTTTGCCCTTTGATAGAAAAAAATGTTAAAGACCAATCGTGTGCGCGAACCTGATTACATTATAAACTATTAATGGTACTACTTTCTGAATGTCAGCAGCAAAACCCTCGCCAAAATTTGATTATTTTTTTCATAGGATAATAATTATGAAGCCAGATGAATATGAAAAACTAGTACGAGAAGTCTTCCAATCTTTAAAAATTGATCTTGGGAAAATAGTGGGAGAAATATTGAATGAAACGATAAAAAATGGATTAACAAATAAGAAAAAGGGAGAATCGGGTTATTCTCACCAAATTGACGTATCTTTTGAATGTGAACTCAAAGAAATTAAAACCCTATTTGTAATTGAGTGCAAACTTTGGAAAAGTAAAATTGAACCTGCACAATTATTAACATTATATGGTCGTGTTTTGGATATTAGAAAAAATTCTAAATGTCAAGTTATCGGAATAATGGCTTCAACTCAAAATTATTCAAAGGGAGTAAGAGTATTACAAAATTGGTTAGAAAAGGAGTCGGATATCTACCTGTTTACGGTTGTATCACCGGATGATTTTAGCGGAAAGATAAAAAACCGATTCTTTGTGAGCACATCAGATACAATAGGTACAAGTGAAGCTATCAATGTAGAAATTCAATAGACCGATAAGGTATTTTGGAAATAAGCCAAAATCCTTTCTCAATACCCCAATGACATTTTTCTAATGAAAATGTGCTTACATAATCCAGATTGAAAATGATAGGGCAGGCATATTATGAATATTCATTCGAAATTTCTGGTTCATTGGACAGGTGAAAAAGATATCGAAAAAGAATCTGAAAATATCCAAGCTCTGCATTATTTTGAACGCTTAAGGGATGATTATCAAAATGGTCTTTTCTTGCAAAGAAGAACAGAAGATGTGATACGGCATTTGAAAATAAAATATCTTTTAAGATTATGTTTTACCGAAATTAAACTAAGTCAGGCAAAAAAACATGCAAATCAATATGGAAAGCTTGGAATAGGTTTCTCAAGAGATTTCATTATGAATAGTGGTGGACGTCCAGTTATTTATATTCCTTATGAGGCAGATATATGTTTATTGGAGGAATGTTTAGATGCAGTATATGAAAAATCAAAAGAACTCGAGGATATCCACAGAAGAATTAAATGGATACTTACCTTTGTCAAACGAATGGCTGATGTAAATAAAGAAAATGGAAATATTGATGTATTTTGTAAAATAAAAACCGACCACTAAGCCAGAAAATTAATAACGAAAAACCGTCCACCTCTATCAAATTCCATTACCATACGAGCAGAAATAATGGTAATGGAGGCCAGGAGATGAAAAAGGTGGAAGATTACGAGAGCATCCGGCGGGCCTATTTTATCGATCACCTGAGTATTCGGGCGATCCACCGGCAATTGAGGGTCGATCGGGAGACGATCCGCAAGGCGATCACCAATGCAGCACCGCAGCCCTACCAGCTCAAGAAGCCCAGGATAGGGCCGATCATCGGACCTTACCAACAACGAATAAGCGAGCTTTTGGACGAGAGCGACCAGCAGCGTCGTAAACAGCGGTTCACGGCGCATAAGATCTTCGAGATCCTGGAAGGCGAAGGCTATGCAGGCAGTGAAGGTGCGGTCCACAACTACGTTTGCCAGCAGCGCAAAAAGCGCAAACATCGCCAGAGTTATTTGCCCTTGGAGTTCGACCCCGGTCAGGATGCTCAGGTCGACTGGGGAGAAGCTGAAGTGGAGGTGGCCGGGGAGCGGATCATGGCCCAATTGTTCATTATGCGCTTGAATTACTCCCGGGTGCGTTTTGTGATGGCGTTTCCCTTTCAGAAACAGGAAGCATTTTTTGCCGGTCATAACCAGGCGTTTCACTTCCTTGGCGGAGTGCCGCGGCGGATCACCTATGACAATCTGAAGACGGCAGTATACAAGGTCCTGGTGGGCCACAACCGGCAAGAGCAAGAGAGCTTCAAGACCTTCCGCAGCTACTACCTGTTCGAGAGTTTTTACTGCAACCCGGCTCAAGGCCACGAAAAAGGCGGCGTCGAAAGCGACGTGGGTTTCGCCCAGCGTAATTTCATGACCCCGCTGCTGAAAGTGAACTCCTTCGAAGAACTCAATGCAGCTTTGTGGCAAGCCTGTCTGAAAAATGTCGGGCGGCACGTTCGCGGCAAAGATGCACCGGTAGCAGAACTCTGGCAAGAGGAGAAACCGCTCTTTCTGCCGCTGCCGGGCCGCGATTTCCCCGCCTGCATCAGTTATCCGGTCAAGTCAAACGCCTACAGCCAGGTGGAACTGGATACCAACCGCTACTCTGTGCCTGCCACCTACCAGGCAAGCCAATTGGTCTTGCAGGCGTATCCCTTCCGGATCAAAGTGCTATCTGACCAGATCGTGATTGCCGACCACCCGCGCTGCTGGGGTCGGGAACAGGATGTGATCGATCCGCTGCACTACCTGCCGCTGCTGGAACAACGCCCTGATCGCTATGAGCATTGCCGGCCTGGTCAATGCGGCTATGCTGGTGATGGCTGCTTCTACGTTTTACGCGCATGGATTGAGCAATATTGCCTCTATTGAGGAAGCTTATCGCACCCTCACTCCCTTGTTGGGCGGGGCTGCCAGCCTTGTTTTTGCGATCTCATTACTGGCCTCAGGCCACTCTTCATCCACTGTGGGAACAATGGCTGGCCAAGTGATCATGCAAGGTTTTATCCACCGTAAGATTCCATTGCTGGCACGACGTTTGATGACCATGATCCCATCCTTCATCGTGATTGCCCTGCGTCTCGATCCTACTCATACCCTGGTCTTAAGCCAGGTAGTGTTAAGCTTTGGGCTGCCGTTTGCTATTATCCCGCTGGTCGTGTTCACATCAAAGCGCGAGATCATGGGAGTTTTAGTCAACCAGCGGGTTACTACAGTAATCGCTTGGTTAGCAGCAGTAATGATCGTTGTGTTAAATATCTACTTATTGGTACAAACCTTCACTGGATGATACAATCGCCATGAAAATAGGCCTCGACGATAGAGAATTGTCCATATGGAACAAGTATCGATTTATCTGAACCGGTAATTTCAATGATAGATCACCTGTTGTTAAGTGGAGATTGGAGTAACGGCCTTGAAATATTAGCTGCTCTTACCGGAGCGGGCTTCATGGTAAGCTTTTTGCCGGAGAAAGAGTTGGACTCTGGAAATTGCAGCCTGATCGTCGTAAGACTGACAGACATTACTGTATTAGATCACATTCAGAGCCTTTCAAAGCCGTGGCTGGCCTGGTGCTGCGGACAAAACGATGAGTTGATGACGAAAGCTTACGCCGCCGGCGCATTGGCGGCATTTTCAGCCGAGACGCCGTTTCCGGTCATCGTCCAGATCATCCAAAGGACGCTCGATAAGCTGCCCCAGAAACGCGACCCGGGATCTCAAAACGCCATCCAGAGGCGCTACCAACGCGGCGACGTGATCCTTTTGGAGCCGGAAACGGTGCTCGAAATCCAGCGCGGGATCATCGCTCAAACTATGATCTACCAGGATGGCACCGAGGTGCTGTTGGGGTTGTGCGGCCCCAACCAGCTCGTCGTGCCCCATCCGGCCGACACCTGCTACATTCAATTGATCTCCCATTCTGATTCGCTGGTTACCTTAAAACCCTGGACTGCGGCGTCGCAGGATCCCCAGTTTTCAGAGAAACTGCACGCACGCCTGATGCAACTGGAAGCGTGGGCCTCCATGCAAGCCCGTCCCCATCTCGACCAGAGAGTATTGGGGATCCTTTCGTTGCTGGCCGAACAGTTTGGGGTCAGCCATCCGCAAGGGCAATTGGTGGACGTGCGCATCACCCATTCGCAACTGGCATCTGCGGTGGGCGCAACCCGCACCACCATCACGCGGACGCTGGGGGACTTGCGCCGCCAGGGCAGCCTGACTATGGTACAAACTTCCGATGGCGAACGCTATTGCCTGACGCGCTGGGAGCCGGCACACCACGGGCTGCGTACAGAATGCTGCTGATAACAAAATTGTATCAAAAAGCACACCAGAATAGTCCAATTTTTAACAGTCCGATCGTATCTGAAGGCACTCCCCGTTTCCTGCCCATCCGGTAAAGTAGAGGCATGAAATAGGAGGTGACTATGTATAAAAAAGCTCTCCCCAGGTGGTTTATAGCCACGTTGGCTGTATTATTATTGCTTTCCGCTTGCCAGTCCGCTCCATCCACGACAGGCGGAAAGAAAACCATTGTAGTAACGTATTCCATTTTAGGCTCAGTCGTAAAAGACCTGGTTGGCGAGGCTGCCAATGTTATCGTCTCCATGCCGAACGGCCAGGATCCCCACGAATGGGAACCTTCGGCCAAGGATATCGAGATTCTGACCAAAGCCGATTTGATCGTCCAAAACGGGTTGGGGTTGGAAGGCGGAATGCAAAAGGCCCTGGCGCAGGCGAAGGATGCCGGCGTCAAGTTCTTCACTGCTTCTGATCACATCACCGTGCGCCACGTCGGCCCAGGCGAGGGCTTGCCGACCGGCGACCCGGACCAGGCGGTTGGGGCAGAAGACCCTCACCTATGGACCGACCCGGTGGATATGCAGGCCATCGTGACAGCGTTGGCGGCGCAGATCAAAACCGATCTCGGGATTGACCTTTCCAGCCGGGCAACAGATCTCGAGGCCCGGTTAGCGAGCCTGCACCAGGAAGTCCTGGCAAAGGTGAACTCCTTGCCCCAGGCTAACCGCAAGCTGGTGACAGGCCACGAATCAATGGGCTATTTCGCCCAACGCTACGGCTTCAAGCTGGTTGGCGCCATCATCCCCAGCCTTTCCACCCAGTCGGAGGTCTCGGCGTCAGACCTGGCGGCGCTGAAGCAACAGATCGAGGATAACCAGGTAAAGGCCATCTTCACCGAATTGGGGACACCAAAAGCAGTTTCCGACGCCATTGGCGCGGAAACAGGCGTCAAGGTGATCGAATTGACCACCCACAGCATGCCACCGGACGATTCGTACTTTACCTTCGAGCGCAACCTGGCGGACACGATCGTCAACGGGCTGCAATGAGAAAACCGTGAACTTTTTAGTAGAACCGTTTCTCTCTAACACATTCCTGCTGCGAGCGTTAATCGCCGGCATGCTTGTATCGATCACCTGCGGCATCGTGGGCACATTTGTGGTGCTGCGCGGCCTGGCTTTCATTGGCGACGCTCTGGCGCACGGGGTACTGCCCGGGATCGCCGCGGCCTTGCTGTTGGGGATCCCTGGCATCATTGGGGCATCGCTGGGGGCGCTGGTAATGATTGGCGGTATCAGCCTGATCACCCAGCGCACCCGGCTCTCCTCCGACACGGCCATCGGGCTGCTCTTCGTAGGCATGCTGGCCCTGGGGGTGGTGATCGTCTCTCGCTCGACCTCTTTTTCCGGTGACATCGTCCAAATCCTGTTTGGAGAGATCCTGGGTATCAACGATCAGGCTGTCCTGATCCAGGTTACAGCGACCCTGATCCTGGCTATCACTGCAGCGATCTGCGCTCGCCCGTTCCTGCTCCTGTGTTTTAATCCGGAGCAGGCCCAGGTCTCCGGTTTTTCGGCCCGCCTGTACCACAACATCATGCTGGCAATGATCGCCATGGCGGTGATCGTTTCCTTTCAAACGGTGGGCACACTGCTGGTGTTTGGAATGCTCCTGGCGCCGGCCGGAGCCGGGGCGCTGTTGGCTCGGCGAGTCGAGGCTATGATGGCCTGGGCAGCAGCAATCGGCAGCCTTTCGGTCTATGTCGGCCTGCTGACCAGCTATTACCTCAACCTGGCTGCCGGTTCCTCCATCGTGTTGACTGCGACTATCATTTTCTTCATCGTGCTGGCAATTAAGAACATTCAACTGGCGCAGAACCAGCGCCAGGGTGGGGAAGCTCATGGATAAATCAGGTATGTTGGAAATCTCGCCAGTTATCACGGCTTCTCGGCTCGACATTGGCTATTCAAAAGAGACTATCGTTGGCGGTATAGAGTTTTCACTTAGGGCAGGCCAATCCCTGGCCCTGGTGGGGGTGAACGGCTCGGGGAAGACCACCCTGCTCAAGACCCTGGTCGGGCTGCTCCCCACTCTGGCGGGGAACCTGGATGTACTTGGAACCCTACCCGGAAAGAGTCCTGCGCGCATTGCCTACCTCAGCCAGTTCCACGCTTCCAGCTTCATTCTGCCGATGCGCGCCATCGATGTTGTGCGCATGGGGCGTTTTGCTAACCACGGCCTGCTGGGAAGGATGGACAGTGAGGACGAAGCTATTGTTATCCAATCGATGCAAAGGATGGGCATTGCGAATCTGGCTAAAATGCCACTACGCTCGCTGTCCGGCGGGCAACAGCAGCGGGTATACATCACCCAGTCCCTGGCGCGCCGGGCGGATGTGTTGATCCTGGACGAGCCGACTTCCGGGCTGGACGCTAGCGGCAAAGAAATCTACCAGCAGGTCATTGTGGAAGAATTAAGCCGCGGCGCCGCGGCTGTCGTGGCGACACATGACATTCAGGAGGCTATGAACAGCTCCTGCGCCATGCTCCTGGCTCGAAAAGTAATCGCCTATGGAAAAGGCGCGGAGATCATCACACCACAATCCCTGCTCGAGACGTTTGGCATCGTCATCACCACGCAGGCAAACCAGACGGGCATAATGGTCGTCGAGCGCGAGCACGAACATAACGGCGCCAGGAAATATTAATAATAAATTAAACGATGGCTACTCTTTTACCCTTGACTCTATATAATAAATAAGATAAATTAGCTCTGAATTTCATTGAGAATAATGTTGATTAAAATGATACATTCCGGAATAATATTTCGAATGAGCTGGGGGATTTTGTGCACTCTATTCATCGTAAATTTATTAATCCCTACCATAAAAGTCTCAGCACATCCGGCCGATATGTACGCCCTGGACCAATCTATTCAGATCTCAAAGGATTCAATCCATGTTGATTGGAAAATCACTCCCGGCCCGATGCTGGCAGGATCATTGTGGGATGCAGCCGACCTCAACCACGATGGCGTAATCAGCCAGGCAGAGGCGCAAACCTGGGTTGAGCCATTCCTGTCGCAGTGGGTAATCTGGCTGGATAACCAGCCAATTGATTCTTTTAAGCTCAAGGATATCCATTGGCCATCAAAGCTCGAAACTCTACAAACCGGGGACGAGCCGATCGAAATCTGGCTGGTCTTTCAGTTGCCGCCCGGCCTGTCAGGAACTCACATCGTTGAATTTCACGATTCGTTCCAGGAATCGATCAGCCTTAACTGGTATTCGCTGCAGAGCGATCCGGGCATTACATTTGACGAGCCTGAACAAAGTAACAGCCAGGTCATGACCCACCTTCATTTTTCAAATGCGACAGACGGGAGTCCAACAGAGACAGTCGGCAGTTTTCGCACCTGGGAAAGCGGCAGCCCTTCTGTTCCAGGATTAACGGGAGCCGTTTCAAATCTGGCGATAAGCCTTGCAAATTCACAAAACAGCCAGCAGACAGCGAATACCCAGGCAGGTCTAGCTGCCAGCCAGCCGCAGGCCGCCATACCTGCCAGCCCGACTTCTGCGCTCACCAGCCTGATGAAGGCTCAAAGTTTCTCACCGCTTTTTTTGGCCGGCGCTTTCCTCCTTTCACTGGCATTAGGCAGCCTGCACGCACTCACCCCGGGTCATGGAAAGACTCTGGTGGCTGCATACCTGGTTGGGTCGCATGGCAGGACGCGCGATGCGGTTTTACTTGGCACAGTCGTGACCATGACCCATACTGGTTCAGTGCTACTCCTGGGTTTAGCAACTCTGATTGCTTCTCGATACATCCTCCCATCGCTAGTAATGCCCTGGCTAGAGGTAATTTCGGGCCTTTTCGTCATTCTATTTGGCCTCAATCTGTTCGTTCGGAGAGGGAGTGTCCTGCTAACGTGGTTGAAAAATCAAAGCAAGAAGAGGAAGCGTTTTGCATCGATTGAAGTGGCTAATAGAGCATCCAATCGTGCCAGCTTACTCGAGAATCCGCACACGCACAACATCATGCTGGCAGGCGAATCTGGAGGTATTTCAAACCACCAGACTCATTTCCACAGCCACGAAGACGATCACGACCACCACGGGCACAGCCATTCCCTACCATCCGATCAAGTAACCTGGCGATCTCTGCTGGCCCTCGGAATCAGCGGCGGTCTGGTGCCCTGCCCGGATGCAATTGCAATCCTGCTTGTTGCAGTTGCAATCAACCGGATTCCACTGGGGATGCTTTTGATCGTGGCTTTTAGCCTTGGGTTAGCGGGCGTGCTGATTGCTATTGGAATTGCGATGGTCCAAGGCTTCCGCCTGCTCCAGCGCAATGATTTTTTCAACCGCTTTAGCATTTATTCACCGGTTGCCAGCGCAGTCGTGGTGCTAGGACTTGGAATTGGATTGACCGTGAGCGCCGTAAACGCTTTTCCAGTGTCTGCCGGAACGCAGCAGGCTGTGTCAGTTCCTTCAGTTCAGACTGTCCAGACACATATAACCCCGACCATTGAGCAAGGTCAGAGTCAACCAGCATCGCTGGCATTTAACCTCGAAAAGGCCAAAATCTTATTCACCGCGCCTGACAAAGCGAGTTTCAGCCAGTTATTCGAGGCTTCGGTTTCTGGAGAAAATCCCGTCCAATTTACATCTGAAACGACCGGGATTCTGGGATACACAGTCTCACCAGATCAACAAACGATCCTGTATACATCGTTAAAAAATGATGGCGAGTCTTCCATCTGGACTATCCGGCGCGACGGAACTGGGCTGCGAATGGTATTGAATTGTCCTACAGCCCAGTGCGGTGGCCCGGTTTGGTCGCCAGACGGGCAAAAGCTTATCTATGAGCGCCATGATTACAATCAGAAAACAAACCAAGCTCTATTTACGTTATGGTGGTTGGACCTTCAAAGCGGGAATACCAGCTCGGTGTTTCGCGATCAAAGCTTTCCCGGTTTTGCACCTGGGTTTTCAGCGGATGGGCACTGGCTAAGTTATATTTCACCGGCCAATAATACAATCCAGATCTTTTCATTAACAGGCGAACAAAGTCATTCGATCCAATATTGGTCCGGGATTCCTGAACAATGGAGCCCGGTCGATGATTCTTTTCTTTATTGGGACGTGGATTCCCAGACCCAACAATCCGAGCCGCACCTGAAAAGATATGATGTGTCAACCGGAAAAGTTTTCGACCTGAGCGGAGCGCCAGGCCAGCAGGATTACCCGGCGGCATGGTCGCCGGACGGGCAGTGGATTGCAGTCGTCCGCAATAATGCAAGCTCAAATAACTCAGCGTACACGGACCAGGTCTGGCTATTAAGGCCAGATGGAACACAGGCTCACGTCTTTCTTAATCAAGATGGAGTCACTTACAGTCATATTGGCTGGACACCGGATGGCAAATGGCTGTTGTACAGCCAGTCTACGAACAAAGATTACAGTAAAGAGGATATCTGGCTGGCAAATATCCAGACAGGCCAACAACGACAAGTCATCTCTGGCGGCAGCCTGCCAGGAATATTACCGTGATCAATTCTGATCAAAAAATGCCAAGATGAAATTATCTTTTTCTCCTTTATTTCAAATTCAATTCTGGGGCGGAAAGGCCAGGCTATTTCCGAACATAACCTGGCTGGTAATCTTGCCTGCAAGCCTGTGGGGAATTGCAACGGTTTACCTGCCCATCCTGGGAGGAACCTTATCCCCGCTTCGTACCTGGGCGATCACGGCTCTGATTGCCTTGTTCATTGCATTATCGATCCTCGGGCACATTCTGGGACACCGGCTCGTTGCAAAGTGGCTGAAAGCAGGAACGCCAGAGCGGCCTTCGATTTACCTGTTCGGTGACGCGGCGCAGGGATGGCCATCTGCGACCTCGTTTTGGAAAGAAACGGCTACGGCAGGCGCTGGGCCGGTCATAAATTTGCTCTTGGCCGGCCTGGCTTACCTCGTATGGAATGCACAACTGGACATTACTCTGAACCTGAGCACGCCTTTGGTGGCTTTATTTAACCTCTGGTTGGCGGTAATCAATCTGGCGCCAGTATTTCCGTTTGACGGCGGGAGAATAATCAAATCAATCGCTTACCGGGTTTCGAGCGATAACCGCCAGGTTGCTAATAGATTGATTAGAGTCGCTTTTCTGGCAGTCCTGATTGAGATTGGCTGGGGGATCTTCCTGGTCGCTCAAAACGCGCGCTACAGCCTTGAAACCGGAGGAGCAACGATCTTCATCGCCTTGTTGGCTGCCTTTGCCATCATCCAGCAGCCAATAAACCGTCAAGATCAGCCGACAGAAAATTCCCCTGAAGCGAAACGCAAATACTTGACCGCCCTCATCTCAGCGATTGTATTCTTGTTCCTGGCGACTGTCGCCTCATCTCTGTTGATGACCAATAATGGCGTCGAAGCGCCCGGCGTGGCGCTTTCAGTCGAACCGATGGTTCAAGTTCCCCCTCAATACCTTCACCACCCAACCGGCACATTTCTGCTCACCTCAGTTATTCAACAAACCCCGATCCCTGCCGGAATCTGGCTGTATGGCAAGATATCACCAGTCCTGAACGTCCTCCCGCCGGAGAAAAACTCTCCAAACCAGCAATCGCCTCAAGAAACAGCCCGGCAAGGATTTCTGATGCTGGATCAAAGTGAAACGACGGCTACCGTGATCGGTCTGCGCCTGGCCGGATATAATGCTACAGAGATCGGAAAAGGAGCAGGAGTGGTTTTAATTTTGCCTGACAGCCCCTCGGAGGGCATCCTGGCGCTCGGTGATATCATCCAGAGTCTAAACGGGATGCCGGTGCACACCGCCAAGGACTTGATCGACCTGGTCAAGGCGCAAAGTCCCTTATCGAAAGTTCAACTGAAGATATTGCGCAATGGGCAAACGCAGGATTTGACAATTTCTTTGATGCCTCCCGCTCAGGCCGGCAGCTCGCCACGGATCGGAATTCAAGTTCAAGATGCCGGATTCGATTACTCCTTCTCAATACCGGTCAAAATCGTCCCGCAAAAGATCGTTGGGGGACCGTCCGCCGGCCTGATGTTCACCCTGACCGTGTACAACCTGCTTTCAAAAACCGACCTGACCGGCGGGAGACGAATCGCCGGTACCGGCACGATCAACCCGGACGGGACGGTTGGACCTATTGGCGGCGTTCAGCAAAAAGTGGCCGCCGCAGAAGAGGCCGGCGCGGAGTATTTTTTATCCCCCGTGATCAACTACGCTGACGCAGTATCTGTCGCCCGGCAGATCAAGGTGATTAAAATATCGACCGTTACAGATGCAGTTGCATTCTTACAAAGTTTGCACCCTGCGCCATGAGGCCTGACGGAGCGCGAAAATAATTATTTGGAGGTTCAGATGTGTGTTTTTTGTGCTGCAATTCCAATTACCGCCGCCATAGGCGCTTCGGTTCAATCGTCTCAGCGTGAGAAGATCAAACAAGCTTTGATGAATGGGACAAAGCCCCCCAAGATCCTTATTCCGGTTGGCCCAGCAACCGCAGTGGCCGTTTCAGGCCTTGTGGTTGCCTCAATCGTTTATCATACCCATTATATCAGTCCCATTTGATCAGTCCCATTTGATTTGGGCTGATTCGATCCTTCCTCGAAGCTTCCGCCGGGATTATTTTGAATGAAGAAATCCTTCTTGCTTGTGGCGTTATGGCTTTTGGCCGGCTGTGCTGGCGCTATTATCACCACGCCGGCAGATCAAA
The DNA here is from genome assembly GCA_035543095.1 of Anaerolineaceae bacterium. Classification (GTDB taxonomy): domain Bacteria; phylum Chloroflexota; class Anaerolineae; order Anaerolineales; family Anaerolineaceae; genus UBA700. Next base: position 1,357 of record DATKKB010000074.1, on the reverse strand, counting down.
CAACTACACCCTCTGGATCTGCGATCCCACCCACCCCTATCCCCATACAATCAACTGCAACCGCAACGCAGTCTATACCGGTGACCTGGAGCGGGCACGATCTTGCCGGGCATTTGCTCCTCATCCAATACCATGAAACCGGCGATACGCTGATTGAGCTTGACCTGCAAAGCGGAGCAATTAGGCCTCTCTTTCAAGCAGAGAATGGGAGCAAATTATTGGCAGCCTCTTTGTCGCCTGATGGCAAAATGCTAGTATTGGGCTACGCCGCGCCTACTCCTGGTCAGGTTCAGCTTGGCAATACAGACCTTTATCAATTGCAAATTGGCTCAACCGATCCGCCGATGCTGCTGGTAAAGCGTTACTCCAGCGACGAATCCTATTTTGGCCCGGTCTGGGAACCGGATGGTAAAACTATCCTTTACGCCCACTTTTACAAAATCTTGATCAACAATAATCCTGTTTATCGCTACCGGATCGAGACCATTGACCAAACCGGCAAAGAATTACCCTTGATTGCCGATGCCTACCGGCCTGCCATCTCGTCAGACGGCTCCAAGATTTCCTACGTTTATTCGGATCCTAAACTTCAAAGCGACGACCTGTATATTTCGGATGCCAGTGGCCAAAAAGCCACCGCACTGACCACTCCAGGGGTTACACCTCCCGTCGACGCCCATTTTTTCAGCAAGGATAATCAGACCATATTTTTTAGCATGGTCAACCCGCAGCCTCAACCAGCCAGCGACTGGTGGGATTCGTTATTCGGTGTCAAGACGGTTTCAGCTCACAACGTTCCTTCGGATTGGTATAAAGTTCCAGCGGCTGGTGGGAAGATCGAGCGTGTTACCAACGTCAGCGATACTGGCATGTCGGGGGCAATTTCGCCGGATGGCAGCCGCCTGGCATTCATCAGTATGAACGGCCTGTTTGCTGTTAAGACAGATGGCTCTGATCTGGTAAACCTCACGGATACGGCCTTTGAAGGCAGCATTCAATGGCTCCCGTAAATAATACCAATGATTTGTCACTTTATGGAACGTAATGGCTTTGGTGCATAAAGATTTGACGAAAGTGGCGTGATCGTGTAAGTTTGGTTTATGCCTAAACAAAAACGAACACAATCACGCCAAAAATCATTATACCGTATCCGGAACTGGTTTGAATACGATCAAGCGCTGGTCCAACGAGGTTCGATCACGATCTGGTTGGCGGAGGATTTGGACAAGAAATGGCAGTATGTTGGAGAGAAGCAGCGAGGCAGCCAATTTGAGTACAGTGCCGAGGCGATCACGATCATGCTGACGGTGAAGAGTGTCTTTCATCTGCCTAACCGGGCCACGGAAGGCTTCGTGCG
>DATKKB010000073.1:0-73280 GCA_035543095.1 Anaerolineaceae bacterium | reverse complement strand
CTGGGGGGTTTCGGTCAAAGCGGAAATCTTATCCCGCGCCATGCTTTCACCGGTTCCATCGGTCGCAGCGATAAAGACGGTGCCATCATCGTTGATGTCGATCTTGGTGTTGGTCTCTTCCTGCAGGGCGCGGATCATCTTGCCGCCCGGGCCGATCACCGCGCCGATCTTTTCGACCGGGATCTTGATGATCGAGATGCGCGGGGCGTGCGGCTTGAGCTCGGGCCGCGGGGTCGGCAGTACTTCCAGCATCTTCCCCAGGATGAATTTGCGGGCTTCATTGGCCTGGGCCAGCGCTTCCGACATGATCTGGGCGGTCAGGCCCTTGATCTTGATATCCATTTGTAGGGCCGTGATGCCTTTGTCCGTCCCGGCTACCTTGAAATCCATGTCACCCAGGTGATCTTCGACGCCCTGGATGTCGGTCAGGATGGTGTAGCGGTTGCCCTCTTTGACCAGGCCCATCGCCACGCCTGCCACAGGGGCTTTGATCGGAACACCCGTGTCCATCAGCGCAAGGGTTGAACCGCAAACCGAGGCCATCGAGGATGATCCATTGGACGCCAGCACCTCGGAAACCAGGCGCAGGGTGTAGGGAAATTCGGATTCAGGCGGAATGACTGGCACCAGGGCCCGTTCGGCCAGGGCACCATGACCGATCTCGCGCCGTGAGGTCCCAAGGCGTTTTACCTCACCCGTCGAATAAGGCGGGAAGTTGTAATGGTGGATATAACGCTTGGTTTCGGTTGGAGATAGGGTGTCCAGCTCCTGGGCTTCCTTGGGCGTGCCAAGGGTCGCCAGGGTGAGCACCTGGGTTTCGCCGCGGGTGAACAGGCCGGAGCCGTGGGCACGCGGGCTGATATCCACTTCGCACCAGATCGGCCGGATTTCTTTCGTCTGGCGGCCGTCCGGGCGCTTGCCCTGCAGGAGGATACGCTCCCGCACAACCTGCTTGTAGGCCTCTTCAAAGGCCATTTTGGCGGCTGGAGCCAGTGCTTCGTTGTCGGCTGAGATCTCGTTGACGACTTTTTCTTCAAGGTCGTCTACAGCCTGGTACTGGTCGGCCTTGCCGTGAATGGTGTCCAGCAAGGCATGCATCTCGGCCGAATACCTTCGGCTGATATTCTGCACGAGCTCAGAATCGATCGGGAAGAAGGGCACTTCGCGCTTCACCTTCCCACATTCTTCCGCCATTCTCAGCTGGGCGCCGATGAGCGGCTGGATGGATTCGTGCCCGAACATCAGTGCGGCCACCATATCGCTCTCGGAGACTTCATTGGCGCCGCATTCCACCATCAGGATGGCGTCGCGCGTGCCGGCGATGCGCAGGTCGATATCGGCGGTTTCGATTTGCTGGAATGTGGGATTGACCACAAACTGCCCGTTGATACGCCCGATGCGCACGGCGCCAACCGGCCCGGCCCAGGGGATATCGGATACCATCAAGGCGGCCGAAGCGGCATTGACGGCCAGAACGTCGTGCGGATTTTCCGAGTCGGCCGAGATGGTGAACATGACTACCTGGACTTCGTTGCGAATATCCTGAGCGAACAACGGGCGAATCGGCCGGTCCGTCAGGCGGGCCACGAGGATGGCCTCTTCGGAAGGTCTTCCCTCACGTCGGAAGAATGATCCGGGAATGCGGCCGCCGGCGTACATGCGCTCTTCGTATTCGACCGTCAGGGGGAAGAAATCGCGGCCTTCAATCGGTTCCTTGCCCATGGTGGCGGCAGCGAACATAATGGTATCTCCCAGGCGCACGGTGACGGCACCGCCTGCCTGTGCGGCCAGTTTTCCGGTTTCAAACACGACTGGTCGCCCGCCTACCAGGGCGGTATATTGTTTTACTTCTGGTTTCATATAGAATTTTGTCCCTTCTTTTCCCGCCCAGTTAGGGACTGAAGGCTGCCGAGGATTTGTGAAAATCCTCAAAAGCATTCAATTCCCAACCTGCGGATCATCAAAAATAATGTGTATCTATTTTACCCTATTTTCAGATTTGTTTCTTGAAAATATTTTGAGCGGGGTGTTCTGGAGCCCGCATTGCAGGCGCAAAAACACCCCGCTCATATTCTTTACAAAATGGGAATTATGATTTTTGGCGAAGATTCAATCGCTCGCTGACGGCGCTGTAACGAGCGAAGTTTTTGCTTCGCAAGTACGCCAGTAGACGGCGGCGCTGGCCTACCAGGATCAACAAGCCGCGGCGTGAGGATTCGTCGTGCTTATGGGTGCGCAGGTGGTTGGTCAGCTGGGTAATGCGGGTGGTCAGGATTGCTATTTGAACCTCGGGCGATCCGGTATCGCCATCGTGAGTGGCGAAGTCCGTGATCACTTTTGTTTTAACTTCCTTATTTAAACCCATGACGTCTGCTTTCTCCTTTCATAGTTTTCGGCAGGTCTCCGTACCAGCAGCCGAGGCCGCCAGCAGGTCCAGTCAACGGCTCGAATTATAACAGATCATAATCAATCAAGGGTGATTTTGGGGTAGTGGGGAACTGCATTGCAGTTCTAAACAACCCCAAAAACAACCTATGATCTCGAAATCAGCATCTGGCGCAGATTGGCCTGCGCCTCGACAGGCAGAAGCGGTAAAATCTTGCGAATCATGCGGACGGTGGTCATCGGCGTGGGAGAGCCGAGAATCTGGCGCAGGAAATAGACAGTTTCGGTGGGCGAGCGCCGCGCCAGAGCCTCCAGCAGGTCCTGCAGGCTGCGCACCAGGGCTGTGTGGGGCGAATGCAGAAATTTGCTGATCATTCGATAAGCGGGCGGCAGGTTATTAAACTGGCGGTCATTGACCACCGCCAGCAGCGCCTGCAAGCCCATATTTTGAAGGGCTGTTGAACTGCTATCCAACCATTTTTGGATCGTTTCGAGCCACATGCCGGACTGCTCCTTGCGCAACCGGGCCGAACCGCGGTTGAACAACATTTCCAGAATTTCAGCCGGCTCCTCCGGCCTGGCCCACTCCTGGAATCGTTGAAAGATCGGCTGTGGGAGGTCCAATGAGATCTGTCCCAGCAAAAAGACAGCCAATTGGCGGGTTTCGAAATGGTGGTCGGTCCACAGGAGGTCCGCCAGGGCCAAAGCAGCCGTTTCATCTTCCTGACACTTGCGCTGCAGCTCCAGCTCGATCTGCTGCATGACGAGCGGATGAATGTGGTAGATCGGGATCAAAAGGGGGGGCGGAACGCTCTGCCCTGCCCGGTAGACCCGGTCGGTGTAGAAGTCGAGCACGTGGTCCAGCCTGCGCTTGAATTCAATGGGATGTGAAAAAAGAAGCCCCAGGCCGGCGACTTCGTTTTTCAGGCGGGCAATTTGGACTGCGGGCATTCATCCCCTCGGATTCTCAATTTAGCTCAATATGCCCGGGCAAAATATGCTTTTTCATGGGCGGGTTGGCCGCACACGATGCACCTACCGCTGCCGCCAGGCTGCTCCATCGGCAGGCAGCGCAAGGTGGCTTTCGTGTCCTCTTTAATTTTTGTTTCACATTCCGAGCTGCCGCACCACCAGGACAAGGCCCAACCGTCCTCGATGATCGATTTCAACTCATCGTAGGTGCGCGGCTCGTGGATGTGCTCGTCCCGGAAGGCGGACGCCCTGGCCAACATCGATGATTGGATGTCTTTCAAAAGATCGCCCACCTGCGCAGCCAACTGCTCCATGCCCAGGGCGGACTTCCCGGCTTTGCCTGGCACATTCCGCCGGGCGGTTGTGACCACGTTCTTTTCCACGTCCTTTGGGCCGACTTCGATGCGTAGAGGCACACCCCGCATTTCCCAGTCATTGAACTTGAAGCCGGGGGTTACTTCACTGCGATCATCCACTTTGATTCGAAATTCGCTCAGCTCCTGGCGCAGCCGGTCGATGACCGGCATCACTTTGGCTTTTTCCTCATCGTTGCGGGCGATGGGCACGATGACGATCTGGATGGGGGCCAGGCGAGGCGGCAGCCGCAGGCCCTGGTCGTCTCCGTGGGTCATGATAATCGCCCCAATAAAACGAGTTGATAGTCCCCACGAGGTGGTCCAGGCAAATTGAAGCTGGTTCGCCTCGTCGAGGAATTGAATATCGAACGCTTTAGCGAAGTTCTGGCCCAGGAAATGGGACGTTCCGGCCTGTAAGGCTTTGGTATCGCCCATCATGGCTTCAATCGTGAAAGAATTGACTGCGCCGGCAAATTTCTCGGTCTCACTCTTGCGACCGGGAATCACGGGCACCGCGGCGTCATCGACTGCGAAGCGGGTGTAAATTTCCAGGATGCGCAGCGTTTCCTCCATCGCTTCTTTGGACGTAGCATGAGCGGTGTGGCCTTCCTGCCAGAAAAACTCCAATGTGCGCAGGAACAGGCGCGTCCGCATTTCCCAACGTACGACGTTGGCCCACTGGTTGATCAAGATGGGCAGATCGCGATATGAGCGGACCCACTTGGAGTACATGTACCCGATGATCGTTTCGGACGTAGGGCGGACGACCAGGGGCTCCTCCAGTTTTTCTCCGCCGCCGATCGTGACAACTGCCAGCTCCGGCGAAAAACCTTCGACGTGCTCCTTTTCTTTTTCCAGGAAGGACATTGGGATAAACAGGGGAAAAGCAGCGTTGCTGTGCCCGGTGGCCTTGAACCGGCGGTCCAGGGCCTGCTGGATGTTTTCCCAAAGGGACCAGCCGTAAGGCCGCACGACCATGCAGCCGCGCACCGGAGCGTAATCGGCCAGCTCGGAGCGCAAAATTAGCTGGTTATACCATTCGGAGAAATTTTCGCTCTGCAAGGGCAGTTTTTCCTGGGATGTTGGTTTTTGTTCGCTCATCAATTTATTTTCCATTGTCCGTTGTCTGATGTCCGTTGCCATTTTTTAACAATTCTGCAGCCTGATCCACGTTATCCACAAAGGTTAGCAGGCGGCGGTATGCCTCGGCGATATTGGAATCCTGGGCCGTAAAGAGCTGCGAGAAAACCGAGCGCCAGCCTGGACCGATTACAATCAGCGGCCGGGGGGAGAGGGCTTCAATCACCATCCGGTTCCAGGCCAGGCTGATCTCGGTCAGCGTACCCGGCCCGCCGGGCAGGGCGATGAACGCATCAGAGCTGTCCATCAAGGCGACCAGGCGGTCGGTCAGGGTGGGCCGAGACCAAACTTCCTGGACCCAGGGATTGGCCTTGCTGGCCCGCCAGCGCTCGATCTCATCACACGTCACGCCGATAGTATGCCCGCCGGCCTCGGCTGCGCCGCGCGAAACAGCCTCCATCGTGCCCATATAGCCGCCTGTCAGGACGGTATAGCCTCCTTCTGCCAATAACCGACCGAGCCGGAGCGCCTGGAGGTATTCCAATTGGCCGGGCTTCGGGGATGCTCCACCAAAAACGGTCACATTCATAAATCACTGTCCCAGGTACGGGTATTGTTTTCTTTGCTGGCAATTATATCAAAAGATTGCCCCTTGAGCCCAGGCAGGGTTTAGGTTATAATTCAACCCGTTGAAAATACAAGGCCTATGGATCTTTCACCGGAAGAAAATCGCGATCTGATCATCCTGGAGCACATCGCCAAAGATCCCGATATGACTCAGGCGGGTCTGGCGACACAGCTCGGGGTAGCGATCGGCACGATCAACTGGCACCTGAAACGGCTGATCGCAAAGGGGTATGTAAAGGCTCGCCGGGTGGAACGGCGAAAACTGCACTACATCGTCACCCCTGAAGGGATTTCCTTGCGGGCGCTCATGACGCTCGACTACATCCAAAATTCATTTCGCCTGTACCGGTTGGTGCGCCAGCGCATGATCGAACAATTAGAGCAGGTACGCCAGGCCGGTTATATCTGCATCCGGATCGAAGGCGACGGCGACGTGGCGGACGTGTGCCGCCTGACCTGTCTCGAACAGGGGTTCAGCATCATCCAGGAACGGGGAGTGCCGGTGCTGCAGGTGCGCGAATTAAAAGTGCTAATTGATTGGGATGACTGCGGGAAGTAAGAGGCAGTGATGGAATCAGCGTTATTCTGGCAGAACAAGCGAGTATGCGTAACCGGTGGCGCAGGATTCCTGGGATCGTTCGTCGTAGAAAAGCTGCGTCAGCGCGGAACCGACCAGATATTTATTCCATTGTTCGAGCAGTACAATCTGGTAGAGATGGATTCCGTCCGCCGCATGCTGGACGACGCCCATCCTGATATCATCATTCACCTGGCCGCCCAGGTCGGCGGCATCGGCGCCAACCGCGACCATCCGGCAGAATTCTTCTATAACAACTTGATGATGGGCGTGCAGCTAATACACCTCGCCTGGCAGCGTGGAATTGAAAAGGTGGTGGCAATTGGCACGGTGTGCGCCTATCCCAAGTTCACTCCGGTGCCGTTCAAGGAATCGTTCCTATGGGACGGCTACCCCGAAGAGACCAACGCGCCCTACGGGCTGGCAAAAAAAATGCTCCTGGTCCAATCCCAGGCATACCGCCAGCAATACGGATTCAATTCAATCTTCCTGCTGCCGGTCAATCTATACGGCCCGGGCGACAATTTTAACCCGAACTCATCCCACGTTATTCCAGCCTTGATCCGCAAGTGCCTCGAGGCCGTAGATACCGGCCAGGACGAAGTTGTTATCTGGGGAGATGGCACCCCGACGCGCGAATTCCTATATGTCGAGGACGCGGCCGAAGGCATTCTGCTGGCTGCGGAATACTACAACCTTTCCGACCCGGTAAACCTGGGCTCCGGCTTCGAAATATCGATCGAAGACCTGGCAGAGCGAATTGCTCGCCTGTGCGGATTTTCGGGAAGGCTTATTTTTGATGCGAGCAAGCCCAACGGGCAGCCCCGCCGGGCGCTCGACACCACCCGGGCCTGGCAAGCTTTCGGTTTCAAAGCCCAGGTGGATTTTGAAGCGGGACTGCGCAAAACGATTGAGTGGTATCAAAAGGCGCGCCTGGCAGTTCCTGCCGGAAGTTCGCAGCAGCAACTTGGGTCGACGCCTGAAAAATAGAAAAAAGGCATATGACCAGTAGAGCGATATCACCGATTGTTTATCTGAAACCGGCCAAAGGTTGGCGAAGCTTAAACCTTTCCGACCTGTGGGCATACCGTGAGCTGGTTTATTTCTTGATCTGGCGGGATGTAAAGGTGCGCTACAAGCAGGCTGTGCTTGGAATAGCCTGGGCCATCATCCAGCCTGTGATGGTCATGGTGGTGTTTACGATCATTTTTGGCCACCTGGCGAATCTTAAGACTGATTCGACCATTCCACAGAATCTGTATCCGGTCTTCAGCTATGCCGCTTTGCTGCCCTGGCAGCTCTTTCAGAACTCGTTGTCTCGCGCCAGCGTCAGCCTAGTCAGCAATTCGAATCTGCTAACCAAGATTTATTTCCCGCGCCTGATCATCCCAATTGCGGCGGTGGCTGCCGGGCTGGTGGATTTCCTTTTCGCATTCCTGGTGCTGGTTGGATTAATGATCGTTTACGGCGTCCATGCAAGCTGGACGATGATCTTCCTGCCTTTCCTGTTGCTCCTGGCATTGATGACCGCCCTGGCTATCGGGTTATGGCTTTCGGCTATGAATGTAAAATATCGCGATGTACAGCAAATGATCCCTTTCTTGCTGCAAGCCTGGATGTACGCCTCGCCGGTGGCCTATTCGATCGACGTGATCCCAACCCATTTTCCCTGGCGCCTGATCTACAGTCTTAATCCAATGACCGGCGTGATTCAGGGCTTTCGATGGGCGCTTTTAGGCGGCAGCCCGCCCGACCAGTCCATTATCATTTCAGTGGTAATGGTGATAATTCTCCTGATTTCAGGTCTGTTTTACTTCCGCCGGATGGAGCGCGGATTTGCGGATACGATTTGAGCATCGAGCGGTTTTGACTGTTTTATGACTGAATATGCCCTGCGCGTCGACAAAATCTCAAAACGTTACCGGATCGGGACGGCCCGGCTGCGTTATGCCACCCTGAGAGATTCGCTGATTGGGGCGGCCAATGCCCCGATTCGCTGGATGGGCCGGATTACTCAGAAAAAGCAGGAGTCCAACGGCGATTCGCCCGATCATATCTGGGCGCTGAAAGACGTTTCATTCGACGTCAAGCAAGGCCAGGTGCTGGGCATCATCGGCCGCAATGGGGCGGGCAAGAGTACGCTGCTCAAGATCCTGGCGCGTGTCACCGATCCCACCGAAGGCTATGGCGAGATCCGCGGCCGGGTCGGATCGCTGCTGGAGGTCGGAACGGGATTTCACCCGGAACTGACCGGGCGAGAAAATATCTACTTAAATGGCGCCATCCTGGGCATGAAACGGGCTGAAATCGAGCGCAAATTCGACGAGATCGTCGCATTTTCGGAGGTTGAGCAGTTCATTGATACCCCTGTCAAGCGCTATTCGAGCGGGATGTACCTGCGCCTGGCCTTCGCGGTAGCTGCGCACCTGGAGCCGGAAATTCTGGTGGTTGACGAAGTGCTGGCAGTGGGAGACGCCGAATTTCAGCGCAAGTGCCTTGGAAAGATGAACGATGTTGCCCAGGATGGAAGGACAGTCCTGTTTGTCAGCCATAATATGTCGGCAATCCTGAGGCTGACCCAAGAAGCGATTGTGATTGAAAAAGGCCACCTGGTCATGCGGGCTCCCACGCCGCAGGCGGTCGATTATTACCTTTCGCGGGGCGATTCCCGCCAGGGTGAGCGGTTGTGGGAGCCGGATGAAATTCCGGCAGCCTCAGCGCCGTATTGCCCGATCGGGCTGCGCATCTTGGATCCGCAAGGCGCAGTGACCGAGACGGTTCGCTCGACCGATCCCGTGACGGTCGAGATCGAATACGCCCTGTCATCAGACATCACCGGCCTTAGGGTCGGAATCTATTTGATGAGCACGCGGGGCGAGATGATCTTTACTTCGTTTGATACGGATGACCCACGCCATTACGAGAAGTTTTCCGCTCGCAAGGCGGGTCATTATTCTAGCCGCTGCACGATACCAGCCGATTTCCTCAATGAGGGCCGTTACATCCTGGGCATGAACGCCAGCGCTTTCCGGGTGCGTCGTTTCTTCCAGGATGAGCAGGCATTGACCTTTACAGTCGATGCTGCCGGCGCGCCAGGGATGCAGTGGACTGAGACCCGGTTAGGCGCGGTACGTCCGCGATTGGATTGGATGATAGAGGCGGTGTAGGTATGAGAGTCTCGGGCAAAGAGACAATAAAAAATATTTTAGGGCAAATTCCATTTACTGCCGAATTATATTGGCTCGTTCGCCAGCGCGGCGGCCCGCTTCAGAGCCGTTTTTCGCTGCGCGGCCTTCAGAACGAACTACCTGGCGTGATCACGGAGGTGAATGCCTGCAAACAAAATGGGACAGTCGGAAAGAAAGTATTCCTGTTTTCGGCGCTCCATTATTGGATTGAACACACGGCACTGCTGGGTCTCAGCCTGGTTGCCCAGGGACACCAGGTGGCGCTGGGTTACCTGCCTTATTCAGAGTGGAACAAACCGATCAACCGCTTTGACTTGCGCCGCCAAAATTCGTACGCCCACAAGGTCCTTTCACCGGCCGAACCGCTCATGCAGGTTGTGCCGTTCCTGAATTTGCACGTACCCTATTCGAAGCTGAGCGACGATATTAATGCCCTGGTGCGCCAGGTGACGACATATGACACACAGTACACGCTCCAGGTAGAAGAAACAGATGAAAACAGCGACATTTACCGGATGCGATATGAGCGCAATATGGAAGCCGCCCGCGTTGCTCAATGGTACTTCCAGAACAATCGGCCTGACGTAGTCATAATTCCAAACGGCACCATCCAGGAGCCCGGCGTGGTTTACCGGGTCGCCAAGCACATGCGCATCCCCACCGTCACTTACGAATTCGGCGACCAGCGCCAGCGCATCTGGGTAGCCCAGGGCACGGAGGTTATGCGCCAGGAAACAGAAGGTATGTGGAAAGCCCGCCAGACCAAACCGCTCACCGAGACCCAGATGGAACGCCTGCAAAACCTGTTCCAGGCCCGCCAGCGCGGCAGCTTGTGGGAAAATTTTGCCCGCCTGTGGCAGGGTGTGCCGGCGCAGGGGGGCGAGCAGGCTCGCAAGATCCTTGGGTTGGATTCACGTCCGGTCGTTCTGCTGGCGACGAACGTGCTGGGTGACAGCCTGACCCTGGGGCGCCAGGTGTTCAGCAAGAGCATGGCCGAATGGATCTCGCGGACCGTTCAATATTTCTCCGGCCGTCCCGACGTGCAATTGGTCATTCGGGTTCACCCGGGAGAAGTGCTGGTGCATGGAACCTCGATGGTGGACATTGTCCACCAGGTGATGCACAGGCTGCCGGAGCACATTCGCTTGATCGGCCCGAAGGATAAGGTCAATACGTATGACCTGATCGAAGTTGCCGATCTCGGTCTGGTGTATACCACTACCGTCGGGATGGAAATGGCCATGAACGGGGTGCCGGTCATCGTATCGGGCCAGACGCATTATCGCGGGCGCGGTTTTACCCTCGACCCGGATTCCTGGGTGGCTTATTTCAAACTGCTCGGCCAGATTCTGGACAACCCGGCGGCCTTTCGTTTGGACCATGCCCAGGTTGAACGCGCCATCGAATACGTGTACGGCTTCTTCTTCGATTTCCCACGCCCATTCCCCTGGCACCTGGTAAGGATGTGGGAGGATTACAAGGCCAGGCCTTTAAGTGCTGTGCTTAGCCAGGAAGGTAAGGAGCATTGGGCCAATACGTTCCACTATCTGGTTGGCGATCCGATCGATTGGAATAAAATCGTCTAAGCTACAAGGAGAGCGCTTGCACGTGTTTGCAGGCATTCTTCTTGTAAAGCTCTCACAATCGTTATGGAAAGAAACGTAAAGCAGGAAGTCAGGCAGTTTTATGATCGCGTCGGCTGGCAAAAAGTCGGAGAGGGCGTTTACCAGAACTCCCGCTACGAGGACTTGCGCCCGGTCGCGAGCGAATATATCCATCTCTGCCACCTGCGCATCAACGAGCATCTCCACCAGGGCGGGCGGCTCCTGCTAGATGCAGGGTCCGGGCCGATCCAGTACACGGAATACCTGACATATTCGGAAACCTACCAAAAACGGGTATGCCTGGATATTTCGATCGTTGCTCTTAAAGAGGCTCGCCAGCGGATCGGGGCAGAGCATGGTCTTTTTGTTGTAGGTGATGTCGCCAATCTGCCATTCAGGTCCGGTATTTTCGATGGGATCGTTTCACTGCATACCTTGCACCACCTGCCCCAGGAGGACCAGGTAAAAGCTTATGAAGACCTGTACCGGGTGCTGGCGTTCAACCGCTCGATGGTGATTGTAAACGGCTGGACGGATTCGCCGTTGATGAACCGCACCGGCTGGCTGGTTAGGATGGCAGACCGGGTCCGCTGGCGGCTTGAAAAATCGGACCGGGAGATCTTGGTCGAGAAAAAACCTGCCGAAACGCTGCTCGATGATACTCCTTTGCTGCCAAAGGGTACGTTTATTCAAAAGCAGAACGCTGCCTGGCTGCGCACAAAGCTAACAGGAAAAATGGAATTTGAAATCCGGGTCTGGCGCAGTGTGAACATGCAGTTCTTGCGCGCCTTGATCCATCCGAAGCTGGCAGGCAAATTTTGGCTGCGCCTGCTGTTCTGGCTGGAAGAACGCTTCCCGCATTACTTCGGCGAACAAGGGCAGTATCCATTGATTGTAATTAGTAAATAAAGAATTCCTTTACCAGAGCAGACAGACGACAGACCACGGACGACAGAGAAATGAAAACTGCAAATTGTGAACAGTAAACTTAAAATTATGGACCTTCATATTTACCCCCTTTCCCCTGACCGATGGAATGACCTGGAAATGCTTTTCGGGCCGCACGGGGCGTTTGGCAACTGCTGGTGTATGTGGTTCCGCCAGGCGAACAAGGAATGGAACGTCTCCAGTGGGGAAGAACGCAAGGCCATGCTGCAAGGGCTGGCCAATTCGGAGCTTGCGCCCGGATTAATTGGATACGATGGGATCCGTCCAATCGCCTGGATAAGCCTGGGACCGCGGCCTGATTTTGCACGCCTGGTTCATTCAAGAGTTGCCAAACCAATCGACGACCAGCCGGTGTGGGTAGTGGTCTGTTTCTTCGTCGAGAGGAAGTATCGCCGGCAGGGTATTACAGTTGAGCTGTTGAAGGCCGCAGTAGACTTTGCTCGTCAGCACGGGGCAATCATTCTTGAGGGATACCCGGTGGAACCCATCGAGCAGAAACCGGATCCATGGGTGTATATCGGGCTTGCATCAGCTTTTCGCAAGGCCGGGTTTGTGGAGGTGGGGCGCCGGAAAGAAAGCCGGCCGATCATGCGCTATTTCATGGAGTCGAAATGAATTGGACCGATAAAGTCGTGCTGGTGACCGGGGGGACGGGCTCATTTGGCAAGAAATTCATCAAAGCGATGCTGGATGAATACCATCCAGCCAAAATCATCGTATACAGCCGGGACGAGCTCAAGCAACACGAGATGCGCGTCAGCGGCTTCGACCATCCGTCCCTGCGCTATTTCATCGGAGACGTGCGTGATCTGCCGCGCCTGCACCGAGCCTTTCATGGCGTGAATATCGTTGTGCACGCGGCGGCCTTGAAACAGGTGCCGGCTTGTGAATATAACCCGATGGAAGCCATCAAGACCAACATCCTGGGCAGCAGCAACGTGATCGACGCCGCCCTCGACGCAGGGGTGGAAAAAGTACTGGCGCTGAGCACGGACAAAGCCGTCAATCCGATTAATTTGTACGGTGCCACCAAGCTTTCGGCAGAGAAATTGATGGTGCAGTCAAATGCTTACGCCGGCGGCATGTTGACCCGCTTTAGCTGCGTGCGCTACGGCAACGTAGTCGGCAGCCGGGGGAGCGTGGTGCCGTTGTTTATCAAGCAGCGTCAGAATGGAAAGGTGACCCTGACCGACGACCGCATGACCCGATTCTGGATTTCGCTGGACCAGGGCGTGCACTTTGTGATCCGCTGCATCGAGCAGATGCACGGCGGGGAAGTGTTTGTGCCGAAAATTCCCAGCATGAAGATGATCGACCTGGCAAAGGCCATCGCGCCGGATGCCGAAATCAACATCATCGGCATTCGCCCTGGCGAAAAATTGCACGAGGTCTTGATCTCGGAGGATGAGGCCCGCACCACGGTGGAAGTAGAGGATATGTTCATCATTCAGCCGGCCGAATCCCTCTGGTTTGGCCGCGATTGGGAGAAAATGGGCCGCCTGCTTTCGGACGGCTTCCGCTATGCCAGCAACACTAACCCGCAGTGGCTGTCGCTCGACCAATTGCGCGAGATGGTTGCGCCGTTTGAAGCAATGATCGAACAGGGGAATCCGGAATAATGCGGATATTAGTAACAGGCGCCAGCGGCTTATTAGGCTTGAATTTTGCCCTTCAGTACTGCGGGCAGCATTCGATTACAGGCCTGGTCAACGGGCATAACCTGGCGGGCGTACCTTTCGAGGTTTGCCGGGCTGACCTGGTGCAGCCAGGCACAGCGCAGCAGGTGATCCAATCTGCCAGACCCGATCTGATCCTGCACTGCGCCGCGATTGCAAACCTGGATACCTGCGAGACTCACCCCGACCTGGCCCAACGCCTGAATGCTGAAGTGCCGGGCGAGATAGCGGTTATTGCGCGGCGATCCGGGATTCAAATGATACACGTTTCGACAGACGCTGTATTTGACGGGCTGCACGGGCGGTACACCGAACAAAGCGCGGCGCGCCCGATCAACGTTTATGCTCGCACCAAGCTGGAAGGCGAGAAGGCGGTCGCCGAGGCCAACCCGGAAGCCATTATTGGGCGCGTCAACTTTTACGGTTGGAGCCTGTCCGGCAACCGCAGCCTGGGAGAATTCTTTTTCAATAACCTGCGCGCCGGTAAACGCACGACCGGGTTTACAGACATCTGGTTCTGTCCCCTGCAGGTGAACCTGCTGGGTGAGCTCCTGATGAAGATGGCGGTAAAAGGATTGAGCGGGCTGTATCACACGGTCAGCCGCGAATGCCTGAGCAAATACGAATTTGGCTGCCGGGTTGCCCGCCAGTTCGGCCTGGATGAGAGCCTGGTCATCCCGGTGTCCTGGCTGGAAGGTAACCTGGCTGCGCCGCGATCACCCAATTTAAGCCTGCGCACCGATAAGCTTGAAAAAGCTCTGGGTGAAACTCTACCGGACCAATCCGGCGGCTTGAAGCTTTTTTATGCCCAGTACCGCGAGGGCTTTGCTGAAAGAATTTTAAAATTAAGCCGGTAGCAGGTTCACACTAATCGTTTCTTTATCCTAAGAAGCTCACGTTCCATGCTCCATGTTTCGTTTAAAACCCAGGAGGACCTATGGAGATCCGGATTGGAACCCACATTATTGGCTTATCGCACCCGACATATTTCATAGCAGATATTTCGGCTAACCACGATGGCAGCCTGGAGCGGGCCAGGCTTTTAATCCGCCTGGCAAAGGAGGCTGGGGCCGACGCCGCCAAGTTCCAAAACTTCCGAGCCCCGAAAATTGTGTCTGACTATGGCTTCAAATCCCTGGGCAGCCAGCAGTCTCACCAGTCGGGCTGGAAAAAGACGGTGTTCGAGGTTTACCAGGATGCGTCGATTCCATTTGAATGGACCCCTTACCTCAAGGAAGAATGCGACGAGGTTGGCGTCGATTATTTCTCTTCGCCATATGATTTTGAGGCGACCGATATGCTGGATCCGTACGTTCCGGCATATAAAATAGGATCGGGCGAGATCACCTGGCCCGAAGCCATAGAGAGCATGGCTCGCAAAGGCAAGCCGGTCATTCTGGCAACCGGCGCCTCAGATATCGCCGATGTCCAGCGGGCGGTGCACGCTATCCTCAAAGTGAATCCTGAGCTGATCCTGCTGCAATGCAACACCAACTACACCGGCAGCCTGGAAAATATGAAGTACATCAATCTTCGCGTTCTAGAAACGTACAAAACGATGTTTCCGGGCTTGATCCTGGGCCTGTCAGACCATACACCGGGCCACGCAACCGTCCTGGGGGCAGTGGCTCTGGGTGGGCGAGTTGTTGAAAAGCACTTTACGGATGACCGCAACCGCGTCGGCCCCGACCATCCCTTTTCGATGACGCCTGATTCATGGGTTGAGATGGTGGAAAATACCCGCCGCCTGGAGGCAGCCCTGGGCTCGCCCGATAAAGTTGTGGAAGAAAATGAAAAACAAACCGTTATCTTGCAGCGCCGCTGCCTGAGGGCCGCTCGTTCCATCAAGGCCGGCGAGTGCATATCCCGGGATATGATCGACGTACTCCGCCCGGCCCCGCAGTACGCCATCATGCCGTACGATCTTGACAAGGTGATCGGCCGGACCGCCCGGGTAGATATCAACGCAGGGAATGAGCTGACCTGGTTCATACTGGGAGAATAGTGCGTCTTTTATATTTCAGCCGCGACTACACGCCTCACGACCACCGCTTTCTGGCCTCGCTGGCGAGGACCGAACACCAGGTCTATTTTTTGCGCCTGGAGCGGCGCGGCCAGCAGCTCGAGGATCGCCCACTGCCGCCAGAAGTACAGCAGGTGATCTGGAAAGGCGGGCGCGCTCCCTTCCGCTGGAGAGATTTCCCGGCTTTATGGCTGGACTTCAAGCGCGTCATACGCCAAATCCAGCCAGACCTGGTCCATGCCGGGCCCGTGCCGAACGTTGCGTTCCTGGCAGCCTCGGGTGGAGTCCATCCGCTGGTGAGCATGTCCTGGGGCTCCGACCTGTTGTTGGATGTGGAGAACGATCGCTGGCAGAACTGGTGCGCCCGGTTCGCCCTGCAAAGAACGTCTGTCTTAACTGGCGACTGCCAGGCCGTTAAGGAAAAGGCGGCTGCCCTGGGGTTTCCAGAGGAACGGGTCGTTCTGTTCCCCTGGGGAATCGATCTGGACCTGTTCTCACCCGGCCTGGACTCGAATTTTCGCAGCCGCAGGGGATGGGAGGATGCCTTCGTCCTGCTATCGCTCCGATCCTGGGAGCCTGTTTACGGCGTAGACATCATTGTGCGAGCCTTCGCACAGGCGGCCCAGGAAGCGCCGGAGTTGCGCCTGGTTCTGCTCGGTGGTGGATCCCAGGCCAGTTTGGTTCAGAAAATCATATACGACAGCGGCCTGCAAAACCGGGTGTACCTTGCGAGCCTGGTCAAGAATACGGACCTGCCAGAATATTACCGGGCTGCAGACCTTTACCTGAGCGCTTCGCACAGCGACGGCTCGTCCGTCTCGCTGATGGAAGCGCTGGCTTGCGCCCGGCCAGTGCTCGTGTCGGATATACCCGGCAATAAAGAATGGATCACGCCGGACCAGGAAGGCTGGTTCTTTGCAGATGGGAACGTGGCTGCCCTGGCCCAGGGCATTCTGAAGGCGGTCCATGAGCGGAAAAACCTGCCAGTTATGGGCGCGGCCGCCCGAAAGCTGGCTGAAAAAAGGGCAGACTGGTCGAAGAACTTTTTAAAGCTGCTGGGAGCCTATAAAATGGCTATTGGAGTTAATTGATGTCGAATTCTGTTGCAATAATCCAGGGGCGGATGACTTCTTCCCGGCTGCCGGGGAAGATATTAATTGATATCGCCGGCGAACCGATGTTAATGCGGGTGGTTGAGCGCACGCGCAAGGCGCGCATGATCGACCAGGTCGTTTTCGCCACGACCATCGACCCATCCGACGACCCGGTTGAGGTATTCTGCGCCCGGAGAGGCGTCCCCTGTTTTCGCGGCAGCCTGCCGGACGTGCTCGACCGTTTTTACCAGGCGGCCCGAATATTTCATGCAGATACGATCGTGCGCCTTACGGCAGATTGCCCATTGATCGATCCAGGCCTCATTGACGAAACCGTGGACCTCTTTCACCGAAGCGGGGCCGATTTCGCAGCTAACCGCCTGCCTCCCCCGTTCAAGCGCACGTATCCGATCGGCCTGGATTGCGAGGTTTGCTCCTTCGCAGCGCTCGAACGCGCCTGGAAAGAAGCCAGCGCGCCGCACGATCGCGAGCATGTCATGCCTTACCTGTACGAGGTGGCTGGACGGTTTAAAGTAGCCATCCTGAATTATCCCAGGGATTACGGCAGCCAGCGCTGGACGGTTGATACTGCCCAGGACCTGGAGCTCGTGCGCCAGTTGTACGCCCGCCTGTCCGGCAGGCCGGATTTTACCTGGCTGGATGTGCTGGCGTTGATCGAGCGCGAGCCGCACCTGGTTGAAATCAATGCCTCTGTTACGCCCAAGTCAGTGTACGAGTACGACAAGCGAAATAACCGGTAGCCATTTTTGACCTGGATTGGAATATGCCTCTTCTTACGATCATTACATCTGTAAAGCCATTTGTGGATCCCCATATCATCAACCTCCAGCGAAATGCCTTCCAATCCTGGAAAGAATTGGGACCAGACGTGGATATTGTGGTCGTTGGCGAGGAGGCCGGCCTGGCTGAGGTCTGCCAGGAAATGAACCTGCGCCGGGCGCCGGCAATCCGGCGAAACCAGGGCGGCACACCGCTGGTTTCCTCCATCTACGAGCTGGGCCGCCAGGCCTCCACGTCGCCTCTGCTGGCCTACATCAATGCAGATATCTTAGTAATGCCGGATTTTCTGGAAGGCGCCCGCCAAGCGGCTGAGAAATACCAGAAATTCCTGATCATGGGCCGGCGTTGGGACCTGGACGTGACTGCCCCGATCGATTTTTCAGAAGGTTGGCAAGCGCGCCTTTGGCAGCAAGTGCAATCGACCGGGAAACACCACCGCCGGGTCGGCAGCGACTACTTTATCTTCCCACGCGACTGCTTCGTGGATATCCCGGATCTGACCGTTGGCCGGGCGTTCTGGGACAACTGGATGATTTATTGGGCTCGCCGCAACCACTGGGCGACCATCGATGGTTCGGATGGAATCCAGATCATCCACCAGAATCACGATTATAGCCATTTGCCCCATGGCCAGTCGCATCACAAGCACCCGGATACTTATGAAAATGTGCGCCTGGGCGGCGGCAGCCGCACGACCTTCCTGCTGGACGATGCCAATAAGAAATTGACCCCCGGCGGAATCGTCCCAATGCCATTGACCTGGAAGAAATTTTGGCGGGAGGTCGAAATCTTTCCGCTGGTCACGTTGCATTCGTATTCTCTAGCTCAGGCGGCCTACGCCTTTTTTCACCCGATCAAGGCTTACAAAGACGTACGCGCCTGGCGCCGCACCCAGAAAGCAGGCGCCGGATGAGGAAAGGCCAGAATCCCGCCAAAAAAGATGTGCTTGCATACCGGCCGGAAAAGCTGGCGATTGTTTCCCTGGTCTATATCCCGGTTCAGGAAGGTTATTTCGCGGATGCGCTGAAAATATTCGAGTACCATCTGGCCAGCGTGCGCCAATACACACCTGAACCGTTCAACCTCGTGGTCTTTGATAACGGCAGCTGCGCTGAAGTGAAGCAGGCTCTGTTGAGACTGCAAACACAGGGCTGGATCGATTGGCTGGTCGTTTCGAAGGATAATCTCGGGAAAACCGGCGCCCTGAATTGGATATTGGGCGCTCTGCCGAATGAATGGATTTGTTTTGCCGATTCGGATATGCTCTTCCGCCCGGGCTGGCTGGAAGCAAGCTGGAAAATCCAAGCAAGTTTTCCGGACTGCGGCATGATCGGAGCCCAGGTTGTCTTTCCGGATCTCGAGGTCGATAGGGGCAATTCAAGACTACGAAAAACCACCGATCCTCGCTTTCGATTCGGCCAGGTCAAACCAGACGCCTGGATTCTGGATGAATATATCCGTGGGAGAGGCGTTTCCGATGAACGTGCTGCGGATTACCGGGCGATGGCGCTCGACCAGGTTGAAAATATTGAGTCAGGCGTGAAAGTCTTTTTGGGCGGCAATTCGCACCAGCAATGGCTGGCGAAGAGCGAGGTGATCCGGAAGATTTTACCGCTGCCTGCCAGTCATCAACTAAGTCGCGAAGAGGATACCTACCAGGATCGACGGTTGGACGAGCTTGGATTCGCTCACTTAACTACGACTGTGCCTTATCTTTATCACATGGGCAATACAGTGGATGTTGAGCTGGAGCCAGAGCTGGCCCGCCTGAAGCTGTTGGATGGCTCACAGATCACAACTGTTTCCGAACCGGCTCAGTCCAAGCATAACCTGGCCTGGCGCAGCCTGGTCTGGATGAACAGCCAGCCGCGCTTGCGTCGAATTCTGTTGCGATTATACAATAATTTATACCTTGTATTCAGCAGCTCCCCCAAACGGTAATAGCAGGAGAGAGCGGAATGATGAAGCGAATCAATAAAATTCACCTGGCAGGTGGCTATGGGATTCCTGAAATTGTGGCCTATCAAAAGGATAGGAAGCTTTCCACCTGGAATTACCCGTCCTTTTTCCCTTTTTGGGAAATCCTGCCCGGAGTTCCAGTCTATTCAAGTGATGACTGCCAGCCGGACGACGATACTTTACTGATTGTCATTAATCTGAACCAAAAAGTATGGGACAAATTGGCGCCCCAATTTTCATACTACAAGCAGCGTGCCCTGGTCCAATCAGAGGGCGTTAATTTGTGGGAAATGGCATATGAGCTTGCGCCGCAGTTTGACGTGTTTTTTAATTTCGATTATTCTTATAAAGACCATCCTGGATTTAAGAAGATTTATATTCCATACGATGCCTCTTTTGGCAGCTCGCACCGGGACCAGCGCGGCCTGGATGCCTGGATCGCGCAATGGCGGCACTCGCGCCGCATATTCCTTTCAATCTACGCCTTAAGATATTTCCCGCGCAAGCAAAAAGCGGTCATGATAACAACATTAAACCCGCTGGACCGATATCAAAACCGGCTGCGCGCTGCAACGAAATGGAAGGATTTTGTGGATGTGTTTGGCAGAGGTTGGCCGAAAGACCTGCCGAATTATCGCGGCATATGCATGAGCAAGGCAGATACTTTCAGGCGGTACAAGTTCGCCCTGGTATATGAAAACCAGCGCCAGCCTGGATATGTCACCGAGAAGTTTCTCGATTGCCTGTTGGACGCAACCGTGCCGATCTATTGGGGCGACCCGACCCTTGAATCGTTCCTGCCGGCAACCATGATATATCCAATTGCAGATGAAAACGATTCGATTGAGCCAATTATCAAAGATGAGGAAGGTTACCGGCAGCGCCGGGCAGCCATCAAAGCGCATCGCCAGGAACTTTTTGAGATTTTTTCGACTAGCAATTTTGTGAAGGCTTTGCGCGAAGGATTATCGATATTCGCATAGTAATTGGGAGCAGAAATGCGCATCGGTCAGAACCCGGCTAAAAATGTAAAGGAAGCAGCCGTTCCCAAAAAGGTAACGGTGGCGGTGCTATCTTACATCCCCTTTTTAAGTGGTTTCTATGCCCAGACGTTAGATGTACTTAAGCTATGCCTGGGCAGCATTTGGAAGAACACGACTGAGATTGAATATGACCTGATGGTGTTTGACAACGGCAGTTGTGACGAAGTGATCAATTTTCTGCTCGAATCGAAATCCCAGGGAAAAATCCAATACCTGATTCTTTCTGAAAAAAACCTGGGCAAAGGAGGCGCGTGGAATATCATGCTGTCCGGCGCTCCCGGCGAAATCATCGCTTATGCTGACAGCGATGTCCTATTTTACCCGGGCTGGCTCTCTCGTTCGATAAGAATTCTGGAAACCTACCCGAATGTTGGCATGGTGACCAGCCGTCCCTTTCGCACGCCTGAACAATATTCCAGCCACACGATCGAATGGGCCAGGAATACGCCTGAGGCCGATTACAAAATCGGCAATTTTCTCTCCTGGGAGGATTTTGGCAGCTTTGTGATGAGTCTGGGTACCTCGGAAGAGCAAGCCCGAAGCTGGTGGGAAGGCGGAGGCGATATGCGGGTCAACTACAAAGGCGTGCCGGCTCAAATAGGCGCCAGCCATTGGCAGTTCGTGACTCGAAAAGCGACGCTGAAACAATTCTTGCCTTTCGATATGAACCGCCCGATGGGTCAGGTGCGCATGCTGGACCAGCGCATGAATGAAGCCGGATTGCTGCGGCTGATGACCGCAGATCCGCTGGCGCAGAACATGAGCAACCAGGTCCCGGCCTTCCTGAGCGGCAAGCCGGTTCCAAAGGAAATATCAAATACTTCGCTCAAGCGCCGCATCCTGAACTATTCACCGGTCAAACAGGCACTTTTAGGGCTATATAACCGGATTTTCAAGGCTTACTACCAATAATAACCATTATGGATGCAGAGCAATCCATGCCAGACCTTGCGCAGGATTTTGAACCCAAAAATAAGCCCGATATTTCCATCGTTATTCCTACTTTGCGACGGGTGGAACTATTAGAGCGATTGCTGGCATCCCTGTCAGATCAAAAACTATCCGGCTGTACGTTTGAGGTAATTGTTGTCGATAACAGCCAGGGCGGAGACCAGCCGACCCGGGCACTTTGCCAGTCGAGGAGATTTGAGCACGTTTTTGACCTGGTCTACCTGCACCAACCCGCCCCTGGGGTAAACGTGGCTCGCAACAGCGGCTTGATCCGGGCCAGGGCTGACCTGGTCGGTTTCATCGATGACGATGAGACCTTGCCCGAGGATTGGCTGGCAAGGGCGCTTGCCATCAACCAGAGTCCCTCCCCGGAATGTTTCGGTGGACCTTATTATCCGTATTACACGGACGAAAAACC
Organism: Anaerolineaceae bacterium; assembly: GCA_035543095.1. Taxonomy (GTDB): domain Bacteria; phylum Chloroflexota; class Anaerolineae; order Anaerolineales; family Anaerolineaceae; genus UBA700. The sequence continues at coordinate 51,578 of DATKKB010000073.1, read as the reverse complement.
GGCTTGGTTTAAAGACGAATATTTCGTGATTTCTTTGGGACCTTCGCCGCGCTGGCTTGTAAAAGATGAAACCCTGATGGGTGGAAACATGGTCTTCAAACGCCTTACGCTGGAAGAATTGGGCGGTTTCGCCGGAATTCATGACCGTTCTGGGCACAAATCCGAATATGGAGATGATACCGATTTGATCCTGAGGGTGGCTGAAAAAGGAGCCCGTCTTTGGTATGATCCGCAGCTTTACATTTTGCACCATGCCCCCCTGGACCGCATGACCGTAAGGTGGTTTTTTCGCTCGCGGTGGCTGCATGGGAGAGCCAAAGCAGCCATTCGCTATAAGGATCCTGCCAACCGTGATGACCGCTCCAGGCTGCGGATCATCCTGAGTGGATTGAGGGTTCTGGGTGTTAAGTGCCTGGAAATATGCCTGGCTTATCTAAAATTGCCTTTCAGGAATCGTCAAATTTATCCTTTCGGCCAGAATTATATAGTTGAAGTGGTTTGTCCCCAAATTTCAGGCTTTAGCACTGCCTGGCATTCTTTGAAGTTAAATCTTGAAAAGGGCAGCAGGTGAGCCCAAAATCTTTAGAGAAAAAATGCGCATCGGACAGAATCCTGCCAAGCAAAAAATCGCTGCTTACGAGCCAAAACGGCTTGGTATAGCCTCGCTTATTTTCATCCCTCATCTGGAGGGCTATTATGCCCAGGTGTTAAAGATCCTGGAGCTTCAGCTAAAAAGCCTGAGGGTGAACACTTCCGAACCATTCGACATGCTCGTTTTCGACAACGGCAGTATCCCCGAAGTGCAACAAAAGCTCCAGGAGTTACAACGCAGCGGGCTGATCGATTGGCTGATCCTCTCGAATTCGAACCTGGGGAAGACCGGGGCGTTGAACTGGATTCTGGCAGCGATGCCCAATGAAATCATCGGATTTACGGATTCAGATGTGTATTTTCGCCCAGGTTGGCTCGAAGAAAGCCTCAAACGTCTGAATGGATCTGCGCTGGTCGGAGTAGTGACTGCTCAGCCCTGCTTTGCAGACGTCTTAAACGGAGAAGAAAGAGCGTTCTCTTCCCTATCTGAAAACGGCATTGAAATTCAGAATTATTGGCCTCCGAATTGGGCCGTCCAGGAATTTGTGCATGGTCTGGGCGGGAGCGAAGAAATGCTGCAGCGCTTTCTAAAGACACCCCTGCACGCAGTTGAATTCGGTGATGATAAAATCAAGGCTGTCCTGGGCGCTTCTCACATGCAGTTCATTCTGAGGCGTGAGTTGGCGCGCAGTGTGATCCCACTTCCAGCTCAATTTGGCCTTTCAGCGGAGGAGGACCGGGTGTTTAATCAGCGGGTGGATGCAGAGGGCTTTCTGCATGTTTCATTGCCCGAACCGCTGGTCGTACACATGGGCAATGCCCTGGATGAACACCTGGAAGAAGAGATCCGGCGCCAATTGGACTCTTCTCCAGACCTTTCTGAGAAAGCGCCGCACCCTGGCAATGAGCCAGCGGATGCAAGACTGGTAGAGCGAATATTACGAAAAGGAGCCAGGAAGCCCTGGTTCAAACGACAGTTGACCCGCATCTATAATCTCTTATTTAAAATATTGGCAGAATCTTGATGAATTCACGCACCGTGTTTATCAGCGCTGATCACGGCCTGGCGATCGTGTATTTCTTGCAGACAGACCTCCTGCGAACGCTGCTCGACGCCGGCGTGCAGGTGGTCCTTTTGACTGACGACGGATTGAAAGAGGAGATCAGGCGAAAATTCAGCCAACCCGGCCTGGCCGTAGAAGGTCTGCGCCTGAGCCGGGCTCGTTCTTATTTCGAAAAGACGAACCATTCGGCCCAATATTGGATGCATTTCATGCGCTGGATGGGCGGCTCCAACCGGATCAACCTGGAAGCCCCTGACGGGCACCTGCGACAGATGCAGGTGGAGGCATCGCCGCGGGCTAAAAAGATCCTGCCGGCCATTCGCAGCATGATCTGGCTGCTGCGCAGGTCTGCGCTGGCGCGGCGAGTCCTGCTGAATTCGCAGATGAGCTATACTTCCGAAATTTATGGAGATCTGTTTGAAAAATATCACCCCGACCTGGTGATTGCCAGCACGCCGGGCTGGAGGCTCGACCGGTTTTTACTGCGAGAGGCCAAACGGCATGGCGTATGCACAGCAGCAGTTATCGTCGGTTGGGATAATCCCAGCAGTTACCGGTTATCTGGCGCAAAAGTGGATTTCATTTCCTGCTGGTCCGAAATCCAGAAGAAAGAGCTCATCCTGGGCGCAGATTGGTCTCCAAAACAGGTCAATATTGGGGGTATCCCATCCTACGACGGCTATTTTCGGAAGACCTGGCTCATGCCGCGCCAGGATTACTTTACCCTGCATGCCCTCGATCAGCAGCGCAAGCTCCTTGCCTATGCGTGCAGCTTTGTGACCTTTTCGCCCAACATTCGCAATATCGAAACCCTGGCTCGCCTGGTTGGAACCGAAGGTGCTCTGGCAGAACCGTGCCAGTTGTTGATCCGCCTTCATCCGAATCACTTTCAGAAGGGTTCACTTTACGAAAAAGAAGCCAACCAGATACGCCAGCTCGTAAAGAACACTTCCCATATGCACCTGGTTGAGCCTGTTCCGCTGGGGGGCGAGCTGGGGCATTATTCGGGCGAAGACATGCCGGAAAAAGCTTCCATGATGGCGTATGCCGACGTATTTTTGACCGTCTATTCGACCATGGTCGTCGAAACGGCCATTCACGACCGTCCAATTGTGGCAACCTGCATCGACGTGCCGGGTGGGTGGAATACGCCCGGCAAATTCTCATTATCGCTGCGCGAGATCGGCGAGTGGCCTACCCACCAGCGCTTTCGCAATGCAGGGGCCGGCCGGGTTGCCTTCGACGAGGCGCAACTGCGAGAGGCTATCAACCTTTACCTGCGCAATCCCCTAATCGACCAGGCACAGCGCCAGAAATTCATCCTGGACGAGTGCACATTCACCGATGGGGAAGCCGGTCGAAGGACAGGTGAATGGATCCTGGGGTTATTATGAAATTCTTGATTGCTGGATTTGGTTCCATTGGTCGCCGCCATCTGCGCAACCTGCGCGCCCTGGGTGAATCGGACATTTTACTCTACCGGACCCACAAGAGCACCCTGACGGACGAAGAGATCGATGGGCTGGTCGTTGAGAGCGACATTGGGGCAGCCCTGAGCCACAAGCCGGATGGGGTGATCATCTCTAACCCGACCGCCTTGCACATGGACGTCGCCATACCGGCGGCCCGGGCGGGGTGTTCGATCCTTTTGGAAAAGCCCATCGCCCAAAACCTGGAGCGCATCGACGAATTCGAGGACGCCTTAATCCAGGGGCACGCCCGCGTCCTGGTTGGCTTTCAATTCCGGTTTCATCCATCCCTCCAATATATTCGCCGCCTCTTCAAAACAGGCGGATTGGGACGTCCGGTTTCCGTTAGGGCGCATTGGGGTGAATACCTGCCGGCCTGGCATCCGTGGGAGGATTACCGCCAGAGCTATAGCGCCCGGTCCGACCTGGGCGGCGGGGCGGCATTGACCCTGTGCCACCCGTTTGATTACCTGCGCTGGCTGGTCGGCGAAGTTGAAAGCGTGTGGGGATATGCGGGCCATCTTGGCGATCTCGAGATAGACGTAGAAGATACCGCTGAAATTGGGCTGAAGTTCGTCAATGGGGCCGTGGGAAGCATACACCTGGATTACCTCCAGCGGCCGCCAATTCATCGTTTTGAAATTATCTGTACCGAGGGGACGATCGAGTGGAATAATAGCTCGGGTGCGGTGAGGATATTTCGCGCCAGCACCGACAGTTGGGAAAGCTTCCTGGCCCCGGTTGGATTTGACCGGAATGACCTGTTTATGGCCGAAATGCGTAATTTCCTGGATATACTGCGAGGCGAGGAACAGCCGCGCTGTACGCTGCAGGATGGGATCGAGGCCATCCGCCTGGTTGAAGCGTTTTACCAGGCCGCCAAGTCCGGGGGGCGCGTGGCCCTGGACCACTTTGCTTACCGGGGAGGAAAGGCGTGAGCAGGCTGCTCAACCGGTATGCTTTAATCCTTCTTTGGCTGGTGGCTTTCCTTGGAGTCGGCCTGGTACTGGTGAGCACTGCCCGCGGTCCGGGAGTCGGGGGTGATGCAACCGTATACATTTTCTCGGCCAGGAGTCTGAACAACGGGATTGGATTGGGCATGCCCGGTCCCGACGGCGCCTTCCAATCCCTGTCGTATTACCCACCATTATTCCCGCTCAGCCTGAGCGTGCTGGGGATTTTTGGGGTGGACCTGGCAGCCGGGGCGCGCTGGCTGAATGCCCTGCTGTTCGGCTTGCTGGTTGGGCTGACGGGCTTCAGCCTGTGGCGGGCCGGCCGGTCTCCCCTGGCTGGCCTGCTGGCAGCCCTGGTGTTGGCTGTTTCGCCGGTCGCTATTCCGCCCTATTCGTGGGCCATGTCAGAGCCGTTAGCCAATTTCCTGGGTTTTCTCGGCCTGGCCTGCTTGCTCATCTATTTCGAAAAGAATGCTGGTTGGAACTTACTTATTATTTCAGCATTGCTGGTCGGGCTGTCCACAATTACACGGTACGCCGGCCTGCCGTTTGTGGCTGCAGGGGCGGTGGGAATCATTTTGCTAGGCATTGGAACATATAAACGGCGGCTAGGGGAGGCCGGCTTCTACTTCGTTGTGGGCCTTGTTCCGGCGGTAATCTGGGAAGCGTGGGATTACCTGCACTCGGCTTCGCTGGCTTCGCGCAGCCTGGAGCAAGGCAGCGCTGGCTTGATTTCCGGTCTGTCTTCCTTCTGGCAAAGCCTGCGCCTGGTGTTCCTGGGTTGGATATTTCCTGATTCCTGGCTGACCTCTTTTCTTCGGAGCGGCCTCCTTCAAACCCTGCTGAGCCTGGCTGGAATTGCGGCAGTCCTGGTTTGGGGAATACTCATCCTGCGCAGGCAGGCCTGGCAGTCGGAGCCCGGCCTTTTCCGCCTGGTTTGCATGATGGGCCTGTTTATTGTGATTTACACCGGTTTCATCCTGGCAACCTACCTGTTTGTCTTTCCCGTGATTGATGTCAACCAGCGCATCATGCTGCCGCTGCACATTGCATTTATATGGGGAATTGCCGGATTGGGAGTCCTGACGCTGCGCATAGCCGGAGGCGCCGTGCGAGCCAGGTTTGCAGTGGGTGCCGTTATTGCCGCCCTGGCAGTCTCAGGATGGTATGCCAGCAGGTCGGCCCGGATCGTCTTGCAGAATTACCACGATGGCCTGGGTTATTATTCTGTCGCCTGGCAGTCTTCGCTGACCATCCAGCAGGTGCGCCAGTTACCAAAGGACACGTTAATCGTGTCGAACGAAGTCACAGCGATTTACTTCCTGGCCGGACGCCCGGCCTATAATTTTGCCGAATTGCGCCAGCCACAACCCGTTGCGAATTTTTATCGTTACGGCGACGGCCCGCTGACGAACGATCCAGCCCAGGCCATCTTTAGGCAGAATGGAGCTGCCCTGGTTCTTTTCAGTAATTTTTCCGACGACATGGTGTCCTTGTACGGGCCACGCACCCAGGAGCGAATCCAGAGCCTCGTCGGGGGCCTGCGGATCGCGTTTTCCGGCAGCGATGGCCGGATCTATTTTTACCCAGGAGCGAGCCACTGAGCTTTATGCAAGTCTCGGGATGGTAAAATATGAGGATTGCTCTGCCAATCGTATCTAAAATACACACCTGGCAGAGCAGGTAACCTTCTCAATCGATAAGCTGGCCGGCCTTCGTCGGCCGCGTAAAACGAACGAGTGGAGTTTTTTGAAAGTGATTTGCACTTTTAAATAAATCTACCCCCTCGTTTCAAAAAAGGGCATTATGGAGAATATCCTCGAAAAATTTCGGCTGGACGGCCAGGCGGCAATCGTCACGGGTGGGGTGGGGCTGCTCGGAAGAGAGTTCTGCAAAACCCTGGCGCAAGCCGGGGCGGCGGTCGTTGTGGCCGACCTCAACGAGATAGCAGCCTGTGAAGTCGCCCGCGAGCTGGAGGATGCCGGGCTCAAGGCAGCCGGTGTTGGAGTGGATGTAACAAGCCCGGTCTCGGTCCAGGCGATGATCAAATCCACGCTGGAGGCTTTTGGCCGGCTGGACGTGCTGGTGTGCAGCGCGGCTCTCGATCCGAAATTTGACAGCGCCCACGCAGGGCAACATCGCAATACTTTTGAAGATTACCCGCTTGAACTTTGGCAGCAGGCCCTGGACGTCAACCTGACCGGCCTGTTCCTGTGCGCCCAGGCAGCCGTAAAGCCAATGTTGGTCCAGGATCATGGGGCTATCATCAATATTTGCTCAACCTACGGCCTGGTCGGACCTGACCAAAGGATTTATCGCAAGCCGGGCCAGCCCGACCAATCCTTTAAGCCGGTCTATTATTCGGTAACCAAGTCGGGTGTGATCGGCCTGACGCATTACCTGGCCACCTATTACGCCGGCACGCATATTCGGGCCAATGCCCTCACTCCGGGAGGAGTTTTCAACAATCACGACGAGGACTTCGTCCAGAATTACTCGGCCCGCACCGTCCTTGGCCGCATGGCGCGCCGGGACGAGATGAATGGAGCGCTCTTATTCCTGGCTTCGGATGCATCCAGCTACATGACCGGGGCTAACCTGATTGTCGATGGGGGCTGGACGGCATGGTAGATCGGCCCGAGGTGCTGGCAATTATTCCGGCGCGGGGCGGGTCAAAAGGCCTGCCGCGCAAAAACATTCGTCCCTTTGCGGGCTTCCCGCTGATTGCGTACAGTATTGCGGCTGGAAAGTCAGCGGAGTGTGTCACGCGCACGCTCGTCTCGACGGATGACGAGGAAATCGCCTCCGTAGGGCGCGAGTTTGGGGCGGACGTGCCTTTTCTACGCCCGGCAGAGCTGGCGCAGGACAATACGACCGACCTGCCCGTCTTCCGCCACGCCCTTGATTGGCTTGCCAGGGAGGAGAATTACCATCCTGCGGTGGTCGTCCAATTGCGGCCGACCTCTCCGATCAGGCCGCGCCGTCTGGTGGACGAAGCCGTCAGCCTGCTGCTGTCACACCCTGAAGCCGATTCGGTACGGGGTGTGATGCCGGCTGGCCAAAATCCGCACAAAATGTGGCGGTTGGATCCTGCGGGCGGACCGATGCGGCCATTGCTGGCAGTGGATGGAATCGCTGAGCCTTACAATGCGCCGCGCCAGGTTTTGCCACCGGTCTTCTGGCAGACCGGCCACGTGGATGCGATCCGTCCTGCCACGATCCTCGCAGGGGGATCCATGAGCGGAAAGGTCATCCTGCCGGTCATGGTTGAGCCACGGTACACGGTAGACATCGATTCGTTATTCGATCTGCAGCGAGCGGAATGGCTGGTATATCACGCCGGCCTGGACATGGTCGATCCGGCGAGGCGCCGCCGCCCGCTGCCGGCCAAAATATCTTTGATTGTTTTTGATTTCGACGGCGTACTGACGGACAACCGGGTTTTCACGGATGAAAACGGCCGTGAAACGGTTGCTTCCAACCGCAGCGACAGCCTCGGACTGACCATCCTGCGCTCGAAGCGCGCCATCGACTGCCTGATCCTGTCGCGCGAGCACAACCCGGTCGTTTCAGCGCGGGCTAGCAAGATTAACCTGCCAGTCATCCAGTCAGTGAGCGATAAAGAAACTGCCCTCAATACGCTTATTCTTGAACGCGGTCTCGATCCGGCTGAGGTGATTTACCTGGGCAATGATGTGAATGACCTGCCCTGCCTGCCGCTGGTGGGCTGCTTTATAGCTCCGTCAGACGCCCACCCCGAAGTTCTCAGGCGGGCCGACATCGTTTTGCAGAATCCTGGCGGCCGCGGCGCGGTGCGCGAATTATGTGATTGGCTTCTACATCTGGTTTGAAATTTAAGGAGAGAAATATGGCGCGTGAAATCAAGATTGGCGATCGCACTTTAGGCGACGGTCATCCCACGTTTATCGTGGCGGAAATCGGCGTGAATCATAATGGTGACCTCGAAAACGCCAAGCGATTGATCCAGGCTGCCGCTCACGCGGGAGTGGATGCTGTAAAATTCCAGAAACGGACTCCGGAGCTGTGCGTACCGCTGGACCAACGCAACGTCATGCGCGAAACTCCCTGGGGGTATATTACTTACATGGAGTACCGCAACCGGGTTGAGTTCGAACAGGACCAGTACCGCGAGATCGATCGCTATTGCAAAGAGATCGGCATTACCTGGTTTGCCTCGGTTTGGGACGAGGTAGCGGTCGATTTTTTGGAACCCTTTACCCCAGTAGCTTATAAAATTCCCTCGGCTTCCCTGACGGACCATAACCTGTTGCGCCACTTGCGCAAGACTGGCCGCCCGCTCATCCTTTCAACCGGCATGTCAACCATGGAACAGATCCGAGCGTCTGTTAACGTGGTTGGCCTGGAGAATTTGATGATCACACACGCCACCAGTACGTATCCATGCGACCCTGATGAGCTCAACTTGCGGGTTATCCCGTCACTTCGCCAGAATTTCCCGATCCCCATCGGCTATTCAGGACACGAAGTTGGCTTAATTCCTTCCGTAGTGGCCGTCAGCCTGGGCGCCTGCCTGGTTGAACGGCACATTACTCTCGACCGCGCCATGTGGGGCAGCGACCAGGCGGCCTCAGTTGAGCCGGGCGGCTTTGAAAGGCTGGTCAAGTATATCCGCGTGACCGAGCAAAGCCTCGGCGACGGGGTAAAACGCGTCTACGAAAGCGAGCTGCCATCGCTTAAAAAATTGCGCCGGGTGACTGATAATAGCTGATGGCATCTGGTCTATCTCACCTGACCTGGGCGGCGACCTGGCGCATTCGCCAATGGCAAAATGACCGCCGGCTGCTGGAGCTGGTTCAGAAGGTAGCCCGACAGGAAATGGTCCCTGTAACGCGCCCGGTCATCTTTTTTAACGCATCAACCCGTCTGCTTGGATTGAGTCAGAATGCCGCCTTCAGCCTGCTGGCAGGTTGGGCGCTGCGCCTGGCAGGCACTCCGGTCGTCAATTTGACCTGCAATGCCGGCTTGAAACCGTGCGTCCTGGGCACCAATCGCGACCAGGTCGATGCTCAGCCGCCCTGCTTTGATTGCATCGAACAATCCCGCAAAGCGTTTACCGGGGCGGTCGTGCGACGGCTGGAGTTCAGAGACGATGTGAACCTTGCGAACGCGCTTAAGCCGCTCGGCCTCGAACAGCTGATGGCTTTTGAATTCGGTGGTCTGCCTTTAGGAACTATGGTCCTTCCCTCGCTGCGCTGGAGCCTGCGCCGCCACACACTGGCGGACGATGGTTCTACCCGCTTTTTATTCTGCCAGTACATTCGTTCGTCCTGGAGCCTGGCGAGGCAATTTGAGCGGCTGCTCGAGGACGTCAAGCCATTGGCGGTAGTTGTTTTTAATGGGATGTTCTACCCGGAAGCCACGGCTCGCCGGGTTGCCTCACAGCGGGGAATACCGGTCATTTCGCACGAAGTGGCCCTGCGTCCTTTCACCGCATTTTTTACCAGGGGCGAGGCGACCGCTTACCCGATCAATATTCCAGATTCCTTTAAGCTGACCAATTCAGAGGATGAGCGCCTGGATGCATACCTCGAGCAGCGTTTCCACGGCAACTTCAGTATGGCAGGTGTGCACTTCTGGCCCGAAATGCGCCCCCTTGGAGAGCAGTTCTGGAAAAGAGCGGGTCAGTTCAAACAAATTGTTCCGGTTTTTAGCAACGTGATCTTTGACACCAGCCAGGGCCACGCCAATGTGATCTTCCCGCACATGTTTGCCTGGCTGGACCTAGTATTGCAGATCATCAAAGCCCATCCCGAAACGTATTTTGTCATCCGCGCACACCCGGATGAAGCACGGCCAGGTAAGGAAAGCCGCGAGAGCGTGGCGGATTGGGTGAAAAAAAACGGCGTCGCATCTTTGCCGAACGTCCTTTTCGTTGACTCGCGCCAGTATTTCAGCTCCTACGAGCTGATCCAGCGCTCAAAATTCGTAATGGTTTACAACTCGACCATCGGACTGGAAGCGACTCTCCTAAAAGTTCCTGTTTTGTGTGGCGGCAAAGCCCGCTTTACCCAGCTTCCGACCGTTTTCTTTCCCCAATCGCCGGCGGATTTTTTGAAGCTGGCTGAGGAATTTCTGGCCTCTCCTGCGATCACAGTTCCAGCCGAGTTTTACCGCAATGCCCGGCGGTTCCTGTACACCCAATTATTTAGAACCTCCCTCCCGATGGAGCAGTTTATCGAGGATGATGGCATTCGCCAGGGCTATGTGCGTTTCAAGCGCTTCGACGTGCGTACTCTTACGCCGGATCAATCTCCATCCATCAAGGCTATTCTGGATGGAATCTTGCGGAATGGATCATTTCTCCTGGAAGAGTGAACCGGTTTAGAATAGGATAACAACTGAAAAAGGAAACGAACATGCAATTTTCCAAGGTTGTGGCTCTGGTACCGATGCGGCACACATCGCTGCGTGTTCCCGGGAAGAACTACCGGCCTCTGGCTGGCAAGCCGCTTTTCCATCACATCACTGCCACATTGTTGGCGTGCCCGGAGATCAGCCAGGTGGTAGTCGATACCGATAGCCCGGTCATCATGGATAGCATGCACCGATTTTTCCCGCAGGTCGTACTGCTGGAACGGCCTGAAGCCTTGCGCGCCGATACCATCCCGATGAACGAGATCCTGCTGTACGATACGGACCGGTTCCCGGCCGACCTGTACCTGCAAACGCATTCGACCAATCCCCTGTTGCGCTCCGGTACGGTATCCCGCGCCATCCATGTCCTGGCAGACCAATATCCGGCCTACGACTCGCTTTTTTCGGTCACCCGCCTGCAGCGAAGATTGTGGGATCCATTGGGGCGGCCGATCAACCACAACCCGGCGATTTTGCTGCGCACCCAGGATTTACCCCCGGTATACGAGGAAAATTCCTGCATCTACCTGTTCACTCGCCAGACCCTCGAAACCCGCCGGAACCGCCTGGGTGAAAGGCCGTACCTGTTTGAAATGGACGCGGCCGAAGCGCTGGATATCGATGATGAGCTGGATTTCACGATCGTGGATATGGTCTTAAAAAGCCGGTCGGGGCCAATCCAGCCCTGAGGAAGGCCGGGATGTTTTTTTTATTTCGAGGAACAATCTGCTGTTCACTTCCCGGGATTAAAATAAGGTCATTGGAGACCAGTTATGCCAACCGTCTTATTGTCCGCCCCTTATATGCTTCCATATCTAGAACGCTTCCGGCCGGTGTTCGCCCATTTTGGAATTGATTTGATTACTCCAGAGGTCCAGGAACGCCTTGAGGAGACGGATTTACTTGCGCAGGCCGGTAAGTTCGACGGCGCGATCTGCGGTGATGACCGCTATACCGAGAAAGTTATTTCGGCCTGCCTGCCGCGATTAAAAGTGATTTCCAAGTGGGGCACCGGGATCGACTCGATCGACCGCCTGGCAGCCGTACGGATGGGCGTCCAGGTGCGTAACACGCCCAATGCTTTCACCCTGCCGGTATCGGATACGATCATGGGATACATCCTGACGTTCGCGCGCAAGCTTTACTGGATGGACCGCGACATGAAATCAGGGTATTGGCGAAAAATCTCGGGCAAAAGCCTGAGCGAGTGCACCCTGGGGGTAATCGGAGTCGGCAACGTCGGTAAGGCGGTCCTGCAGCGGGCGCGCGTCTTTGGGATGGAGCTGCTCGGAAACGATATCGTGCCGATCGCGCCGGATTTTGTGCTGGAGAATGGAATCGAAATGACAAGCCTGCAGAGCCTGATGGAACGGTCCGATTTTGTCAGCGTCAATGCCGATTTGAATCCAACCAGCCGGCACCTGATCAATTCCGAAACGCTGAGTTGGATGAAAAATGAGGCCGTACTTATCAACACGGCCCGCGGCCCAATCGTAGATGAGCCCGCCCTGGTGGCTGCCCTGAAGGATCACTGGATTGCGGGGGCGGCCCTGGACGTGTTTGAATTCGAGCCGCTGCCGTCTGATTCTCCCCTGCTCAAGATGGATAACGTCTTGCTGGCTCCGCACAATTCCAATTCGAGCCCTGCTGCCTGGGAGCGGGTGCATTGGAATACCATTCAAAACCTGCTGGAGGGACTGGGAATGGATTCGGCCCACCTCAAGGATTGGATCAAAGGTTAGTTGGAAAATTAAGGGGAAAAGGAAGGGAATAAATGTCTGATAAAGAATCTCGCACGATGCTGATCACCGGCGCGGCTGGAGGAATCGGGCGCGCCACGGTTAAATTTTTTGCCGAATCGGGTTGGCGGGTCATTGGGGTCGATCGGGCCGAATTCGGCGAGTCGTTCCCTGAGAATGGCCTGTTCATCCGGGCTGATAATTCGGATGAAGAGCAAATCGAGGCGGTATACCGCCAGGCGCGCCAATTCTGCCCGGCGCTGAATGCGGTGGTGAATAACGCCGCCATCCAAATCCACAAACCGATCGTTGACACCAGCGTAGCCGAATGGGACATGGTAATGGCAAGCAACCTGCGTTCTGTGTACCTGCACGCTCGCTTCGGCCATTCACTTTTAAAGGCGGCCGGCGATGGGGCCATTGTGAACGTATCCTCTGTCCATGCAGTTTCGACCTCGGTTAATATATCGGCGTACGCAGCCAGCAAAGGAGGCATCCTGGCGTTGACCCGCGCCATGGCGATTGAATTTGCGCCCGACAATATCCGGGTTAATGCCATCCTGCCGGGCGCAGTGGATACTCCCATGCTGCGGGCCAGCATGGCGCGCGGCCTGGCCGGGGATAACATGGTGGACCGGCTCGAAAACCTGGCCCGGAAGACGGTAAATGGGCGTATCGGCCAGCCGGAGGAGATCGCACGTGTTATTTATTTCCTGGCTGATTCGCAAAATTCATCCTTTATGACCGGGCAGGCTCTGGTAGTTGATGGAGGCGCTACTGCCCGCCTGAGCACAGAATGACCCAGATCCGCCAGACGGTAAAAAATTCCCTGCCTCGGCCCGTCCTGGGAGCGGCTCGTGAAACGCGAGATTTCATTTCTCGCTCCCTGGAATGGCCCGCAGCAACGTTTCATCCCTGGCGGCGCGAGTCGATCCACAGGCTGGCAGCCCTGCGAGATACTCACCGGGGTGAACGCTGTTTCATCATCGGCAACGGACCCAGCCTGAAAAACACGGATCTTCAAAAGCTGAAGTCTGAGTTCACGATTGGGATGAACCGTATTTTCCTGGCATTCCCGGAAATTGGATTCAAGACGAGCGTCCTGTTATCCGTCAACGACCTGGTCGTCGAGCAGAGCGCCCAGGAGATCCAGGCCCTTGAAATTCCCAGGTTCCTCTCGTGGCGGGCCCGCCGGTGGATCCGGCCGGACGACACCCTGCATTTTTTGTATACGACCTACACCGGACCCAAATTTGCCAGAGACGTGACCGGACGATTGTGGGAAGGCGCTACCGTAACCTACACAGCTCTCCAGCTTGCTTACCACCTCGGCTTCGCGACGGTCATTTTGATCGGGGTTGACCACAGCTTTGTCACCAAGGGCAAGCCGAATACGACCGTCGTTTCCCAGGGCGATGACCCGAACCATTTTGACCCGGCTTATTTCGGCAAGGGATTTCGCTGGCAGCTGCCGGACCTGGATACGTCTGAGCAGGCCTACTGGATGGCCCGCAAGGCTTACGAGGAAAGCGGCCGTAGAGTAATCGATGCCACGGTTGGAGGCAAGCTGCAGATCTTTCCTAAGGCCGATTACGAAGGGTTATTCCAAAAAGTATGAGCGACTTCCCGCTGTTTACGGTTGTGACACCCTCTTATAACCAGGCTCAATTCCTCGAGCAGACCATGCTCTCGGTATTGAATCAGGACTACCCAAACCTGGAATACATCGTCGTGGATGGCGCCTCGAGCGATGGCAGCCAGGAGATCATCCGCAAATATGCTGACCGCCTGGCCTGGTGGGTCTCTGAGAAGGATCACGGGCAGGGAGAAGCGATCAATAAGGGCTTTGCCAGCGCTGCAGGGGAATTCATCGCCTGGCTGAATTCGGATGACGTCTACCAACCGGGGGCGCTCTCCGCCGCAGCCGAGGCGCTCCAGGCCCATCCGGAGGCCGCTTTTGTGTACAGCGACGTGCTGGCCATCGACGGTGAAAACCGGGTGTTGAACCTGATGCACTACGGCAATTGGAGCCTGGATGACCTGATGACGTTTCACATCATCGGGCAGCCGGGCGTTTTTATGCGCCGGTCTGTTTTGGAAAAGGCCGGATTCCTGGACCCAAACTACCACTACGTGCTGGACGTTCACCTGTGGTTGCGCATGGCCCAGATAGCGCCGATCGTCCATATACCGGGGATACTGGCAGCCGGCCGATTTCATACCCTGGCGAAAAACATAGCGGCAGCTCCTCGTTTCGGCGAGGAATCGCTCAAGCTTGTGACCTGGATGCAGTCGCAGCCCGGTTTGGCGGAGCGTTATGAGCGCAACAAGCGCCGGATCTGGGCGGGTGCCTACCGCATGAATGGGCGCTACCAGTTAGATGGAGGCAAGGCCTGGCCGGCGATAGATTCTTATGCCCGGAGTTTTACAAACCATCCTCCGACGGCTCTTTCCGAGTGGCACCGGATGGTGTATGCGCTGCTGTGCCTGGTAGGCCTGGACCGCCTTAAGCCAGTTTATTATCGCCTCCGCCACGCCTTGCGCGCCGGTTCCCTTCCTCAATTGCAGGAATTCAACCCTCCTAAAAAATGAAGCCTGGCGCCAGTACACGCTTGAAAATTGTCTGGGGCGCGATCCTGGCATTCTTGTTCCTGGCCGGCGTTGCCGCGGGTTCATTTCTGCTGCCATATGCAACCCTGAAATCTTTCCTGGATCATTTTTCACGCCGCGGTCATCTGGATTCCTTCACGCTGGCGCGCTACAACCAGGTGGCGAACGTGCTGCCAATCCTGGGAGTCCTGCTGGTGGCTGCTGTAGTACTGGCGATCCTTTTCCGGCGACAGACTCAGGCGTGGGTCACCAGCCTGGTGCGGTTTTTGGCGTTTGAGGTGCGCGCAACCCGGAACGATTTTCTGGATTTTTGGCGTAGCCTGGCTGCACGCCGGCCGGCCTGGCTTACAATTGCGCTCGTCCTTGGCCTGACCATCGCTGCGGCGGCCATCCGCTGGATTTTTATCAACCGGCCGTTTGGACACGACGAGGCGTATACCTTCGAAGCCTTTGCAGTACGGCCATTCTTTTATGTAATTACAGATTATTCGCTTCCGAATAACCATATTTTTCACACGATCCTGGTGCGCTTATCCTATCTTTCATTTGGGGATGCCCCATGGGCGGTACGTCTGCCGGCATTGCTGTCAGGAATTTTCATGGTTCCAGCAGCTTTTGTCCTGGCTCACCAGCTTTACGACCGGAAGGTTGCCGTTTTGAGCGCGGCCCTGGTGGCTGTGAATCCGGTATTAATCAGCTATTCGGTAGATGCGCGCGGCTACACCCTCGTTTCCTTATTAACCCTCCTGCTATTTAGCCTGGGTGTGTACGTCCGGCGGCGTAAGAACCGATTCGCCTGGCTGTTAATCGGAGTCCTTTCCGCCCTGGGTTTTTACACCATCCCGATCTTCCTTTACCCGTTTGGAATACTTTTGCTGTGGTTATTTCTCTCTGCTTTGATTGGCGATCTCGGTGCGGGTTATAAGAACTTTTGGGCAGTTATAAGATACCTGCTCGTCTCAGGTGGATTGACTGTCCTGCTGACCGTTATTCTTTACCTACCGGTGGTGATATTCTCCGGTATTACGGCCTTGATTGGAAATTCCTTCGTCAGCCCGCTTTCATGGTCCGATTTTGTGCAGACCTTGCCAGGCCGCCTGAGCGAAACCTGGCAGAGTTGGATAACCGGTGTCCCAACGATTGCCGTGGCGGCGCTGGTGATCGGTCTTCTCCTTTCGCTGTTTTTGCACAAACGCATTGCCAGGGATCGGTTTCCAATGCAGGTAGCCGCGCTGCTGTGGATTATTATTACGCTCGTGATCCAGCGGCCGAACGCCTGGGCCAGAATTTGGACGTATATGCTCGCGCCGCTTCTGATTTGGGGCAGCGCCGGAATCCTTGGGCTTATTGAAATTATTACTCAGATGGATTGGAAAGGTAGGTCTTGGAAGCAGATGCTCCGCCAAAGTGGGGCGACAGATCAGGGCGAGGTTAAAACCAGGGCGAAAATCCTGATTGATCCCGCGGCCATGGCATGCGGGGTATTAGCGATAATGGTTATAGTATATGGGATATCCTACGGCGGCCCGTACTTGCACGAATATTCTGCGCCCAAAGAATTAGAACAAACAGCAATTTACTTGAAAAGCGAGGTGAAGGAAGGCGATATCATCGCGATCATGTATCCGCTAGACGTTCCTTTTTGGTATTATGCCCGATTACACGGCCTTTCTCAGAGTTACTTTTTTGAATATAAAGACACTGCTTACACCCACGTGTATATCATGGTAAACCTGTTGTATGATGAAACAGCGCAGTCGGTCCTGCTGGAACGCCAAAAAGATGGGGCCTTCTGCAACCTTGATACCCTGCGTAAGATCCAATCCTTTGGGTATACCGACATCTACGAATGTGAACGTTATTAGGCCGTTTTTTTACATATGAACCACCCCGTCAGTTTACCCACTTTTTTTGGACGCACCCGCTGGCTGCCCATCGTCACGGTCGTTTTATTGATCGCAGTTGGGATCGCCCTGCGCTTCACCAATTTAACCGCTCCGCCCATGGACGTGCATGCCTGGCGCCAGCTCAGGTCGGCAGCAATCGCGCGCGGCATCTATTACCGATTAAATCCGGCTTTCACTGATACCCAGCGGGGCCAGGCGAATTACCTGTCGGTGGTCTATGGGCCGCTGGAGCCGCCAATTATGGAAAACCTGGTGGCCCGCACGTATTTGCTGATCGGGCAGGAGGACCTGTGGGTGGCTCGCCTGTACAGCATCCTGTTCTGGATCGCAGCCAGCCTGGTAGTGTTTTTCCTGGCCTGGAAGATGACCTCGTTGGATGGAGCGGTTATTGCCCTGGCATACCAGATGTTCTTACCATTTGGCGTTTCCATCAGCCGGGCTTTCATGCCGGAGCCGCTCTACATTATGTGGATGTGGCTGGGAATTTTCGTCTTCTACCGCTGGGCCGAAAAACAAAGTTGGCGTCAGGCGCTGCTGGCCGGAGCTTTCCTGGGGATTTCCATACTGGTGAAGGTGTTTGCCGCGTTTATGCTCATCCCGGCGGTAGCTTTTTACCTGATCGCGAAATTCGGCATCAAGCGAATCGTAAAGAACTATCAATTCTACGGCATGGTCGCGCTGAGCGGGATCATCCCGGCGATTTATTACCTGGTGCTCGTTCCGGGGCAGTCGGGCAATTATCTCGAAACCTGGTCGCTGCCTTATATCCACTTGCTGGCCGACCCGGCCTTTTACATCCGCTGGTTTCACTGGCTGAGTGGGCTATTTAATCCAGCGGTCCTGGTTCTGGCGGCCGTTTCGATCCTATTCTTCAAGAAACCCGAGCGCTGGCTTGTGCTGGGCCTGTGGGTTGGGTATGCTATCTTCGGAATGACCCTGCCTTCCTTAATAAACTCGCATAATTATTACAGCCTTCCGCTGGTGCCGATCGTGAGCCTGTCGCTGGCAGGCATGGGGGCGCTGATCCTGCCAAAAGTTGTCCAATCTGGCAAGGTCTGGCAGGTCCTGTTCCTGGGATTGGCGCTGGTCTCGATCGGGGATGCATCAATCATAGCGCGCAAAGATATCCGGGGAGCTGATTACACAGCCCAGGCAGCCTTCTGGAAGAACCTGTCGGATAAGCTTCCGGATGGGAAATACGTCGGCCTGGTAGCAGATTACGGCGCATCTATGATCTATTATGGCTGGCGATTTATTTCGGAATATCCTTATTCATTTGATATTGATATGGCCCGCATGGGAGGCCGAACTTTCGATTTCAC
The DNA here is from genome assembly GCA_035543095.1 of Anaerolineaceae bacterium. GTDB lineage: Bacteria > Chloroflexota > Anaerolineae > Anaerolineales > Anaerolineaceae > UBA700. The sequence goes on along the minus strand of DATKKB010000073.1, from coordinate 33,527 downwards.
GAATCAGGCCTGGGAGTTCTTTCGCTCGCATACCAGCGGCTACGATTACTTCTTGATTACCGAAATGAGTGAAATGAGCGCTCAGCCGTATTTACACGATATTCTTTACGGATATTTCCCGATCCTGAAACAGGATAAGGATTTTATTGTGTTCGATTTGGACCATCCCATCAAACAACCTCCTGGATGACCTTTGAACAAGTCGCGGTGTGACGACGGTGAAATTAACTTTTGCAGTTGCGACTTCAGTCGCTACCACTGAAAAGTAACGACTAAAGTCGTTACTACGAAGTAATACTCCTACGAATGCCGATTAATGTTAATATAATCAAGGTCGAATACAATTGATGAGAGGAAAGATGGCACAACCAGTCCGAAACAAGCAGCCCCGCCGGGGAATAATCGAGGAAATTGGGCTCGAAGTAAACCTGTTCGTAAGCCTTATCCTTGACCGGCGCGTCAGCATACTTCTGAAATTGATTCCGCTGGCTGGCTTGCTTTACCTGGTCAACCCGATCGATTTTCCCGGCTGGCTGGATGATGCCTTCGTGGTCATTGTTAGCCTGGTCTTGTTCTTCGAGCTTTGCCCGCGGGCGGTTGTTGAAGAGCATCGCGACCGCCTGCGCCGGGTTATCCCGGGCAAATGGCACGATCCGACAGACAACGCGACGATCATCGACGGCGAATTTCGGGACGCGCCCGAAGACAAGCCTGAAGATCAAAACGTGAAAAAATAGCATGGGTGAAAAGAAGCTATCGTTTTTCCAAATTTTGATCCAGGTTATTATTATTTTCACCTGCGCCGGGCTGATGTTGACGGCCTGCGCGCCTCAATTGACCGGTCAGGAAACCAATCCACCGCAGGTTTCAGACCAGACAACCCTTCCCACCGTCCCGCCGACTGAGAGTGCACCGGCAGCCGCGACGCCGGAAACGGCGACCGCGGCTGCGCCTGAAACGCCAGGCAATCTTGCCTCGCCATCGCCGGCGCCGAAAGCAACCCCGCTCCTGCCGGGAGAGACTCCCGACACATACAAATGGACGCAGGTCGGGTCAGGGTTGACGCTGCCGGTCGATTTAGCCGACCCAGGGGATGGCTCGGGACGGCTGCTGATCGTAGAAAAACCCGGATTGATCCACATCCTGCAAAATGGCGCCATGCTGTCCGAACCTTTTCTGGATATCACCGACCGGGTGTTATCGAGCGGCACAGAGCAAGGGCTGTTGGGGATCGCGCTGCACCCACAGTACAAATCGAACGGATATTTCTACGTCAATTACGTCGATTTAAACGGAAATACGGTCATTGCTCGCTTCAAAGTATCAACCAATCCAAACCTGGCGGATAAAAACAGTGAAAAGGTCCTGCTGAACGTCCAGCAGCCGCCGTATCCCAACCATAAGGGCGGCAGCATGGTATTCGGACCGGACGGATACCTTTACATGGGCCTCGGAGACGGCGGCTCCCAGGGGGATCCTCATCTCAATGGGCAAAATACAAGCGTCTTCCTGGGCAAAATTCTGAGGGTGGACGTAAACAGCGGCGATCTTTACACGATCCCAAGAGATAATCCGTTTGTAAAGGCCGGTGGATTGCCTGAAATCTGGGCGTACGGTTTGCGAAATCCATGGCGGTTTTCCTTCGACAGGCAAACCGGCGACCTGTATATTGGCGACGTGGGCCAGAATCTGTACGAAGAAATTGATTTTCTCCCGGCTTACAGTCCTGGCGGCAGCAATTTCGGTTGGAGTTTTCGGGAAGGGTTTCACCCGTATAAAGGAACTCCCCCTGCCGGCGCGAAACTTGTAGACCCTATCTGGGAATACACCCATGACCAGGGCTGTGCGATTATTGGCGGCTTTATCTATCGCGGCACGGCTCTTCCGAAGCTCAACGGCCTTTATATTTACGGCGATAATTGCAGCGGCAATATATGGGGGCTGCAGAAAGATTCCAGTGGAAAGTGGCAAAACAGGCTGATGTTTCAATCCGGATTGGCCATCAGCTCCTTTGGACAGGACCAGGCGGGCGAGCTTTACCTGCTGGATCTGAACGGCGGCGGGATTTATCAACTGCAATAATTCAAAAGCGGCTTCAGGCTCTTTGGGAGTTGCCGTGGTTTCAGGGGCAAAGTGCGCAGCACTTTGCCCCTGAAACCACGCTAAAACCCAAAGATCCTTGCTTCATCAAAGCGAATCGAAGGTGGCTTAAGTTATAATGGATACGTGACGCCTGTCACTGGTATTCATCCAGCGCGGCGGTTATAGTACTAATTAGACAACATTAGTAATAATTGGGAGGCGTTTTATGGCAATAAAAACGTGGCAAACTTTAAAAGTCCAATACTGCAATCATGCGAGCTCGGATGTAAGTCTTGAGGCTGAAATTATTATTCCGTCCGAACACCTGCCGGACTTGATGCCGCGGGTCTACGCGCACCGCTGCTCCCATGCATTCCAGTGCACCAATCCATCCTGCGTATGGGCCGGCACCAACCCGGTGTTTGACCCATTCAAGGAAAAGCAAGCATAATTTTCATTCGTAATTAAATAAAAAATGGAGCTTCTGTGTGGGAGAAAACCACGCAGAAGCTCCATTTTTTATTTAGTGAATAACGCCAAGCTTCGTTCCGACTTTTTGGAACGCGGCCAACCCAATTTCAAGGTCGGACTTGCTGTGGGCAGCAGAAATCATGACCCGGATGCGGGCTTTGCCCTTGGGAACGGTTGGAAACCCGATCGCCATGGCAAACACGCCCTCGTCGAAGAGCTCGCGGCTGAATTGCTGCGCCAGGGGAGCCTCGCCGAGCATGACAGGCGTGATAGGGGTGGTGCTCAGGCCGGTATCAAATCCCATTCTTTTCATTTCAGACTTAAAAAGGCGAGCATTATCCCACAGGCGGTCGACCAACTCGGTCGAATTTTCGAGCAGGTCCAGGGCTGCCAGGCAGGCTGCTACATCGGGCGGTGTGACCGCCGAAGAGAACAGGAAGGGCCTACCGCGCTGGCGCAGCCATTCCACAATGACAGCGTTCCCGGCGACCACCCCGCCCATCACGCCGAATGCCTTGGACATGGTACCGACCTCGATATCGACTTTCCCATGCAGGTTGAAATGATCGACTATCCCGCGCCCGCCCCGGCCTAAGACGCCTTCGCCGTGGGCATCGTCGACCATCAACAGGATGTCGTTGGCGCGGGCCACTTCGTAAATCTTGTCGAGCGGGGCAATATCACCGTCCATGCTGAACACCCCGTCCGTGACGATCAGAGCCCGGCGGTAGGAGCTTTCATTTTCTTTTATAACGCGCTCCAGATCGAACGGGTCGCCGTGCGCAAAACGGGCGATGCGGGCGGCGGATAAACGGGCCCCGTCGATAATGCTGGCATGGTTCAGCTCATCCGAAAATATGACGTCTTCTTTGCCGACCAGAGCCGGGATGGTCGCCAGGTTGGCCGTGAAACCGGACTGGAAGGTGATGGAAGCCTCGACCCCTTTGAAGGCCGCAAGGCGGCGCTCCAACTCAAGGTGGATGTCCATCGTGCCGGCGATGGTGCGCACTGCGCCCGGCCCGACGCCGTAGCGGGTAACGATTTCCTGGGCAGCTTCGATCAACTTTGGGTGGTTCGCCAGTCCCAGGTAATTATTTGAACAGAAATTGAGCACGCTTTTTCCATCCACCACCAGCCAGGCGCCCTGGGGAGATGCCAGGGTCCGGATGCGGTTGTACAGGCCAGCTTCTTTTAGCCCATTGAGCTCTTGCTGGATCCATTCCAGTTTGGTTGACATACACGTCTCCTGATAACAAAATGGGAATTACATACTTTCCGAAAAAGAGAATCACCACAGAGGCATTTTTATAGAACAAATTTAAGTTTGTCCTACAAAAATGCCTCTGAGGTGATTCTTGCCATTTAAATCCAGTCAATGATACGGCATCAATCTATATCATAAATCATCAAGCCAAAATCCGCAATCCGCACTCCGAAATCGTTCAGCCGTCCATTAAATAGCCAATTTCGGCCAGGGCCGCCTGGACAGTTTCTTCTCCGCCAGGTCGGATAGTAATCGTGGTTGGATTGAGCTGCTCACCCATGAATCGCCCGGCGCGCGTCTTGCGCAGCGCAGCCAGGATCTCAGGGCTGGCAACTTGCAGAACCGTGGTTCGCGACATATTAGCCTGGGCCCCGTTTTTATCCCAGCGTTCCAGCGCCTGGACCAGGATGGGTGGCACCGGGTTGGACGAATATTTGCGCAGGAGGGCGACCAGGTGAGCGGCTCGCAGACCTTGCTGGCGCGCCCGTTCGAGGCTGGAGGGTATGAGCCGATACAGGTATTCACCCTCTTTTTCGCTTTCCCACAGGCAAAACCGAGCGATAAGGTAGCGCGCCGAGCGAGGAACAAGCCGCGGAACCCGCATCCGGCCGTCTGAGCTGACTTTCAACTGTTCGATTTCCTCGACCTCCCCGGCGGGCGCAATGCCCTGCCATAAATCATTAGCCTTGGCCGTGAAGCGGAAAGCAGCAGGCGCAGATTGGGTAGATGGCGCCGCCAGGTCGAAAATGCCCAGCCAATGAAGCGGCCCGGTGATATAGAACCGCACAAGGGCGCCGTCCACTTCATCCCAGCAGCCAAAGCCGCGCAGGTAGGTGTCGTCGCCCGTGCGCCGGATAAACCAGGAATCGTAATCCCCGGCTGGCCGTTGGAAGTCGGCGTGGCGTTCTTTCACGCCGGCTGTAAAGGCCGCAAGGCTCCACCATTGGCCGGGCGTCACCTGGCTGAGCAGGTCAAGGATTGCCCGGCGAGCGCGCAAGGGATCGTTTTCCCATTCCCCTTCGAATTTAAGGCCGCCCAGGTAGCGCAGGTCATTGAACTCCAGGCTGTTCATCCAGGCCTGCGATAGCAGCGCCAGGGCTGCCCCACGTGAGCCTTCCAAGAAGGCGCGCACCGGCTCAGGCTGGGGCTGGAGGGCGGGGTCCACCAGGCCGGCGCACTGCAGCAAAGAGGCCAGGATAGGAGCGCTCACGTTCCATTGAGAATCATCCACTTCGCCGGTTTTTAGCCCGAGTCGCAGGGCAGCCAGGAGGGTGCAAGCATGGTCGAGGATGCGGTCATTTGCCAGGATTTCGTGGCCGCTCTCACCGGGGGAGGCAGGTCGGCCCAACAGAGGCGGCATGTGGGTGGCTAGCGGCTTAAGGTAATCCAGCAGGTCATCGGGAATGTAGGCATATTCCTGCGGCTCAGCCGGAGGAAAATGCAGGAAGGCCCGGCCGATCAAAGCCCGATACCATAGGATCTCGGCGTTCGAAGCCGGCTTAAGATCGGGCCGCTCGCGCTCCCGCTTGCCAGGTCCCATGCTGCGGACCTCTCCAAAGCGGCGGGTAAACATCGCCCAGGTCATGCGGTTTTCATTTTCGAGCAGGGCCTGCAGCCCCAGAAGGGCCTCCTGGGGCAGAACGTCCAGGATTTCCTGTACCAACTCTGCGTCGTGCAGGGCTTCTGCCAGCATGGGCAGGGCAGTGTGCACGTCCGGAGCTGCCAGATCCAATCCCCAACTACCTGCTATCATACGCAGCAAGCTGAGGTCGGCGTCGTGCAGGGTTTGGGTGAGATCTGGCATATCCGTTTTATTTTAAACGATAAAATAGTATCCAGTGGACCTAAATAATGTGGTAAAAATTTACACAATTGCTGCACAATTCTGTAAGGTCGAGGGGAGATTAAATTGACGCTCCGATTCTCTCCATGTATAATTCTTTTTAGCATTCCCGAACCGTGCTCAAATGAGGCGAGCCTATGGCGTTGAAGGGTAATTTACGCGATTTCACAATCACGCAGTTGCTCAACCTGGTTAACCTGGCCAAAAAAACCGGCACTCTTGTGATCGAAGGGCCAGGTGAGATTGCGCAGGTGACTTTCCGCGAGGGTAAACTAGCTTACGCTCAGATAGGGGTTGAAGACAACACCCTGGCAGCAGTATTGCAACGGAACAACAAAATTACTGCCGGACAATATCGAATTTTGAAAGAACGTGCCACCCGCATGTCGGATAAAGAATTGGGTCTCCTGTTAATTAATGCCGGTTATGTGACCCAGGCGGACATCATCACCAGCCTGCAGCAGTACTTTATCACGATTGTACGGCGCCTGTTTACGTGGGTAGAAGGCTTTTTTAAGTTCGAAGTAGATATCCTTCCTCCGGAAGGGAAGATCAGCGTCCGGATCGATTTGGAAAATCTGATCATCGAAGGATCCCGCCAGCTACGCGAATGGGAACAACTGCAGGAAGAAATTCCCAGCCTTGATATGGCGCTGAAATTCACGGACCGGCCTGGCACAAACCTGAGAAAAATTAACTTGAGCGTGGAGGAATGGCGGGTCGTTTCGTATGTTAATCCCAAGAATACCATTCGCCAGATCGCACGCGCTACAAAGATGAACGATCTTGAAATCCGGCGGGTGGTTTACAGTTTACTCCAGGCCGGGTTGGTAGAGGTGATTCGCCCGGGTGGCACGCCGATCGTGGCAGCTCCCCGCATGTTCCCCACCCAGAACCGGACCGAGCAAAAGGGACTGCTCAATCGGCTGATCAACCGTATTCGCAATCTGTAAATTATTAAATCAGGTCGAGACTTTTCGTCAGGAAATCTTTATGCAAACGGTTAAAATTGTGGTCACGGGGCCCTTCAACTCTGGTAAAACGGAATTTATCCGTTCAGTCAGCGAGATTGACGTTGTTTCGACGGAGCGCAAGATCAGCTCTGAAATGGAAAGGGTGAAAGAAACGACTACCGTGGCGATGGATTTTGGTCGCATCACCGTGGATGAAGACCTCGTCCTGTATTTATTCGGCACCCCGGGCCAACGGCGTTTTGATTTTATGTGGGAGATCCTTTCCGAGGGCATGCTGGGTTTCATCGTTTTGGTCGACAGCACCCGCCCAGAGACTTATCGTGAAGCGCGCAGTATTTTGGAAACATTCCGGGCGTATGCCCCCACGCCGTACGTCGTCGCCGCCAACAAACAGGACAAGGCGGATGCATGGGACCTGGGAGACATGCGGCTTGCGCTCAGGCTGGATTCCCAGATCAAGCTCCTGCCGTGTGTGGCAACCCGCAAGGATTCAGTGAAAAGCGTCCTGCTCGAATTGTTGTACGGCATCCTGGCTGAGCTGGACCAATCTGCGGGATAAAGGCTAACCAGGCGTGTCTTCCATTACAACTGACCAGGGCATCTTACATTACGAGGTTTTTGGTCGCGGCCGCCCCGTGATTTTGCTGCACGGCTGGCTTGGCTCCTGGGGCCTGTGGCAGGATACGATGACTTTCCTGGGAAGCAATAATTACCGCACCTATGCCCTGGACTTCTGGGGCTTTGGGGAATCAGGCCGCAAATTAAACACGTACAAAGTATTCGATTTCATCAGCATGGTCGACCAGTTCATGGAAAAACTGGGGATCGAGCGAGCGCCGTTGGTTGGACATAGCATGGGGGGTACTGTTAGCCTTTCGGTAGCTATCCGCTTTCCGGAACGGGTTGAAAAAGTGGTCATAATTGGATCGCCGATCCACGGCTCTTCGCTCGCGCCGATGCTCAAGCTGGCGGGTTATCGCGGCATCGCCTTTCTGATATTCAGCTTGTTTGGCCTGTTCCGCCTCGGTGTGCGCGCCGCGTCACCCTATATCTGCCGCGATCCCGCATTTCCGGACATGATGGATCGCGATCTTTCGCGCACCACCCTGGAATCATTTTTGATCAGTATCTCTACCCTGAGGCGGACCGATCTACGCCCCGATCTGCGCCGGGTCAGCATTCCAGTCCTGGGCATGTTTGGAGATCGTGATAATATCGTCAACCCACGCCAGTGGCAGCCTCTGGTCGAAGGTGTGCCCCAGGCCCAGGTTGAGCGATTCCCTAAAGCAGGCCATTTCATCATGTTGGACGAGCCCGATCCATTTAAAGAAAAATTAAAATCGTTCCTCGACCAGTCCGGTTACGTAAATCAATGACAAACGTATCTTCTGATTTTAACTCGAGCCGCCTGGGCCAGATCATGTTAGCGGGGACAGAAGAGATCATCGGTCAAACAGGAATGCAGACTCTATTTCGCCTGGCGCAGTATTCTGGCCCTTCTCAAACGCCGGCTTTATCCGATATGGGATCGATCCAACTTGTGCTAGAGGAAGCGTTTGGCCCACGGGGAGGGCGCGGTGTGAGTCTGCTCGCCGGCAGGTCATCTTTCAGGTACATATTGCGCCAGTACGGCGAGTCATTGGGCCTGACCAGATTGGCTTACCGCCTGCTGCCGGGTCCGTCCCGGTTGAAATCAGGGCTGGCGACCCTGGCAGGCTGGTTTTCCGACTTGAGCCAAGGGAGTGTCTCAGTCGAGGTAATTCCGAACGCCTGGCTCTGGCGGATGGAGCGCTGCCCGCTTTGCCTGGGACGCCATTCTACCGAGCCGGTTTGCACTTACATTGTGGGACTGATACAGGAATTTATGGCCTGGGCTGCCGGCGGTAAGATCTACCAGGTCCAGGAAGTGGACTGCCTGGCGATGGGTTCCTTAGCCTGTATCGTCCGGATTGACGGGAGGCCGCTCGATTAATGGCGTGATTTTAACAGAATGATCAAGATCATCCTTAAGAATCCTCGCAGCATCCCGCCGTTTAATGAGCCGGCGCGTGACTTGCGGATTCAAAACAAGCCGCTCTGGCTGAACCAGCGCGACCTTTTGGCTCCTTATTGCAATCGAGAGCTCGAGCTGGGTCCACACGAAAGACTGCCGCAGGTGCAGGAGCCGTGCCTGGTCTATCGCGATAATTTATATTTCAACCAGCAATACATCCAGTTATTTCTGCAAGAAGCTCTTCGCCGGGATGTTCCGGTTCGGGCCGCATTTTCATTCAACGATCCGGCGTTTCGCGAGCACTGCCTGCCGCTATCCATGTCATACACGCCGGACGGCGACCTTTACCTGGCTGACCTGTGGTATTACCCGCGCGGTCCCGAACCAGGATGTGAGCCATTGGTAATCGATCTGCAGGCAAGGGAGATCGGCTACTACCACATACCCACCTACATGGCAGCTGAACAAGGGGACCTGGTTTACCAGGTGCCGCTGCTGAGCCTGATCGCCATCGATAGTTGGGTTCACGTATTTATTGCCGATTCGGTTTTTGGACTGTTTGGCAGGGGAGCTCGCTTTGAAGACCGCCTGGAAAAAGAACCGGTCTTCAAACTGGGCGTGCTCGCAAAGGCATTATACGAAGGAAAGCAGCTGCTCGAATGTTCGGCAGTTGTTCAGGTAGGGAAAAACTGCGTCATCGACCCTTCGGCGGTCATCCACGGCCCAACTTCTATCGGCGATAACGTGACCATCGGAGCAGGGGTGGTGATCGAGAACTGCATCATCGGCAGTAATGTCAACATTTCACAAAGCTGCTCACTCATGCTTTCGGTAGTCGGCGATGGCACATTTTTGCCATTCCGCGCTTCCCTCTTCATGACCTCGATCATGGAGAACAGCATGGTGGCTCAAAATACCTGTCTTCAGATGTGCGTGGTCGGCCGCAACAGTTTCATTGGGGCTGGCAATACCTTCACCGATTTTAACCTTGTCTCGCTGCCGATCCGGGCTCGCGACGGGAATGGACAGTTGAAATTATCGAATCGCCCTGTTCTCGGGGGCTGCGTGGGTCACAACGTGCGACTTGGCGCTGGCATGATAATCTACCCTGCCCGCATGATCGAATCGGACGTGGTGCTGGCTGCCACAAAGGACAGGCGGGTGATCGAGCGGGATGTTTTTTACGAAGACAGCGACCACCACCATTTCAGAGACGCCGGCCTGCACAAACGGCTGTACCCTCGCCCAGGAGAAAAAAGTGAACAATCCTGGTAAGTTGCCAGAACCAGGCCTTTGGCATAAGATTATAAACAGCAAATATCTTTAGAGTAGGAGGGCTGAATGGTAAAACCACGCCTCTTGATTGTCGAAGATGACGTTGATATTAATACCATGCTGAGGATCTTCTTCTCGAGCCAGGGTTACGAAGTCGATTCAGCCTATCGCGGCTCGGAGGCGCTGGAACGGACACGCCAGGTGATGCCGCACCTGATCGTGCTTGACATTATGCTTCCGGACATCGATGGCTATGAGGTCTGCCGCGACCTCCGGAAAAATGCGCGCACCAGCCACATTCCGGTCATATTCCTGACTCAGAGGGACGAGCGTAGTGATAAGCTCAAGGGCCTCGAATTGGGCGCAGATAATTACATCACCAAGCCATTTGACATTGAAGAGCTCAAGCTGTACGTACAAAATTCGCTGGCGCGGGCTGAGCGGGAGAGCCTGACGGATCCTCAATCGGGGCTGCCGGCCGGGCGCCTGATCGAGGATCAACTGCGTCGCATCATCCGCCTGAAGGATTGGGCTTTCCTCGATATCAAGATCAATCATTTCGACGCCTTCAAGGACGTATACGGCTTCATCGCAGCCAATGACGTCCTGCGCTTCACGGCTATGCTGTTGGGCGAAGTGGTTGACAAGGCCGGCGGACCGGGCGATTTTATCGGCCACGCCGGCGGCGAAAACTTCGTGATCATTACCGGCAGCGAGGTCGTCCAAAAAGTCAGCCAGGCGATTAAAACCCGCTTTGCCAACGAAGTATTGACTCACTACAATTTTATGGATCGCCAGCAAGGATATGTCCTGGCGCCTGATTTAAGCGGAAAAATGGAAAAAACACCCCTGATGACGATCGCTATTGGGGTGGTCAGCCCTCAAACGCATACGTTTGCGGATATTCGCGAAATAACCGAATTGGCTGCCGAAGAAAGGCGAAAAGACGTCAATCCCGGCAGCGAATAGATCTGGATTTCATGGCATTCGGCGATCTCCTTGGAATTGGCATCATCCTGATGGTTTTTGGCGTGGGCTTTTGGGCTCTCGCCCGCTATCTCCTGTCGAATATTGCCAAAACTATGTCGTCACCCGTTCCAGCGGGAGCGCGCCTTGAAATTTCGCAAGGGGAGAAAAATCCGGAAGCTATCCTGGTTGTGCAGCAGGGCGGAAAAATTGTCTCTATCACACCCCGCGCCAGGCAGGCTTTTCAACTCGATCCAAATGAAATGCCCAACCTTGAAAGGATGGCCCGCAAAGTCCGCCCTACGGAACAATTTCTGGGTCTTTGCGCAGCGGAAGGCCAGGCCCGGCTGGTCTTGTCCGGGCGCATGGTGGACGCCGTCTCCTACCGGTTGAATTCTGGACAGGTCCCGTGGCTTGTTGTGACCCTGCGCTTCCCTGAGATGGCCTCCGACCTGGAAGGCGGGGCGAAAGGTCTTAATTCGGAAACGCTCCAAATTTTCAGCGAGCTTTCCCAGGTCATAGCCGGAAGCCTTGATTTCGACGCGACATTACTGGCAATCCAGCAAAGCATTGAGAAGCTGGTTCCAACCGATTTTTTGGAGATTACGGTATGGGAGGCAGCTTCCGATTCGTTAGTACCCTATCGTTTTGTAGGCCTTCCAGGAGCAGAAAGGAAGCTGGAGCTTTCCAGGGAGCGCTACGCTCTGGGGCAGGGCTATTCCGGCTACATCGCTCAAAATCGCGTCCCGCTGGTCGTGGGTAACATCGATGCCCGTTCAGACCTGGTTCCGGCCATTGATCGCGATGCCTTTCCGCTCCGGTCCTTCATTGGGGTTCCCCTACTGGTTGATAAGGATCTGGTTGGAACGCTGGAGCTTGGCTCGCTCGATGTCGATACCTACCAACAAGATGATCTCAACCTGCTCAACTTACTGGCCGGACAGGCGGCCGTAGCCCTGCGAAACGCCACCCGCTACCGGGCCGAACAACGCCGGACCGCAGAATTGGCCGGCCTGGCTCAACTAGCCCAATCTTTCAGCGCCGTGCGCGACCCAAAAACTATTTTCGCCCGCCTGGTAGAGGCTATTAAGCCCCTCATACCGGTTGAAATCCTGGGTTTCTTGATTTACAACGAGACGACCCGCATGCTGGAAGGGCAAGAGCCCATGCAGGGCCTGCCGCCCCAGATCGTCGCCCTGTACCGGGCTCCTATTTTACCAGACAGCGCGGCCGAACAAACTTTGTTGAACCAGGACGTTATTATTACCGAACACGCCAGCGATTCTCCCGAATGGGAAAGCCTCGGGCTTTCGTTCCTGGCACAGGCTGCCAGCTTGCGGGACACCGTCTTAATCCCGCTGGCTTCAGGTGGGAGGATGCTGGGCTATCTTCAAGCCTCCAACCATAGGGACGGCAGCACTGTCTTCAGCCAGGAAGAGCTGCGGTTGTTGATGATTGTCAGCAACCAGGCCGCCCCGATCATCGAAAACGCCACCTTAATCCTGCAATCTCGCCAGCGCGCCCAGCGGGCCGAAGGCTTGCGTAGGATTGCCAGCCTGGCCAGTTCGGCTGCTACCCTGGATGAAATCCTGAAATATTCCCTGAACGAGTTGGGCCAGCTTTTACAGGCTGGCGTGGGAGCTATATTCCTGGTTGATGCGAGCCGCAACGCACTCCAGCTGCACCGCAGCTCATTTTATGGAGTCGAGCCGGATGAGAGCGCCGATTTCACAATTTTCCTGGAAGATCCCCAGTTCCCTTTTACGGTGACCGGTAGCCAGCGCACTTTCGTCAGCGGGAATCTGCTGGAAGAGAAGGCGATCATCCCTTACTACCAGCGCACGCTCAACGAGCTAAAGATAGTTTCGGCTGTGGCCGTTCCCCTGGTTATTCGCAACGACGGCATCGGCGAGATCTGGTTTGGCAGCACAGAGGTCAATTCTTTTGACCAGGGAGAGCTTCAACTGGTGGTCACAGCGGCCGGGCAACTGGCGGGCGTGGTAGAGCAGAGTACCCTGCGCGCCCAGACCGATGAAAGCCTGCGCAGGCGGATCGAGCAGCTCACTGCCCTGTCCCGCATCAGCCGTGAGTTGAGCACTTCCGTGGACCTCACCAATCTGCTGCAGCTTGTTTACAGCGAAGCCCTGCTCGCGACCCGCGCCGATTGCGGCACCATCCTCCTTTTTGAGACTGAAGCTTCCCAGGATCAACCGGAAGCTGTCCGTTTCTACGTCGGTGATGAGCCTGGAAGCTCACTGGATGAGCCATTAAAAAACGTCTTATCGACAGGCCAGATTTTGAACGTTCCGGATACCGGCCTCCTACAGCTCGAATTGCCGCACGAAGAGATTTCTTCCTTGCTGGCGGTGCCCATTCTTTACCAGCAGCATCCAGCAGGATTGATCGTGCTGCACTCACACCTGCAGGGCTGCTTCGATAAAGATTCGGAAGATGTCGCCCTATCGCTGGCCGACCAGGCGGCAGTTGCCCTGGGGAATGCGCTTCAATATGAGGAACAACTGGCGCGCAGCGCCCTGCTGAAACGCGAGCTGGATACGCTCGGCAAATTATTCCAGGTGGCGCCTTTGTTGAGACCGGACCAATCTCTCGAAGACGTGCTGCGAGCCATTGCCGGCGCAATTCAAAGCGTCACTCCCTTCCAGGCTGTGGTGATCAGCCAGTACGAAGAAAGCACGGAGCTGCTCCGCCGGGTGGTCGGCGCCGGCCTTACACCCGAGGCATGGAAGGAGCTCCGGTCTCATTCCCAGCCGTGGAAGAGCATCCAGCAGTTGCTGCTGCCGGAATACCGGATTGGGAACAGTTATTACATTCCGGCCGATAAGACGCCTGTAGTGCCGGAGGACGTGCATACGATCACAGTGCTTCCATCCCTGGGCGTGCATGAGGTCGACGCCTGGGATGCGGATGATTTTTTGCTCGTTCCACTGTACGATTCAAAAGGCAGGCCGCTGGGGCTTCTGAGCCTGGATGCCCCCAACGATGGCTGCCGCCCAGACCGCCCAACCTTCGAAGCGCTTGACCTGTTTGCAGCCCAGGCTTCGCTTATCATTGAGAGTCGCCAGCGCCTGCGCGGACTGGAATTGCAGCTTCGCGAGACTGAAACGCGCCTGGGAAGGATGACCCAATCGGTCGAGAGCGCTCAGAAACACCTGCCCTCTTTACTGCACCACGACCTGGAAACGGCGCTTATCATTCAGGGAATGCACAAACAAATGGATCGGGCCCACTCGGGCCTGGAAATGGCCGAACTCGCCAACCGCCAGACAGATTCATTTGGCATGCTGCGCGTTCTGGCACAGGAATTGATCGTGCGCTTCAACCTTCAACTGGCGCTGATTGCAGAAAAGGATCCGGCGGGGGTCAGGCTGGTAGAGGTGGTTGGAAATCCGCCGGCCAGCACCAACATTGAAGCGTTGTTTGGCCAGCGCAACCCTCTCCGCCAGTTGGTCCAGGATCGAAAACTGGCCCTGGCAGCCAACATTGACAGCGATAAGACCTGGCAAAACAACCCGTTTCTGACGGCGCTGGGAGCAAAATGCTTTATCGGCCTGCCCGTCCACATCAGCGAATCACACCAGATCGGCGTGCTGGCCATTGGCGCCAATGTACTGCCGCCGTTTCAGGAGGAGGATGATCAGGTTTTCGGACAGCTATCGCGCCAGGTGAGCGTTGGGGCGCAAAACCTGGAACTGCTGAAGGAAACCCAGCGGCGTTTGCGCGAGGTCAACCTGCTGCTCGAATTTACGCGCAAGATCGATGTGCTCGATCCGGGAGGCATCTTGCGGACCCTGGTCGAAAATGCACTCCAGGCCCTGCCTTCCGCCAATGCAGGGTGGGTGGCCTTATGGCGCGAAAATGAACGCGCCCTGGTACCGCAAATAGCGGCCGGCTATTCGGATAACAACAGCCTGTCGGGCATCCGTTTTCTTGAAACGACCGGTGAGAATCACCCTCTTCCGCTGCGGGTATTCTTTAAAGCTGTCCCACAGCGCCAGGAAGTCTCTTTTGCCAAGGATTACAACCTTCCTTCATCAGACCTGCTGTTGTATCGACAGGCAACGGGCGGGCGTCTGCCGGTCTCGAGCATGATCATTCCCCTCAAGCGGGGTGCTCATACGCTGGGAGTGCTGGTTCTGGATAATTTCAATACGTCGGATGCATTTTCGAGTGAGGATGAGGCCCTGGCGAATTCGCTGGCGCAGCAGACGGCCCTGGCACTTGAAAGCGCCCGCCTGTTTACAGCCGCGGACCGCCGGGCTTCTCAACTGCACGCCCTGACCCAGGTAGCGGGCACTATCACCTCCAGCCTGCAACGTTCGCAGCTCATCACGTCGCTGCTGGATTTATTCAGGGCTGTTCTGCCTTTTAACACGGCCACGCTCTGGCTGCGAGAGGACGACAAGCTCAAAATCTATTCGGCCAACGGATTTACGGACGACGAAAGCCGGATCGGCCTTACGGTCTCGATTCAGGACAGCGATTTGTTTAAAGCCATGATGCAGAAAAGCCAGCCAATTTGCGTCCCGGACATTCGTAAAGATGAGCGTTTCGTCAGCCAGGTTGAGCCTGAAAATATCTCCTGGCTGGGCGTGCCGTTGGTCGCAAAAGGAGAGCTGGTCGGCGTGATTGCGTTGGAGAAGCGGGAAGCTGATTTTTATACGTCCGAGCACATCCAGGCTGCAACCACCTTTGCCAGCCAGGCAGCCATTGCGCTCGAAAATGCGCGCCTGTTCGAGGAGAGTACCCGGCGGGCCAGCGAGCTGAACGAGCGCTCCTTGCGCCTGGCGTTGTTAAATCGCCTCTCGACCGAGCTGAGCGGCACGCTGGATGTGGATCGAATTCTTACGATTACTTCACAGCAGCTTCTCGAAGCGCTCAAGGGCAAACGCGTGGCAGCCGTGTTGATTGGAGATACGGGAGAATACACGCTCCAGATTGAATTTCCCCTGGGACCTGACAGCCTGCCGCGAGCCTGGCCTGCGGTGAGCCTGTTTTCCCGGCTGAGCGAATCCCAGGGAATTTTTTCATGCGCCGACGTCGAAAACGAGCCCGAAGTAGCTGGCCTGTTGGATTTATACTTAACAGCTCGCAAGGTCAAATCCTTTGCAGTTGTGCCGCTGGTGACGGCGGTCAAGCTGTACGGCTGGCTGGTCGTTCAAAAAAGCGAAGTTTATCGCTTTACGCCCTCCGAATTGGAGCTGGCGCGCACGATTGCCAACCAATCCGCGATCGCCTTCCAGACCGCCTATCTATACCAGGAAACGCTCCACCTGACGGAGGACCTGGAGCACCGCGTCGAGGAACGTACATCGGAGCTGCGGCGAGAACACAACAATACCGAGACTCTCCTGCACATTATTACCGAGCTGTCGAACAGCCTGGATATGAATCAGGTGCTCAATCGAGCCCTGGCGGTTTTGAATTCCTCGATCGGTTCCCAGCAAAGTATCCTGTACCTGCCGCAAGCGAAACGAATTTACCAGGTCGGCGAGTCGCTGGCGACGAATGGTGACGAGGGCATTTCGGAGATCGGTCAGGAGATTGCCCGCTGGGTGATCCGGCGGAGGATGCCGGCCCTGGTGGAGGATTTGGAAAACGAGACCCGCTGGAAGCTTCCCAAGGAAAGACCGCTGGCGTTTCGCAGTATGATCGCAGTCCCGCTGGTGCTTGGAGAAGAAATATTAGGCGCCATGCTGCTGGTAAATAAGGAGCCCGCTTCTTTTATCAGCGAACAGGTCGGCCTGGTCGAGGCAACCGCGCGCCAGTTCAGCATTACGCTGAACAACGCCGAGCTGTTCACATTAATCCGCGACCAGGCCGAGAATCTGGGTGGAATTTTACGGAACCAGCAGATGGAAGCCAGCCGCAGCCGCGCCATCCTGGAAGCGGTCGCCGATGGGGTCCTTGTGACCAATTCAACCAATCACATCACCCTGTGTAATTCTTCTGCCGAACGCATTTTGAACATCGAGGCGGCGAATGTGGTCATGCAGCCGCTCGACCATTTCTCAGGGCTGTTCGGCGAGACTTCGCAGGCCTGGCTGCAGACCATCCTCAAGTGGTCAAACGATCCCAGCTCATACCAGGGCGAAACGTTCTCGGAGCGGCTGGAGCTGGATAACGGCAGCATCCTGGCCGTCAACCTGGCGCCCGTGTTTTTCCGGAATGAATTCATGGCGACCGTCTCCATTTTTCGTGATATCACTCACGAGGTGCAGGTTGATCGTATGAAATCAGAATTCATCGCCAACGTCAGCCACGAGCTGCGTACACCGATGACTTCTATAAAAGGGTACGTTGAAGTGATGCTCATGGGCGTAACCGGCAAATTGAGCGAACAACAGGAACATTTCCTGAAGATTATCAAAAATAACACCGAGCGGCTAAATCTACTGGTTAACGATCTACTGGACGTGTCGCGAATCGAGTCAGGCCGGTTGAAGCTCGATTTGCAGCCGGTAAACATCCAGGATGTTGCCAGCGAGATCCTGGCGGAATTTCAACGCAGGTCGCGTGAAGAGGAACGGTCGATCAGTTTAAACCTGGATTGTCCGAAAGATATTCCGCCGGTCAAGGCTGACGCCGGCCGGCTGCGCCAGATCATTTCCAGCCTGGTCAGCAACGGTTACAACTATACTCCTAATAACGGCCACGTCCTGGTCAGGGTCCGCCCGGTTGAAGAAGAAGTTCAAATAGATATCCAGGATGATGGCATTGGCATCGATCCGAAGTACCAGGGTCGCATTTTCGAAAGATTTTATCGGGGCGAGGATCCGCTGGTTTTGCAGACTGCCGGGACAGGCCTGGGGCTGGCAATCGCCAGAATCCTGGTCGATATGCACGCCGGGCGGATCTGGTTCACCAGCAGCGGCGTAAAAGGCGAAGGTTCGGTTTTCTCATTTACAATTCCGGTTTTTAAACCAGAGGAATAAGCCATGGCAAAGATCTTGATAGCTGAAGACGAACGTGACATACGCGACTTGATTGCTTTTACCCTGCGATTTGCCGGGCATGAAGTCGTTGCGGTCGGAAACGGCGCCGAAGCTGTGGAGGCCGCCCCCCTTGAAATGCCGGACCTTATTCTGATGGACGTTCGCATGCCCCGCATGACCGGATATGAAGCCTGCCTGCAGATCAAAGCGGACCCGCGCGTCCAGCACATTCCGGTTGTGTTTCTCTCTGCCAAAGGACAGGAATCCGAAATCCAATCCGGCTATGACGCCGGAGCTACCGAATATTTGCTCAAGCCCTTTGCCCCAATGGAATTGACTGAAAAAGTAAAAGAACTGCTCGAGAAATTCAAAAAGTCCTGATTATTTATGAGCGCAATTTTTCTGGAACAGGCGATTGTGCATTACGAAGTGATGGGACGTGGGCGTCCCGTTCTCTTCCTGCACGGCTGGGTCGGAAGCTGGAGATACTGGATCCCTGTTATGCAGGTTTCCTCCAGCACGTTTCGGACCTATGCCATCGACCTGTGGGGATTTGGCGATTCTGCCAGGGAGGTATCCCGCTATTCACTCGAACAACAGCTCAACCTGGTCGATTCGTTCCTGGAGGAAATGGGGATCGCCCGCCTGGCAGTCGTTGGGCACGGCCTGGGCGCCGTGCTGGCCATCCTGTACGCCCGCCGCCACCCGGAGTTGGTCGATCGGGTCATGGCAGCCGGCTGTCCGCTCTCGACAGAGAGCATCAATCCTCGCCTGCGGCAGGCGGCACCCCAAGAGCTGGCGGAATGGCTGTTGGAGCGCGATCCTTTGGCGGACACCGTCCGCCTCGAGGTTCCCAAAATGGACCCCAAGGCCATCCAGGCTTCGGTCGGCGACCTGACCGAAACGCTCCTTACAGGTCTGCTGAAAGATTTGAAGATCGCCTGTTTGCTGGTTCACGGGTCGGACGATCCAGCAATCAGCGCACCTCGTCCTGACCAGCTAACTGACCTGCCTTACATGGTTCATACGGTCTTGTTTGAACAATCGGGGCATTTCCCAATGATCAGTGAAGAAAGCAAGTTCAGCCGCCTGCTGGGCGATTTTCTGGCGCTGGACTCAGGCGACAGCCCGCGCGAGCTCCAACTCAAGGAAGAATGGAAGCGCAGAGTCCGCTAATGGATTGACAATTTGTTCCAGATATACTAAACTGTTCATGGGTAAAAGTAAGCAGGTCAGGCAGCCCCCTGGCCTGAGCTAATACGAATATAAGCAACACGGGGAGCCCGGAGCGCCGGGCTGAGAGGAGGACCGCATGTCCTCGACCCTTATGACCTGATCCGGGTAATGCCGGCGGAGGGATGAACTGCTGCGACTGTAAACCAACACCCTCCCTGGCGGAGGGTGTTGGTTTATAGCAATGAAACGGGCCTGGATATTTGTGAACGGCTCAATGGGGCGAGCGGACCGTTTAAAGATGCAAATAATGAAAGGGGATTTTCTGGTTGCGGTGGATGCCGGTTACCGCCATCTGAAACCGATCGGGTTGTATCCCGACCTGGTGATCGGCGACCTAGATTCTCTGGCTGAGGCAGACCAACAAGAAATCGACCGGTTAAAAATCCCTGTACAGCGTTACCCGGCTGCCAAAGATGAAACCGACCTGGAATTGGCCATAAATGCTGTTCTGGAACGCGGCTGCGAAGTTATTCGTATAGCTTGTGCTTTAGGAGGCCGTTTTGACCAGTCGCTGGGAAACCTGGCCCTGCTGCTGCGGCCAGACCTGGCTGACCTGGACGTCAGGCTCGAGGATGGCGAGACCGAAGCCTGGCTGATCCGGTCCGAAGCGGAGGTAGTCGGAAGAGCAGGGGATACGATCTCACTGCTGCCGGTCGGTGGGCCGGTCGATGGGGTAGAGACCGGCGGACTGCTTTATCCATTACATTCCGAAACGCTCTGGCCTCACCGGACCCGCGGCATAAGTAACGAAATGCAGGCAGGCCAAGCCAGAATCGTGATTCGGAATGGAACCTTGTTATGCGTGCACATTCGTAAATCGTATTAGGAGTCTTGAGATGTCAATCAATCAGCGAAATTCAAATAATGCATTGATAAAACCCGGTCTGTGGGTTCTAATTTTCATCCTGGCATTCGCTGGGTGTGCTCCCGCCGCCACGGCGGTCCCAACTTCGGCAGCGCCGGCGACCCTGAATGTTATGGTCCACGATTCGTTTGCCGCCAGCGAGCCGGTGATAGCCCAGTTCGAAAAGCAGTACAACGTGAAGCTCAATTTCATCAAGAGCGGCGATGCCGGCTCGCTCGTCAACAAGGCCATCCTTTCGAAAAATGCGCCCCTGGCTGACGTCATATACGGGGTCGACAACACCTTTCTTTCACGAGCTCTGGACGGAGGCATTTACGAAGCTTACGCTTCGCCCCTCTTAAAGAATATTCCCAGCCAGTTTTTGCTCGATCCTACCAACCAGGCCCTGCCGGTTGACTACGGCGACGTATGCGTTAACTATGATAAGGCCTATTTCGCCTCCAGGAACCTGGCCGTACCGGCTACGCTGGAAGACCTGGTAAAACCGGAATACAAGGGCATGCTTGTCATGGAAAACCCGGCCGTTTCCTCGCCGGGCCTGGCATTTTTGATGGGGACGATCGTCCACTTCGGAGAGCAAGGATTCCAAAATTACTGGAAGAGCTTACAGGCCAACGGCCTGGTGGTGGTAAACGATTGGGAGACTGCTTATTACACCAATTTCAGTGGATCCTCCGGTAAAGGCTCCCAGCCGCTGGTGGTTTCTTACGCCACCAGCCCGGTCGCCGAGGTAGTATTCGCCAAAACGCCGCCCACGGATGCGCCAACTGCCTCGATCGTTGGCCCTGATTCTTGCTTTCGGCAGATCGAATTCGTGGGAATCCTCAAGGGCACCACCCAACGCGCTATGGCAGAGAAATTCGTCGATTTCATGCTGGGCGATGCTTTCCAGGAGGATATGCCCTTGCAAATGTTCGTCGACCCGGTCAATCCGGATGCAAAGCTGCCCGATTCGTTCACCAAATATGCCCAGGTTCCCCAGCAGCCGGCTCAAATAGCACCCGCTGAGATCGCCAAGAATCGCGACACCTGGATCCAGCAATGGAAGGATATTGTGCTGAAGTGACCCTGGCCGGATTAAAAGGGACCGTGCGAGACCTGCGCCATCTGGCCCGGCGCCCTGCTTTCTGGCTGTGGATCGCGCCCATGGCCTTTCTGGCCTATTTCTTCTTTTACCCGCTGGCGTCAATTTTTTTGCTGACCGGCCCGACTGCGCAGGGCGGACTGGAGCAGGTTAATTTTTGGCAGGACGTCTGGCCGGCCCTGAGCTTTACGGTGTGGCAGGCGGCCCTTTCAACCCTGCTCACCCTGATCGTTGGTCTGCCGGCTGCCTTTTTGTTTGCACGCTTTCGCTTCCGCGGCAAGGCGCTGCTGCGAATATTAACGACCCTTCCTTTCATATTGCCGACGGTGGTAGCCGCAGCCGGTTTTAATGCCCTGATAGGCCCGCATGGCTGGATTAACCTGCTCCTGATGGGTTTGTTCAACCTGCAGGAACCGCCGGTGCAGATGTTGAACGGAATCGGCGTGATCCTGCTGGCGCACGTCTTTTACAATACCACCATCGTTATCCGGGTAGTCGGCAGCGCCTGGGCTCAGCTCGACCTGCGCCTGGAACAGGCCGGGCGGCAGTTGGGGGCTTCAACCTGGCGGACTTTTCGCGAGATCGTCTTTCCGCTGCTACGGCCGGCGATCCTGGCTGCAACGGTGCTGGTGTTTTTGTTTGATTTCACCAGCTTTGGGGTGGTCCTGCTGCTTGGCGGGCCTCATTACGCCACCCTGGAAGTTGAAATTTATATCCAGACGCTCCAGATGCTCAATTTGCCGGTGGCGGGACTGCTTTCGATCCTCCAGTTATTGATGACGTTTAGCCTGGGTTGGCTCTCTTCCGTTGCCGGCGGAAACCAGCGCATCCCGCTCTTGCCCAAATTGAAGGGGGAAGGTATGCGGTATCCGGCACGTTTATCTGAAAAGGTATTTGTTGCCGGGATGGCGGTTTTCCTGATATTGCTGCTGGTGCTGCCGCTGCTGGCGCTTGGAGCCAGCTCGGTCACCCGGCTGGAGGCCAACCGGGCCCAATCCGGCCCGTTCGAGACCGGCCTGACGCTGGAATATTACCAGGAGCTGTTTGTTAACCCTCGCCAATCGATTTTTTATGTGCCCCCGGTGGAGGCTGCGCGTAATTCGATTGCGTATGCCCTGGTAGCCGTCGGCTTGTCCGTGGGCATTGGCCTGCTGGCTTCGCTGGCGCTCAATCGCAAGCTGTGGGTGAATCGCATTTTTGGTCCTTTATTGATGTTGCCGTTGGGGGCTTCGGCAGTCACGCTCGGACTGGGATTTTTGATCATTTTTAATCGTCCGCCCATCGACGTGCGCAGTTTTCCGCTTCTGGTTCCGATTGCCCACAGCCTGGTTGCTTTGCCCTTTGTTGTGCGGATCATCCAACCGGCCATGGCCTCGATTCCGTCAAATCTCCGCCAGGCTGCAGCCGTTATGGGCGCAGCGCCCTGGCGGGTGTGGCTTGAGGTAGATTTGCCGGTCATCGGGCGCGCCATCCTGGTAGGATCGATTTTTGCGTTTACGATCTCGCTGGGCGAGTTTGGCGCGACTTCATTCCTGGCTCGCCCAGAAACCCCAACTATGCCGATTGCGATATCCCGTTTCCTCTCCCTGCCCGGGGCGCTCAATTACGGCCAGGCTCTCGCCATGGCGACCATCCTGATGGTCATCTGCGGAGTTAGTATTTTCATTATGGAGCGAGTGAATCTAGAAGAGTAATGAAGTATTAGCTCGTTCGCCGAGAAGAAACCAGTGGCCCTTGCGGTCGTCGACGCTGGCGATAGAACGATCGTAGTAGATGTCGAATACCTGGCCGCTTGTGACCTGCACGCGGAAATAAAACCGGCCGACGTTTAAGGAACCCCTCTGGGATGCTACCTGGGCGTGAGCCGGCTGCATGTTGTTTGCCATGCGTCCTCTCCGGCGAAAATCGTGCCATTCTGCCAGCATTTCGCTGATCTGGTAAGTATCGTTTCGCCAGGTGAAGCCGTTGGGACAGGAAGGAGATTTCTCGAGCAACGGTGGCGCGTTGAATAACGGCTCGATAGGCTCGTCGTAAAAATGGATGAGGGGGTAGAGCGACACGAAATTATATTACCATAACTCGATCTGGTAAGCAGCCTGTTTTCCGGAGAATGTTATAAACGGGGCGGCGCGGGTTGTAACCACTCCCCAGGCTTTCAGGTCATCCAGCGATTTGACCGGGGATTTGCGGCGGTTGCTCAGGATGGCGCGCGCCCCGCGCGGCCCGATGCCTGGCACCCGCAGCAACTCGTGCAGATCGGCCCGGTTGACCTCGACCGGGGCGGCGGCCAGGTAGGCTTTCGCCCAGGCAAGCTTCGGGTCGTTGTCCAGCGGCAGGTCCCCATTCTTCATGAAAGGCATGTCTTCAACGCTGAATCCGTAATCGCGCAGCAGGAAATCGGCCTGGTAAAGCCGGTGCTCTCGCCATGGATCGATCGGGGCCTGGTTTTCGAGCGGGGTATCCGCCACGGGGGAAAAACCGGAAAAATAAACCCGCGCCAGGCCGAGTTTGCGGTGCAGGTATTCGCTCGTACGCAGCAGCTCCAGGTCGCTTTCACCGGCCCCACCGGCTACAAACTGGGTCGTGCTGGAAGGCCAACGCCCGTTCCAAGCGGCGGATGCACTCTCGGTTCGGCGGATTTTGTCTACCCAGCGCAGGGGCTGCACCAGCTCTTCCAGGAAGACTTTTTGGGGGGCCAAGCGGGCCAGCCGTTCTGTAGTCGGGGATTCCAGGTTGACAGAAACCCGGTTTGCCAGTTGCATCGCCCGTTCTACCTGGGCGAATTCGGACCCTGGCATGATCTTGAGGTGAATGTATCCTTTGTACCCCAATTTATAGCGCAGGATTTCAGCAGCCGCAATCAAGCGGTCCTGAGTCTTCATCCCTCCGCCAGCCACGCCGGAGCTCAAGAAAAGGCCGCGCACCTTTCCGGAATCGGCCAGGCGCATGAACGTCTGCCCGAGCTCGTCCGGGCTGAAGGTAGCCCGCCGGAAGTTGCGGCCGGCCCGGAAAGCGCAGTAATTACAGTTCTTCTCGCAGGCCGATGTCAGCAGGGTTTTCAGGATCGGCATGCGCTGGCCGTTTGGAAGGGCGACCATTGTGACAGGCAGGTCATCCGGTGAACGAACGGGCCGGAACGGCCGGCTGGCAGCGTCCGGTTTTCCCGGCACGAAACACGATGGGGGAGAGTCTGGGGCGAGCTGCTGTGGGGCAGGATGCGGCTCTCCGGCCGGTTCGAGATTCATATATTCGCCCAACAAGGCCAGCTTTTCGAACGCTTCCATGCCCCAATTATAGAACAAAAGTTCACTATTTTCAAGCGTAAATCCATAACGAAAACAGCCGCCATCAAGGCGGCTGTTTTCGTTATGGATTCAGTCTTATCGCCCGGGCAGCAGGCCGAGCGGGACAGGTGTGAAGGTCAGTATAAAGAGGACCAGAGCCAGCACGGCCAGCCATTTACGCTTGTTGTCGAGAGGCGTCACCTGGTCGAGCGGTTCAGCGTAAACCCGGCCGATTAGGAAGATCAGCAGAGCCCAGATCAGCCAGCCGTTCCAGGCCAGGCTGAGCAGCAGCAGTCCAGCCAGGATAAACGGGAAAGTCTTTTGAGCCCTGTCACGCCCCAATAGGACGTACAGCAT
Organism: Anaerolineaceae bacterium; assembly: GCA_035543095.1. Lineage (GTDB taxonomy): Bacteria > Chloroflexota > Anaerolineae > Anaerolineales > Anaerolineaceae > UBA700. The sequence goes on along the minus strand of DATKKB010000073.1, from coordinate 8,880 downwards.
GTGCCCGCCATCCAATTGGCCGGCAGGGACCAGGTTCATGGCTGTTACGAGCAGGCCGCCCCAGCCGGCCCAGGCAACCGGCGACAGGTTCACGTCCAGGCCGCCGAATGGAAGGGGTTGACCGGTGAAGAAATATCTCAGCCAATACAGGATCGGGCTGACCCCGCCGTAGCTGACCGGAGCCGGTAACAACTTTCCGAATACCAGGAACTTGGAAAACAGGTAAATAATGGAATTACCTTCCAATTGGATGGCTTCATTCGGTCCAGGATTGAGGGTATTCAGATTGGAAATATAGAGCCCAATCAGCAGGACCGGAATCGCTACTGCCAGCCCTGCCAGCGGCCCGGCGATGCCGATATCCAGCAAAACCCGCCGGTTCTTGGGCGGCTCCTTCATATTGATAAATGCTCCCATGGTGCCGAAAGGACTGATGAGAGGCATGGGGATGAAATACGGCAGGGTGACGTGCACGCCGTGGAAGCGGCCCATCAGGTAATGACCAAACTCGTGCGCCCCCAGGATGCCTAACATACTTACCGCAAACGGCCAGCCGCGCCCGATGACAGCCAGGATAGCCTGTCCAGGATCGCTGGGCAGGTCCTGCCCCGCATACAACGCCCCGGTGAACAGGACGCTGGCGAACGTCAGGATGCCCAGCAGCAAGTTAATGCGTGGATTGGATTGCTTGATCTTTGGAAGGCCCTGAACCAGCAGGACCGAATGCCTTCCGGCATCCCATCGAAAGAGAGGCGTAAGGTTTTGCGATTTCAACTGCTCAGACAGGTAATCGTAGGCTGCGGCTGTGTCTTCCATCCGGATCCGGCCGCGGTAGCGCACGACGTAGCCCTGTTTGTCTGATCCAAGGGTGGTATCCTCTACTGACATGACGCGCCCGACGATTGATTCGACTAACTCGTAATTGTATGTAGCATCCATAATATTAAAAGTCTTTCTTCTACCAAATTAGGCGGGAATGGATGGGAGTCGAACCCACCGCGGCCCGCAAAACGGCCCGCCACCGGTTTTGAAGACCGGGAAGCTCACCGGAACTTCGCCACTCCCAAAAATTAAGCATACCCCTGTGGACAATTTCTGTCAACTTTTTGTCTGTTCAATGAGATGGAACAGAGGAGACTTTTCTTACGAAAATTGTGAAAATTAGAATTACTTAAATATTTCATTAACCTCTTGCATTTTTGATCAATGTTGCTAAAATACGATGCTGTATGTTAAATCTAATGGCTGGAACCAGCCAAATACTGGAAGGAATACGATGAAAGATAATGATTTAATCCCTGTTTCGGACGATCCTGGGCCCTCCCTGGAGGGGGACAAGCCTCCTAGTATGATGCCGCGACCGGTCAGGTCCTGGCGGGTAGCCGTTATAGCCAACGTAAAGGGGGAAACGCCACTACCCATTGATGCACCTGCCGACGCCGGCGCGGAGTTTGACCGAAGAGAGACTATCGAAGCCATCCAGGCCGCAATCGAATCTGACGGTCACGAAGCCACTTTCCTCCCTGCTGATCCAACTTTACCTTTCACCTTGCGGGATTTTAATCCCGATATTTGTTTCAATATTTCCGAGGGCATATCCGGCGATGGGCGTGAAGCCCAGGTGCCGGCTCTGCTTGAGTTATTCAGGATTCCGTATACGGCGTCCCGCGTGGTCGCCAACGGAGTTGCCCTGGATAAAACCATGACCAAGCGCATCTGGCGCGAGATGGGCCTGCCAACGGCGAATTACCAGGAATTTGTCTCCGGGCATGAGCCGCTTTCCCATAAAATGCGCTTTCCGATGTTCGTCAAGCCGGCTCGGGAAGGCACTGGCATGGGCATGGATGGCGACGCCATCTGCTATTCCGAGGATCAGCTCCGGCGGCGGGTGCTGTGGGTGATCGAAAGCTACCGCCAGCCTGCGCTGGTTGAAGAATACCTGCCCGGGCGTGAATTTACGGTGGCTGTATTAGGCCGAAAAGATGCAGCCCGCTACTCGCGCCACCCGGAATGGTATGGACGCGATGGCTTTCATCGCTTCCCGGTCCTCGAGGTAGATTCGCACAATTCGGTAACACCCGGCATCTACGGGCACAAGGCCAAGACGCTCCACAACGGCGATGAAGGCGTGCCCGGTTTTCTGTGCCCGGCAGCCGTTGACACGTTCCTGTTCAACGAGCTCCAGAATCTTGCCATCGATGCTCACCTGGCCATCGGTAGCTGCGATGTTTCGCGGGTGGACATCCGCCTGGATGCCCACGGCCAGCCGCGTTTGCTCGAAATCAACACCCTGCCTGGGTTGACCCCTGATTTCAGTGACCTGTGCGTGATTGCAAACGCCGAGGATATTTCTTATCGCGATCTGATCCTGGAGATTCTATACCTGGCTGCTGCGCGCTACGGCATGGTCGAGCCACGCGAGCTCGCCGTGCCCTCCTACCCGGTCCATGCGCTGGCGCCTGTGCGGGTTAGATACAAATAAATGAGGGGTCTTTGAAAAAATTACGGATTTTTGGCCGTACGTAGCTTGCGGCTAAAAATCCGTAATTTTTTCAAAATAGAAATGGAAACCAGGCGAATAAAGCAGGGCTGATCCAGGCCATGAACAACCCCGCTGCCAGGCCGACGATCATTCCGGCAATGACATCCGATAAATAATGCACGCCCATTGCCACCCGCGCCAGGCTCACCAGCGGAGCCCAGACCAGCAAGGCCGCTCCAAACCAGGCCGGTCCGGTGATCAGAGCGAGCGTCGCCAACATGAATGCCCTGGCAGCGTGGCCCGAGGGGAACGAATGCGGGTCGGTGTTGCGGTAAATTGCGCCCCATTCGCCTTCCGGCCGGCGGCGCCGGATCGAAAATTTAATCGCGAACACAGCCAGCGCCAGGCCAACCACGGCGGTCAGCATTAACGCAGATTTCGTATGCCAATCGCCCTGCTTGAAGAGCCATAAAGCCCCCAGGCCGATGGCCCAAAACCAGGAATCGCCCGAATGGGCCAGGAAAGCTGCTATTTTTTTTAGAAACGCCTGTGAAGAATCCAACCTGAATCGTTGTGAAAGGTCGGCATCCAGTTTTACGAGCGCTCGGAGTTCCATGATGGCTCGAGTATATCTTAAAATCCTGGTAGAAGCATGATTGACAATGGTGATTATTACCGTATAATCATTTAATCAGGAAAAATTTAAAAGAATAAGGAGGTGATCCCCAGCGATTTTCAATGAGGTGTTTACGCCCAACACTGATTTTCGTCTAATTTCCCAAAGGAGGAGATCGTGAAACATACCAAGTTTTACATGCTTTTTGCTGCGCTTTTGATGGTGAGCATGGTCCTGGCTGCGTGCCAACCGGCTGCGACAACTGCCCCAACCACACCACCTCAACCTACCACACCACCTCAACCGACAACACCGCCTCAACCAACCACACCACCCGTTCCGGCAGTAAGCTACCCGTTGAAATTGGCTGCCCCGGACTGCAATTATGGTGGAGCTACTAAATCGATCGAAGCGCCGGATGCAAACACGTTCGTTGTTACCTTCTGCAACCCGAATCCGGCTTTTCCTGTCCAGGCTGCCTTCGCAACCTTTGAAATCCAACAAAAGGCTTTGCTTGATTCAACTGGCGGCGATTCCGCTAAAATGGGTGCTACGCCTGTTGGAACTGGCCCTTTTATGGTCAAGGAATGGGTGAGGGGAGATCATATTACATTTGTTCCAAATCCCAATTGGTGGGGCGGCGCTGTCTCGCTCAAGACCCTGATCTTCAAGTGGTCTGCCAAGTCTGCACAACGTCTGCTTGAGCTCCAATCCGGCAATGTGGATGCGATCGAGTATGTTGGCGTGGATGATATGAATACTGTCAAAAATGACAAGACGCTGAGTTTATTCCCCTTGTCTCCCATCGATACCCTGTATTTCGGGATGAACAACACGAAACCGCCGTTCGATAACGAGAAGGTGCGCCAGGCTTTTGCGATGGCGATCGATAAGCAGCGGATTGTCAAAAATTTCTTCTCACCAAGCTCATCTGTGGCAGATCAATTCCTATATCCGGGTCTAAAACCTGGTTACACGGATGGTCTGGCTGGCGTCACCTACGATCCGGCCAAGGCCAAGCAGATGCTGACGGATGCCGGCTTCGACTTCAGCAAGGAAATTCCGTTCTCATACCGGACCGCGGCTCGCCCATACGCACCGAATCCGGACCAGATTGCCCAGGACGTCCAGGCGCAATTGGCCCAAATCGGCGTCAAGGTCAAGCTGGATGTACAGGAATCTGGAACCTTGATTGGTAATTCCGGCAAAGGCAACCTGACCTTCTTCTTGCTGGGCTGGACTGAAGATTATCCTGATACCACCGACTGGTTTGATTATCACTTCGGCGCAACCAGCAAGATTTTTGGCACGCCCTATCCTGATATCACGGCTGCGATCAAACAAGGTGCGACAACTGCCGATCCTGCCGTCCGCCAGAAAGCCTATGACACGGTCAACCAGCTCCTATTGCAGCATGTGCCGATGGTCCCGGTTGCCCATGGCGCTCAGGCCGATGCCTTTAAAGCCAGCGTGAAGAATGTTGTGCTGAGCGTTTACAACCAGAACTTCCCCTTCATGCAGACCGATTCCGGACAGCTGGTGTGGCTGCAATCAGGCGAGCCGATCAGCCTGTGGTGCGGCGATGAAACCGATGGCGAGACCATCAATGCCTGCCTGGTTCTGAATGAACCGTTGCTTAGATTCAAATATGGCACGACTGACACGGAACCGGCTCTAGCGAGCAGTTACGACGTAAATACAGACGCCACCCAATATACTTTCCACTTGCGCCAGGGCGTGAAGTGGTCGGATGGAACTGCATTCTCTGCGGCGGATGTATTCGCCACCTACGCTGCCATGTGGGATGCCAAGAATCCCAATCACAAGGGCAATACGGGAGTGTTCGAATACTTCGCTGGCTGGTTGGGTGAATTGAATCCACCAGTTCCTACACCCACTCCGTGAGTTTGTTCAACCCAGCCGGAAGAACCACGCATTTCAGGGCCTTTCTGTGTCGAATTGAGCACACTCATGATACAATCAAAAAAGAATTAACCGTTTAATTGATTTGGTGGGGCACAACAGGCGAGTTCTGTTGTGCCCCACCCTGCTAAACATCACAAAATTGCAGGTGTAAGCTGTTTCCCTTTTTGATTACAATGATAAGGTAATCATGCTCCAATTTATCACCCGCCGCCTTTTATTAATTGTGCCTGTTTTGATCGGCATCATGCTGGTGACGTTTGTAATTGCGCGCGCAATTCCTAGCGATCCCTGCGTTGCCATGATGGGTGAAAAAGCCACCCAGGCTCAATGCGCTGAGTTCCGGGAACGTTATGGCCTGAATGACAATATATTTATCCAGTTTTTTCGTTATTTAGGCCAAGTCGTCCAGGGTAATTTTGGCGATTCGATCCAGTACCACCGCCCGGTCATGGATTACGTGTCCGAACGCCTGCCGATGACTTTTGAATTGACGATCGGAGCCATGCTTTTTTCTACAATAACGGGAATTTTCCTTGGTATTATTTCAGCTTTAAATCGAAATACGATCATCGATACCGCCACCATGGTTCTGGCCAATATTGGGGTTTCGATGCCGGTCTTCTGGCTGGGCTTAATGCTGGCGTATGTTTTTTCGTTGGTCTTTAAGGGAACACCACTCTACATTCCCCCTTCGGGCCGGTTAACGCCCGGATTATCCCTGGCGCCTCTGGCGACCGTCTGGCACATGGAAAATCTCACCGGCCTGGCGCGCTTTGTGGTTAATTTCCTTTCAAATTCGGTCATTCTCAACAGCTTGCTGACCGGTAATTTTACTATCCTGAAAGACGCCCTCTGGCATTTGATCCTGCCCTCTTTCGCGGTAGGGACCATCCCCATGGCGACGATAGCCCGCATGACCCGCTCAAGCCTGCTGGAGGTGCTCGGACTGGATTACATCCGCACGGCCCGCGCCAAAGGGCTGGTGGCTTCTCTGGTAATTCGCAAGCATGCCCTGCGGAACGCCCTCATTCCCATCGTTACCGTAATTGGCCTTGAAACGGGCGCATTATTATCGGGCGCCGTGCTCACCGAAACCGTGTTTACCCTACCGGGCATGGGCACGGCCCTGGTGAGTGCCATTCTTTCAAGGGATTATCCGGTCGTGCAGGGTTTCACGGTGGTCATTGCTTTCATCTTTGTCCTGACAAATCTGATCGTTGATCTTTCTTATGCATACTTCGATCCCCGCATTCGGTTGGAATAATTCTTTATGAATATTGATATTCCTGTCACAACAAATGAGCCTATCCTTGCTCGCCAGTCTCCAGCACTTGAGGCCTTGCGCCGTTTCGTTCACCACCGCTCAGCCCAAATCGGCCTGACCTTATTCACGATCCTGTTGATTTGCGCCGTTTTTGCGCCGATTATCGCTCCTTTTGATCCGACCCTTCCGCTCGACAATGTGACCCGCCGCAGCGCGCCTTGCGTTCACCTGCTAGGCTGCCCGGCTGATCAACCTGAACACCTGATGGGGATCGACAGCAACAACCGTGATCTTTTCTCAAGGGTAGTCTATGGATCACGGGTATCCCTACAGATCGGCATTATCACCATATCCTTCGCAATTATCGTGGGCGGATTTATCGGTGCGATCAGCGGGTTCTTTGGCGGTTGGCTCGATACGCTCTTGATGCGCACCATGGATATCCTGATGGCGTTCCCAAGCCTGCTGCTGGCAATTGCGATCGTGTCCGTTTTAGGCCCAGGATTGTATAACGCCTTATTAGCCATCGGCATCGTCTCTATTCCGATCTATGCCCGCGTCGTGCGCGGCAGCGTTCTGTCAGTCAAGAATCTTGAATACGTGGACGCATCGCGTGCCCTGGGCGCATCCAATCTCCATCTCATTTTCAACCGCATCCTTCCCAATGCCCTGACGCCGTTGATCGTGCAGGGGACGCTGGGAATTGCCTCGGCCATCTTGAATGCTGCGGCCCTGAGCTTCCTTGGCCTTGGCGCCCAGCCGCCGACCCCAGAATGGGGCCTGATGCTGGGTTCCGAGGCCGAAAGCGTTTTTAACGCTCCCCACCTGGTTTTCTTTCCAGGCCTGGCTATCATGGTGACGGTGCTGTCTTTCAACCTGATCGGTGATGCGCTGCGCGATGCCCTGGATCCCAGGTTAAGGGGCTCGAACCGGGCTTAATTTACATTATGATAAATCATTCTTCTCACCCCAGCAGCCAGGGCTTCCGGCTCATAGCAGCCCTTGCCCTGATCGTCCTGCTGACCGGGCTGGCGTGCAACGCCACCTTACCGGGCGTGCCGACTGTAACTGCGGTCCCCCAGCCGACCAGTGGGGCGACACCCACACTGCCGCCGCAGCCCACACCGGTTCCGGCCAATTTGCCGGCCGCCCTGGTGGAATCAGCTCCCTTGCCTGATAGTGAGATCGGCCTGAAACAGCCCTTTATTTTTTACTTCAACCAGGCCATGGAAAAAGGTTCGGTCGAGGCTGCCCTGCAGGCCCAGCCTCCGATTGCGGGCAGCTTTAAGTGGTTGAATGATTATTCGGTCAGTTTTACGCCAGACCAGCCATTGCCAAAGGATACTCCCCTGACAGTCACGATCTCGACCAAAGCGCGCGCTGCCAATGGGCTGGCGCTTAATTCGCCGGTCGAGCTGGCTTACCGGACCGCCGCCGGATTTGCGGCAGTCGAACGCCTGCCCCTGCCGGATGCGAATTCGGTCGGCCCAAACGACGCAATCGTGGCGACCTTCAACCGGGCCATCGTTCCTCTTGGCGGGAACTCTTCCCAGACTCCGGCGGCCTTTACGCTTGACCCGCCAGGCCGCGGCCGCAGCGAGTGGCTGAATACCAGCACCTATATCTTCTATCCCAATCCCGGCCTGGCCGGCGGTGTGAAATATACGGTCCACCTGAATAAGGATTTGATGAGCGCTGATGGTATTGGCTGGGCTGCTATGCCTTTACCGGATTGGTCTTTTACGACGCGCCTGCCGTCTTTGACCCAGGTCCAGCCGGCCGATAAAAGCCGGGTCTTCCTGGATGATCCGATCGTGCTGACCTTTGACCAGGCCATGGATCCGGCCAGTTTCAGCCAGAATTTCACTTTCACAGGGCCGGACGGCCAGCCGGTTGCCGGTAAGATCACCTGGAACGATCCGGCGACTGTCATGACTTTTAAGCCGGATAATCTCCTGGGTCGCGCCTCCATTTACACATTATCTCTTTCCGGCAAGGCCCAATCCAGCGGGGGTACTCCGCTTGGAACTGATTTTACCGATAAGCTGACAACCGTAGCTCCCATGGCCGTCGCGGGGATGGATCCTGGCGCCGGCAGCCTGCTGCGGGTGACCAACGGTTTTGGCTCACTCCATTTCTTTTTCACATCACCTTTGCCCAGCTCGGGCAGCCTAGACAGCTATTTTTCTTTTGATCCGCCCGTCGACAATTTCAGCGCCAATCAGAGCCAGGAGGGGACGGATCTTTACCTTTCCGGCACTTTTGATGGCAACACCGAATATGCTCTTACGATCAGCTCAGACCTGGCTGATAGGTGGGGTCAAAAGCTCAAGTCGCCCTATACATTAAATTTTAAAACCGCCTCTCTCGATCCAGCCCTGGCGATCAACATCGCCGATGGGTATTCGGGGAGCGTGTTCCTGACGCCCGATGATACGGTTCTGCCGGCCCAGGCGACCAACATCAAGAACCTGGCGATCAGCTACGGGAGCTTAAGCCTGAACGATTTTACAATCGCGGCCAACATTGCTCCTTTTGATCGCCTGCAGAAATTCACGGGACCACGCCTGACGAAGTTTAAGAAACCGCTCA
>DATKKB010000072.1:0-2761 GCA_035543095.1 Anaerolineaceae bacterium | reverse complement strand
GATTTGGAGCGAGAGAGGGGGTACGATTTTTCGAGATTGTTAAGGTACGAAATTAAAAGACTTCGGGTAGTACGAAATTATGCGACCTTACACCCGATAAACGACATCCAGTGAAGTTTTACCCTGCCAAACAAACCGTTTATTGGAGGAGATTTTTTTTTCGAGGTGCCTTTGTTCGGAAAAGCCGGTCGCATTACGTAGGCCACGCATAAAAAGAAAGAGATGCTCGATGGCTGCGAAGCTTGCCGTCCAACTTTTGGGTGATTTTCACGTTACCTATAACGGCCAGCCGGTTGGAAATTTTAGTACAGCCCGCCTGCAGTCCATTCTGGCCTTTTTGCTCATCCACCACGATATTCCCCAGCCACGCCGGCGTCTCGCTTACCTGTTATGGCCTGATTCGAGCGAATCCGGAGCACGGAATAACTTACGCCAGTTAATTTACCAGCTTCGACAGGCAATGCCAGATGCGGATCGCTTTTTAATCAGCGATGCCAATAGCATTGGTTGGCGGCTGGACGGCGACCAAACCTTGGATGTTGTCTTGCTGGAGCAAGCCCTTGACCAGGCGATGGCCGCCGAAAAACAGCAGAACCTTGATTTACAGCGCTATGCGTTAGAACAGGTGGCGCAAGTCTTTCAAGGGACTCTGCTCCCCGGGTGTTACGACGAATGGATCACTCCTGAGCGCGAGCGGATCCAGGCGATGATTGCCTTGGCGCTTCAGAAACTCATCCTCCTTCAGGAACAGCGCCGTGATTATTCCGCGGCCATCCATACCGGCCAGAGCTTGCTTCGTCTGAATCCACTGGATGAGAACCTTTATATCCAATTACTGCACCTCCACCGATTAAACCGTGATATCGCTGGCGCAGTGCTGGTCTATCAGACCGCGCGAAAAACATTGGAACGTGAGCTTGGCATCCTCCCTGGTCCGAATCTTCAGCAAGCTTATGAGCAAATCCGGCAGACAGAAATGGTTGGAGATGAAGGACAAAAAAACGCCGGCTCGCTCCAATTCCAAAATTTTATCGGCCGGCAGGCCGAATGGCAGAGGCTACGCGGAAGCTGGCAGCGGGCAGCCAAAGGCGCTGCCGGAATGGTCATCATCACCGGCGAGGCTGGGATTGGCAAATCCCGGTTGGCGGAAGAGATGGTGCTCTGGGCAGATCAACAAGGATTTGTAACCGCCAAGGCTCACGCCTACGGCGTCGAAGGGCAGTTGACCCTGGCGCCGGTTGCAGAATGGCTGCGCGACGCCCAATTTCAGTCCAGCATTACCTCTCTTGAGCCCATTTGGCTGATAGAGGTCTCTCGTCTCCTGCCGGAATTACGATTAACCATCCCCACTCTTTCAAAACCGGAACCAATCAGTGAGTACGGTCAACGACAACATTTCTTTGAAGCCCTGGCGCAAGCCATTCTTCTCCCTAAACGTCCCACCCTACTTTTCGTAGATGATCTGCAGTGGTGCGATTATGAAACGATCGAGTGGGTGCACTTTCTCTTGCGTTTTGATCCCCGCTCACCGCTGCTGGTCCTGGGCACCTTGCGCAGCGAGGAAACTCATCCGGCGTTGACCCGCCTGATCCAACAGCTCCACGCCTCTGAGAGCGTCACCGAGATTGAACTCCAGCCCATGGATGCATCCGAAACGGCCAAACTTGCCGGGCAGACGGCCGGAAAAGAGCTGGATCTCCTGACCGCGATGCGGCTATATCACGAGACGGAAGGCAATCCCTTATTCGTCATTGAACTGATCCGCGCCGGGTTCCGAGATCAGCCGAAAGAAGACGAAATGAACCCAGCTGAAGCTTTTCAGCCGGCCGTCCTTCCACCCCGAATGCAAGCCGTGATCCTCCAGCGGCTGGCGCAGCTTTCGAAAACCGCACGCCGCGTCGCAGAAATCGGGGCGGTCTATGGCCAGCCGTTTAATATCGACCTGCTGGTGCAAGCCGGGCACGAAGAGGAGGACAGCCTGGTGCAGGCCTTGGATGAACTCTGGCAGAAACGGATCATTAGAGAGCAGGCGGCCAACGCCTATGAATTTACCCATGAAAAACTGCGCGAAGTGACCTACACAGAAGTAAGCGCGCCCCAGCGCCGTTTGCTGCACCGGAGAATCGCCCAGGCAGTAGAAGCGCTTTTCGTTGCCGACCTGGAACCGGTCTTTGGCCAGATTGCCGTTCATTACGACCGGGCTGGCATACCTGAAAACGCCATACCCTATTACAACCGGGCCGGGGTGGCTGCCTCAAGCGTATATGCAAACGAAGTGGCAATTGCTTTGCTAAAACGAGGTCTAGAGCTCCTCCAGCAAATCCCTATCGGAACCAAACGCGACATCCAGGAACTGGCTTTGTTGTTCGCCATCATTCCGCTCTACCGTATTACCAAAGGATGGACCGCTCCCGAGCTAGGGCAGGCGCTAAATCGCGCGCTGTTGCTGTGCGACCAGGTGGGGACGCCCGCGCAGCGTGCGGAGATCCTTTACGGGTTGCAGTCTCTGTACGTGGTAGAAGACCGGCTTGAAAAAGTTCAATATACATATGATGAGATACGCGATCTGTTTTTACAAAACCAGGACAGCCCGCCGCTGTTCGCCGGGTTGATGTCTACAGGCGCCCGGCTGCACATGGGGCGGTTCGTGGAAGCCCGAAAATCTTTCGAGGAGATCATTGCCAGCCATAATGACGAGCATGTCAAAGATTTGCAAGCCTCGCAAGGGGTGAATTATCTGGCCCTGGGATATGCCTGGCAT
>DATKKB010000071.1:0-7939 GCA_035543095.1 Anaerolineaceae bacterium | reverse complement strand
CGATGGCGCCTGGCAGTTCATCAACTTCCTGATGCAAGCCAAGAATATCGCTGCTATGTCCAAAGCCACTGGCCTGATCCCCACCACACAGGACGCCGCCGCCCTGACCGACAATTACAAAACGGGCGGGCCCTACCGGATCTTCTACGATATGGCCAAGGCCTACGCCGTTGTGCGCCCGCCCACCCCTGGCTACCTGATCATCTCCAGCGCCTTCGAACAGGCCACCTTGAAGATCCGCGATGGCAACGATGTGCAGAACGCCCTGGACGATGCAGTGGACAAGATCAACCAGGACATTAAGGATCACAACAACTACGGCTTCAAGTAAAACCAGACGGTTTATGGTAAATGATAGGGGGCGGGATGATAATCCCATCCCGCCCCTTCAAGAAATCCGTTTTTTTAGCAGGAGGTGCTTATGTCTACCAGATCGATCGCTCTCAATCGCAGCGGCGGGCTCCAGAAACCCAACAAGCCCCGCGACAACCAGGACCTGCTCTCCGGGCTCCTGCTGGGTGCACCAGCCTTTCTGCTTTTATTGATATTTCTGATTGGGCCATTCTTTGCCGGGGTCACCTACAGCTTTACCGACCAGCGCCTGATTTCGCCGAACCCAACCCAGTTCGTAGGAACGCGCAACTACACTCGCATGTTAGGATTTTCCATCCTGACTCTCGACCCAATCGTGGACAGCCAGACAGGGCAGCCCCAACTCGATGCCAACGGCAAACTGCAGTTCCCTCGCAGCCGCGATTTTACTCGAGATGAAACGAAATATCCACAGTATTTCGGCCTGACGGAATGGTTTACGGTCACTTTGGGAGGTAAGGAATACGTTATTCTGGCTGGCGACCCCTCCTTTTTCCGCTCGCTCACCAACAACGTCTTATTTGCCCTGGTAGTCATTCCTGTCCAGAGCGCCATCGGCCTGCTGCTGGCCCTGCTGGTCAACCTGAACCTGCGGGGGCGGAATTTCTTTCGCACCATGTTCTTCGCCCCGGTGGTTACCTCCATGGTGGTCGTCTCGATCGTGTGGAGATTCCTGTACGACTATAACAATGGCATGATCAATTCCTTCCTCAGCACAATATCCTTGGGTGCCATTCAACCCATCAATTGGCTGGGGGATCCTTCTACCGCAATGGCCGCCATTATTATCATGTCGGTCTGGCAGGGCGCCGGGATGCAGATGATGCTCTTTCTGGCCGGCTTGCAAGGTATTCCAGCCCAATTGTACGAGGCTGCCAGCATCGACGGCGCCAACACCTGGCAAAAATTCCGGTATGTGACCTGGCCTGGTTTACGCAACACTACCGTCTACATTATTGTTACCATCACCATTGCTGCTTTCCAATTGTTCACCCAGGTCTTTGTGATGACCAATGGCGGTCCCAGCGACTCGACCACCACGGTAACCTTCATGATGGTGCGCGAAGGGTTCCGTGAGCAGAATATTGCATACGCCTCAGCGATTGCAGTCACCTTCTTCTTGATCATCCTGGCAATCAATTTGATCCAACGCCGGCTTTTACGCGGGGAGGCCTGAAATGTCAGCTCAATTAAATTCTCGGTCCAAACCTTACACGCCCACCAGTACCTGGAAGCTGCGCAAGTCTTTAACAGCAGTTGGGCAGTATGCCATGCTCATCCTGCTGACGGGAATTTTCATTTTCCCGCTGGTGTTTATGATCGTGTCGTCCTTCAAACCCACCAATATCCAGATCTTTAGCGATTTGCGGTCGCTCCGAGCTTTTCTGCCTGTGGGCGATCTCTCGTTGAGCAATTACGTTTCCGTCTTCGAAAACAGCAAGTTCCCGCGCTTTTTGCTCAATTCGATCGGGATGTCAGCCGTTATGATCGTCCTCTCGATTCTGGTTAACAGCCTGGCGGCTTATGCCCTGGCGCGTTTGCGCTGGAAGGCTCGCATGGCGATCCTGACCGTGATCATCGCCCTGCTGATCGTGCCATTTGAGACGATCGCCATCCCCTTGCTGCTGATGGTGAGCAAGCTGCCTAATTTAACCTTTGATAATGGCATTGCTTTTGCTCAGGGCTGGCTGAATACCTACCAGGTGCAGATCGTTCCCTTTATCGCCGGGGCAGGTTCAATCTTCCTGTTCTACCAGTTTTTCCTGGACATTCCCAAAGAGCTGGACGAGGCCGCCACGATTGATGGCGCCAGCAAGTTCCAGATCTACCGCCACGTGATCGTGCCCAACTCAGGTCCGGTAATTGCTACGGTAGCGATTCTGACTTTCCTGGGCACCTGGAACTCCTTCCTGTGGCCGATCATGACCGTTCAAAGCGAAGATATCCGCCCGGTGATGGTCGGTTTGCAGTACTTCTTCCAGCAAAACGTCCAGTGGGGCCAGGTCATGGCCTACACCACCATGATTACCATCCCCGTGTTGGTGCTTTTCATGGCCTTCCAGGGAGCATTTGTGCGCAGCATCGCCACCACCGGATTAAAAGAATAAAAAAGGAGGCACTTATGTCTGTCATCACCATTTCTCGCCAGTATGGCAGCCTCGGGAATGAAATAGCCGCCCGGACCTGCGAGATCCTGGGCTACCGTTTATTCGATAGAGCCCTGATGGCGCACCTGGCCTCAAGAATTGGCCTATCGGAAGATGAAGTTGTAGACTATAGCGAGTCTAATTACAAGGCGCCTACCATCCTAAACCAGTTGATCTCTTTATTGACCACTCCGCCGGGCGAAGCGCCTGCCGTAACTCAATCTTCCACCTGGCAGCGCGGGACTACAGGCGCACAAATTCGAGTCGTGGAAAATGTAAATGAAAACCGGGGAGTATTAATCGTCAGCCAGACCATCCTGGCAGCCAGCCAGGTTGGAAATGTGGTCATTGTAGGCCGAGCAGGCCAGGCTGTCTTGCAGCAAACGCCCGGCGTGCTCCACGTTCGGATCGAAGCCCCGCTGGATGTAAGGGCGCAGCGCGTCCAGGAACAGGAAAACCTGAGTCCCCAGGAGGCCCAAAGACAGATCAGCCGCAAGGATAAGGCCTCCGGGTACTACGTGAAACATTTCTACGGCCTGAACTGGTCGGACTCGAGCCACTACCACCTGGTGATCAACACCGGCAAGTGGGATGTTGAGGCTGCCGCTAAGCTGATCGTCGACGCGGTTGGCCTGCTGAAAACCTGAGACCTTCAGGTCGGGGATGCGGAAATGGATCAAAGAATATCCCAACGCTGCCCTCTTTATGCACTGATTTTCTTATTGATCACTTTGTCTACCTTCAGCCTAGTCCTGCAATCCTGCGGCGGGCAAGCCACTGTTCAAACGCAGTTAGCCACCGAGCCATTCCGCCCTGCTTTTCATTTCACGCCTGCCCAGGATTGGATGAACGACCCCAACGGCCTGGTTTACCTGGACGGGGAATACCACCTGTTCTACCAATACAACCCGGACGCCACCGTGTGGGGGCCCATGCATTGGGGCCACGCCATCAGCACCGACCTGGTGAACTGGCAGCGCCTGCCGGTGGTGCTTTCTCCGGACAGCCTCGGGAATATCTTCTCCGGCAGCGCGGTCGTGGATAAAAACAACACCGCCGGCTTTGGCGCCAACGCCATGGTTGCCATCTTCACCCACGAGCAGCAGGGTGCCCAGCGCCAGAGCCTGGCTTATAGCACCGATAAAGGCCGAACCTGGAGCAAGTACGCCGGCAATCCCGTCCTGAAGGCGCCCAACAACTTGAAAAACTTCCGCGACCCCAAGGTCTTCTGGTACAGCCAGGCCGGCGGAGGTGGGCATTGGTTCATGTTGCTGGCAGCCGGCAGCGTCATCCTGTTTTACACCTCGCCCGATTTGAAGAACTGGACTTCATCCGGCGGTTTCGGGTTCGGCTACGGCTCCACCGCCGGGGTTTGGGAAACCCCGGACCTGTTCGAGCTGCCGTTGGACGGAGGCCCAGCCACCCGCTGGGTCCTTTCCGTGGGCGTCGGCAGCGGCGCGCCGGCCGGCGGGAGCGGGATCCAATATTTTATCGGTAGCTTCGACGGAAACACGTTCACCAGTGAGAATCCGAAGAACATCATCCTGTGGGCAGATCGTGGGGCAGACTTCTATGCTGCCCAGTCCTGGAATGATGTCCCAGGCAACCGCCGCATTTGGGCCGCCTGGATGAACAACTGGACCTATGCCCAGCAGATTCCAACCCCCGGCTGGCGCGGCGCCCTCACCCTGCCGCGCCAGCTGGCGCTGGCAACCACGCCCCAGGGCATACGCCTGGTGCAGCAGCCTTTGACCGAGCTGCAGCACCTGCGGGGCCAGCCCACGAGCTGGCAAAACCAGACCATTTCCCCGGGTGCCAATTTGCTGAACGGAGTCACGGGCGAGACATTGGAAATTGCGGCCGAATTTCAGGTTAACGCCACCAGCACCGCAGACCGGTTCGGGTTCCGCCTGCGCACCGGGAAGGACGAAACCACCGTTATCGGCTACAACACTAAAAGCCGCACCCTGTTCGTGGACCGCAGCCATTCGGGACAGGTGGCCTTCAACCCCGCTTTCCAGGGCATCCACACCGCCCAAATGGATCCCGTGGCTGAAGCCGTTCGCCTGCGCATCTTTGTAGATTCTTCCTCGGTTGAAGTGTTTGGAAATGATGGAGCTGTTGTGATAACCGACCAGATTTTCCCCTCCGACCAGAGTGTGGGGCTGGAGCTTTTTACAGATGGCGGGCAGATCCTGCTCAAATCGCTGGAAGTATATCCGCTCGAACCGGCCTCAATTCAATAGTTGGTTCCATCCACAACAAAAGGTAAAAAATTAATGGAAAATGCGTCATTGGAAAATCAAGCCAGAACACGCCTGCCGGATCAGCACCGTCCAGCTTACCATTTTCTGCCCGAGAAGAACTGGATGAATGATCCTAACGGCCTGATCCAGTGGAAGGGCCAGTACCACCTTTTCTACCAGTACAATCCCAACGGCCCCTTTCACGGCACCATCCACTGGGGCCACGCCGCCAGCCAGGACTTGGTGCACTGGCAGCGCCTGCCGGTAGCCCTGGAGCCGACCCCGGGCGGGCCGGACGAAGGGGGGATCTGGTCGGGCTGCGCTGTGGACAATCACGGCGTGCCCACCCTCATTTACACCGGTATGGATCCGCAGGGGCAGCAGGGAGTGTGCCTGGCTGCCAGCCCGGACGACCTGCTGCATTGGGAAAAGCATCCCGCCAACCCGGTCATCCCTGCCCCGCCGCCCGATCTGAGGGAGCAGGCCCAGGGCCAGTTCCGGGATCCTTTCGTGTGGCGCGAGGATGGGCGCTGGCAGATGGTGATCGGTTCCAAAATCGCCGGGCGGGGAGGAGCCATCCTGCGCTACCGCTCGGACGACCTGGTGCACTGGGATTATCTCGGAATTTTAATGGCAGGGGATGAGGCCCAGCGAAAGCCATTCTGGACCGGGGCCATGTGGGAATGTCCGAACTTCTTCAAGCTGGACGGCCAGTCCGTGCTTTTGTTTTCGGTCCAAACTGACCCAGGTGAGCTTTTATACCCGGTGTATTACGTCGGGGAGGAAGTCGGGAGCGGCTTCGAGCCATCCGGTTCCTCTATCCTGGTCCACGGAAATTCCTTCTATGCCCCCCAAGTGATGTGCGCACGGGATGGGCGGGTGTTGATGTGGGGCTGGCTGAAGGAAAGCCGCCGGCCCGGCGCCTACCGGCAAGCCGGCTGGGCCGGGGTCATGTCGCTGCCGCTGGCGCTTTCCCTGCTGCCGGGTGGAAAAATGCGGATCGAGCCGGTCGAGGAATTGAAATCGCTGCGGCGCGAGCATTGGCATTTTGAGGGCCTGGACCTGGGGCCGGATTTCGCCGGCCTGCCGGGCGGGCTCCGGGGCGACTGCCTGGAGATCGAAGCGGTCTTCGAGCCCGGCCCGTCGGCCGAATTTGGACTGGGGCTTTTGGCCTCCCCGGACGGGCAGGAGCAGAACCGCCTGGTCTACGACTGCGCCCGGGATAGCCTGGTCGTAGAGCGGGACCAATCCAGCCTGAACCCCGAGGTCGACCGGGAGCCCTGCCAGGCGCCGCTGAGCCTGGATGCAGATGGAGCCCTGAGGCTGCGCGTTTTCCTGGACCGCTCCGTGCTGGAGGTCTTCGCCAACCAGCACACCTGTCTGGCAACCCGGGTTTACCCCACCCGCCTCGACAGCCTGGGCCTGGACCTGTTCGCCATCCAGGGTGAAACAAAGCTCAAATCGTTGGATGTGTGGAGGATGGAGTCAATCTGGTCGTAAGAACAACCAAAGGCAGGACAGAACATTGGCCTGCCTTTTTTAGGAACAGGAATTAAACAATAGTCCGAATTAGTGTGGTTGAGTAGTTCCGTTTTTAATTTCATTTGCGAGGATTCGCCTCGTAATGCAATTAATAATTATCTCACTCCGAGCAATGGCTCAACTGTCAGCTGGTCGGGCGGCTCGTACTACAGGCCGCTCCGGCTTATCTCCACCCGATCGAATGATTGCGATTTGAGTCCCGATTTTTGATTAAACCGCCCACAGCCTGGCTAGAAACTCCTCGCCCCATGAATCGGGGTTTCTCGCATCGTTTATTCTTTCATCCCCTATTTTTCAACTCAATCAGAATAGAGGATAATTGATCAGTTCCTTTTCTGTCCATCACCTGCTTGTCAATCTGGCCGCCATAGTGCCAGTCGAGTATCGCTAGAGTTCTTCCAAGAGACAATCGTTTTCACTTTCGGCTTCATCACGTTAAGTTTAGGAGAGTAAACGAGTGGCTTTGAACGAGTAAGGATCTTTCGATTGCTCCAGGATTTGATAGGCCGCAGAAATTCCCATGGCAACTGCTACGCAGGCCTTGGTCACCCGGCACTTGCCGGCGAGAGGCCGGTACAGGTACTCTCCTGATTGTCAAACATGCCCTCCAACCCGGAGAACAGGTTGAGGCATTCTGAGATTTTGTCTTCACTGTCCACTTGTATGAGAACTTCGGTTCCGACCCTCTTGCAGAACGGCTGTCAGTCTTTCTTATTCCCCGCAGGAAGAGCGATTGGCCCTGGCGCCTGGAGCGGCCGGGCGGCACAGGCTTTGCCGCCGCTTACGATAGATAGCGGGAGGATTTTACCATAAATCTTGATTCTGGAAGGGAGAAACTTAACCGCGAATGGGGTGAATCCAGGCGAATAACCACGAATATTCGTGGCTATTCGCCTGGATTCACCCCATTCGCGGTTAAAATCTACTTTAATCCTGGCATATCTTTAGCTTAGACGGCGCAATGCTATTCGATGAAGTTATATTTTTTAACCGCTCGCAGGCCAGACGGACAAGGTCATTATTATCCATCAGGAAGGCATAAACCGTTGAATCCCCGGAGCTTATATTCAGGACAACCGGACGATCCGGCAAGAAATCAATCGACGTACCGGGGAGGGTCACCAGCTCGTGCCCATCCTCAAACGAATACAGGATGGTTTGGGACGTCGAAAGACTGACCGCAATCGTGAGGCTGTCGGGACTGACCATGACGGAGTTAATTTGAGCAGCCGGGCTCAAGGTGCGCACCAGCCTGCCGGTGGCAGTTTCGTGGATCTTCAGGGTTTGATCCTCGCCCCAGGAAAGCAAATATTTGCCATCAGGGGCGAAAACCATTCCATACAAAACACCATTTTGCGCGTCTATTTCCTTGAGTTCCTGGCCTGTGGTTGGGTCCCACCAACGGATAAGATTGAGAGTGTTGTTGTTTCCCGTGAAAGTAACAATCCCCCTCCCATCCGGGCCGAATGCGATGCCGAATCCCGAATCTGAGATATGAAATTGAATGAGCCGCCTGCCAGCAGGGATATCCCAAACTTCAACCAGGGCATCCGAGCTGGCGTTATCCGTTTTCATGAGTAATTGGCTGCCATCCGCGTTTACAACGTAGGTTGCCCCTATCGGCCCGATCGC
>DATKKB010000070.1:0-2759 GCA_035543095.1 Anaerolineaceae bacterium | reverse complement strand
CCCAGGCACCGGCCAGCCAGTTGGCGGCCAGGCTGGCGGGCAGCGAGCCGCCGATGACGAAGCCAAAGAACCGCCGGCCAGCCATTCCCATCGTTGCCGGAGAAACGGACTGGTCCAGGAGCTGGAGGACTTCCTCTGGTGAAGAAGGCCCTTCGGGGAGCGGTTCGTACAGATCGTTCAGGGCGGCTACGGCTGCCGGGTCGGGGGCAACGCTGCGGTGATCCAGTCCATCCAGGTAGTCGATCGAGCGCCGGGCGGCGCTTTCCAATAATTCTTTCATTTTGCACCTGTTCCGGGTAATGGTTCCAGCATCCAGGCTGTTGTGGGAGTGCAATTCTGGACTATATAGATGTGAATATAATAGCCAGGAAGAGAAAAAATTCAAGGTACAGTTTTGGCGGATCGGGGAGATAACACTTCGCAAACTGGTTGAAACTTTTTCCGAAATTTCACGTAAACTAAGAAGAGGAAATTCGCTGTCTGGACAGCAGATGGAGAAGAAGAACATGGAATACAACCGCGGAAGGTTGGTGGCAGCCTTATTTTTGATCGTGATCGGAGCCTGGTTCCTGGCGATCGAACTATCCCCGGCCTTGAGGGATTTTGCCTACGGGCGCAATTCCTGGCCCTGGCTGATCATCGGTTTGGGCGGCCTGTTTTTTCTGGCTGCGCTGCTGGCCTGGAGGCCGGCACTGCTGATCCCGGGCAGCATCGTTACCGGCATCGGTGGGATGCTCTACTACCAGAACCTGACCAATAACTGGGAAAGCTGGGCCTATAGTTGGACGCTGATCCCCGGTTTCGTGGGGGTGGGCCTGATTCTTTATGGGCTGCTGGACCGCCGGCAGGGCGCGGTCACTGGCGGCCTGTGGAACCTGTTCAGCAGCCTGGTCTTGTTCGGAATTTTCGCCTCAACTCTGGGGCGGCTGCAGATCGCGAACGCCCTCTGGCCGGTGGCGATCATCCTCCTGGGGCTATTCTTACTGGTGCGGGCCTTTATGCGCAGCTCCCGAGAAGTCTGAGCATTGCGAAGTTTTATCCCTTGTTCATGAGCCGCACGGAGGTTATATTCGTGCGGCTCATTCTTATTCATGACGCCCGACAGGATGTAAAGTGATCTGTCAAGTTATGTAGAGTGACTTTCGGAAGTTATTTGATTATGATAACAATATAGAGAAAAGGAACTGAAAATGTTTAAAAGAAATCGGGGTTTCGGTTTTCAAATAATCGTGATGCTGTCCGTAGTCGCTCTTGCAGCATGCGCGTCCGGGGCTCCAACTGTGAGCCCGTCTGAAGTGACAGCGACGAATGCCGTATCGCCAACCACCGCGAATACGCCGGTGGCTTCTAATCCAACAACGATGAGCGCAACAGCCGGAGCGCCGGCATCCGCTGCAAATGGAGTACCCATCAGAGGCGACACCCCATCCGCCGCTACGGTGGAGGCGATCAAGAACGTAATCCAGAAGGCCAATCAGGAGCAGGTGCAAGCCCTCGCCACGAAAAATCCTGCCCTCATGAAGGATACGGCGACGATCACCTTTTTCCTGCAGTCAGTCCAGGGTCTGAATGACCTGCAGAGGTCAGGTGTGACCGCTATCCAACTCGTCAACGTGAGTTGGGGGCCAATCGCATTATTGGATTCGAAAACTGCGCAGGCCACAACGGTCGAAACATGGAGCACGACTTTCTCAGATGGCAGCACGCTGCAGGAGACCGATACCAATGTCTATACTCTGGTTCTTCAAAGCGGCGCCTGGAAAGTGCAGAGCGACCAACATCCGAATTCCCGCACCATGCAAAACCCGTCCGGCACGCCGAATGCAGCGCCTACCTCCTCACCAGCTGTTACCCCTGAAGCTTCAACCACGCCGGGCCAGTCGCAGTCGCGGAACTGGTCTGGCTATGCCGCTGATAAAGGCACTTTTACTGCCGTGGCGGGCACCTGGACTGTCCCGAATGTCAGCAGTGGTACGGATGGCATCGATGCTACCTGGGTTGGTATCGGGGGAGTCACTTCGGATGACCTGATCCAGGCAGGAACACAGGCGGTAGTCCAATCTGGTCAGGTAACCTACTCGGCCTGGTGGGAGACGCTCCCTCAGGCATCGCAAGATTTGCCGCTCACGGTGAATGCAGGAGATACGGTGAGTGTCACGATCACGCAGCAATCCGACGGGACGTGGCAAATTGTGATTAGCGATTCGACCAATGACCAATTGTGGAAAAAGAATCTGAGCTACAAATCCGTCCTCTCCTCGGCGGAGTGGGTCGAAGAAGCGCCTTCTGTCGGGCGAAGGACAATCCTGCCTCTGGATAACTTTGGAACGGTCTCATTCACGAACGCTACGACCGTAGAGAACGGCCAGACGCGTAGCATCGCGCAGGCCGGCGGACAACCCATCACCATGGACAACGGAGCAGGCCAGGCGCTCACCCAGACCTCACCTTTATCTGCGAATGGGACAAGTTTCACCATCACCCGCACCAGTACAACTGCGCCCAGGATCGGGCCAGGCGGCAGGATTGTGCCGGGTGGCTGATTGAACACCATATTGTAGTTCGTGAGCAGGCGCCCCATCTTACGGATGGGGCGCCTGGTTTTCTGGTCCTCGTCCTTGTATCTGTCCCAAAGCTGGTAGGTTTTGAAAAAAGAGCAAGCTCGCGGTACTATGGTAGTTGCCTAGACCGCCAGAGTAACCGGAGAGCTTGCCATGTCCATTGTCCTCCTGCAACTGCCCGAAGTCAAGTACAGCCAA
>DATKKB010000069.1:0-3902 GCA_035543095.1 Anaerolineaceae bacterium | reverse complement strand
TTGATTACCGGACACTTTAACAAATGACGATTGTCGAATGGGGTACACTAAGTTTTTTCCGACCAAGGAAGAACAGGAGTGAACCCATGGACAATCGTCGCGTATATCGTACCATCAGATTGGCAATGAAACAACTCTTTCCTATTGAGCCGAAAGGCGATCTTTCTCGCAAGCTGACCACCCTGGCTGCAATGGTGTCTGGGATTGTTTTGGCGCGGAGTTGTCAATTGCCAGCCATTGCTCGCAAAACGCCGGATCTGGCCAAAGCCGACAGTCGGATCAAACGCTACAGTCGTTGGGTGCAGAATGAGCGGGTCGAGTACGAAGGATTTTACCTGCCTTTCGTGCGGGAGTTGTTGGCACATCTGGCGGCGATCCGCGAGTTGGTGTTTGTTATCGATGGCAGTGAAGTTGGGCATGAGTGCATTACCCTGATGATCAGCCTGATATATGGAAAACGAGCCTTGCCGATCACCTGGCTGGTGGTCAAAGGGCGTAAAGGACATCTGTCGGAGAGGGTTCATCTGGATTTACTCACCCAATTGCAGGCCATTCTGCCCCCAGACTGCCAGATGGTGTTTCTGGGCGACGGTGAATTCGATGGGATTGAGCTTCAAGCGGCCCTGCAAACCAAAGGCTGGCACTACGTGTGCCGGGCAGCCAAGAATACCCAACTCTACGAAGATGGGCGGTTGTTCGCTTTCGAAGATCTCTTCCTCCGAGTAGGCGACCAAATCTGCATTCCGCAAGTCTGGTTTACCAAAGAGGGCTATGGGCCGGTCATGGTGATCGCCAGATGGGAATGCGGCTTTATTCACCCGATCTATCTGGTGACCAATTTCGAATTGCCCGATGAAGCCGTGGCTGGCTACAAAAAACGCTTCCAAATCGAAACCTTCTTCTCTGACGAGAAAAGCCGTGGTTTCTTCCTCAATAAGAGCCATCTGTCTGATCCGCAGCGCCTGAGTAATTTGATGATCGCCGCGTGCCTGGCTTACTTGTGGATCGTCTACTTAGGCTATATCGCCATCCGAGATAATTGGATCAAAGTCATTCACCGCTCCGACCGCTGCGATTGGAGTGTGTTCCGCCTCGGCTTGGCCCTCTTGGATCACTTCTTGAATGAACTTTTGCCTATCCCGGCCTCCTTTAACCTCTTGGAGAAAAATTGTGTCCGGTAATCAATAAATTAAAAGAGCGGGCGACGGGATTCGGACCCGCGAATATCAGCTTGGAAGGCTGATGCCTTACCACTTGGCGACGCCCGCATCAAATTATTGACTATTATAACGGCATCTATCAATATATTCAACGTCTGCTACGAAGCTTAAATGCGTCTGGATTCTTTGGCACTTTTCCTTCCCGAATATTTCCAATTTCCCGGCCAATCTTTGGCTTATGGAATAGTCATCCTCAAAACCAATCTTTTTAATAGATTATTAATCTCTATTTTATATGTAACTTATTGCATCAAGGTTGACTTAAACATAAAGTTACACAAACAATAATTGTTTAGTATTTTGATTTATTTTACAACTTTCAAGAATGGAGAATGCATATTTCTTTGGAAAATTCCCATTTCTAAAAATAAATTAGGCTACTTAAGCGCTCAGGTGCGCTGCTTTTTATCGTCACCCCCCTCAAAGAGGAGGGTACCAGGATATAGAAAATATAGAAAAGAGAAGGAACCAATGAACGTAATAAAAAACCTCAAAATTAGCGTCAAACTGACCGGGAGCTTTATGATCGTTGGCCTCATCATTGCCATCGTAGCCGTGGTGGGTTACGTCAACATGCAGAGCATCGATAATAATCTGGTGTCGATGTACAACAATAGCCTCAAACCCATCGACCAGCTTGATCTTGCTTATGCCTACATGTACCAGGCGCGCGGAGATGTTTATAAGTATATTCTCCTGCCCGACCAGCAACAGGCGACCCGCACTGCGCTTGCGGCGGACATCCAGAATGCCACTGCACAAATGGACCTCTTTCGGGCCGGCCAATTGGATCCACAAGAAACGGCATTAGTAAAACAGTTCGACCAGGACTGGGCCGGCTACCAGGCAGCGGTTGACAAGATCAAAGGCACGGTCGATAGTGGAGACACAAAAGCTGCCCTGGCGATGTTGCTCGATAGCGGAGACGCTGCAACCATGCGTAAAGCCGTTGGCGACGAACTTTTTAAATTAATCACGATTAATAAGGATCAAGCTACAACTGATGAAAACCAGGGCGCTTTGGCCTTTGAGAATTCGACCAGGGTCTTAATCGGCGTGATGATCATTGGCATGCTGTTAGCTGTGGGCCTGGGACTGGTCATATCCCAGTCTTTGGCTAAACCTGCCAAACTCCTGGCTGGCAAGGCCGATGAAATCGATAAGAAAGACCTGGTCAACTACGCTACGGCAGCCGACGCCATGGCTTCCGGCGATCTGACCGTCAAGTTCCGGGTCCAGACTGAACCCCTCACGTATCAATCAAAAGATGAAATGGGTGACCTTGCCAACTCCTTCAATGCCATGATTGCCCACCTACAAGAAACCGGCCAATCGCTAGACCAAATGCGGCGCTCGTTGGTCGAACAACTGGGCAGGGTGGCAGACAATGCGAACAACCTGCAGGGGACCTCGAAAGGACTGGCGCTGGCATCCGAACAGGCTGCTCAGGCAACCGGCCAGATTTCCACGACCGTCCAGCAGGTTGCCCAGGGCATCACCCAGCAGACCACTTCGATCAGTAAGACGGCTGGCTCCGTCGAGCAGATGGGTCACGCCATCGATGGGGTTGCCAAGGGCGCCCAGGAACAATCGAATGCAGTCGCCAAGGCTTCGGCGACCACCACCCAGATCACCTCCGCCATTCAGCAGGTTGCAGCCAACGCTCAGACCATCGCCGACGGCGCCTCCCAGGCTGCCGACACGACCCGAGAAGGGGCCAATACGGTCAAGGAGACCATCAAAGGCATGCAGGCTATCAAAGCCAAAGTGGGGCTCTCGGTAGAGAAGGTGCAGGAAATGGGCAGCCGTTCGGGCCAGATCGGCGCCATCGTGGAGACGATCGACGATATTGCTTCGCAAACCAACCTGCTGGCGCTCAATGCAGCTATCGAGGCGGCTCGCGCCGGTGAACATGGCAAGGGCTTCGCAGTGGTAGCGGACGAGGTGCGCAAGCTGGCCGAACGCTCCAGCTCGGCGACGAAGGAAATCGGCGCATTGATCAAAGCGATCCAGCAAACGGTAGCGGAAGCTGTAGGCGCGATGAACGAAAGCGCAAAGGAAGTAGAGAATGGCGTGCAGAGCGCCAACGAATCCGATGAGGCATTGAAAGACATCCTCCAAGCGGTTGAGCTTGTCAACCGCCAGGTGGAAGAAATCGCTGCGGCTGCCCAACACATCAGTGTTTCCTCAAACGAGCTGGTCAACGCGATGGACTCGGTGTCTGCAGTCGTCGAGGAGAACACCGCCTCGGCCGAGGAGATGGCGGCCAATTCGAGCGAAGTCACATCGGCGGTAGAATCGATCGCCAGTGTGAGTGAAGAAAACAGCGCCGCAGTGGAAGAAGTGAGCGCCAGCACGGAAGAGATGAGCGCTCAGGTGGAAGAAGTGACCGCCTCGGCCCAATCCCTGGCGGAGATGGCCCAGACGTTGCAGCAAATTGTGGCTCAGTTCAAATTGGATGAGGAAATTTTACGCCAGGAACGAAGCGCCTCTGTGGCAAGTGCTCAGACTGGAGCACTTCCGGTGAAGCACGTGCCGCAGGCCTTGCCCCAAAAGGTTAAGGGAAATGGCGCAAACGGTGGCAATGGCCACCATGAGCTTGCCGGGCAGGGAGTCAGAAAAGCCTGATCCAAATGCACCCTGAGGGTCCGGATGAGGCAGGATACATGCCTGCCCATCCGG
>DATKKB010000068.1:0-20263 GCA_035543095.1 Anaerolineaceae bacterium | reverse complement strand
GAATTCCTCAAATGGCGAACAACAGATCACCAAAAGGAAAACATGTCTATGCCTGGTGTTATCAAAAGCGATTTCTACATCATCAAAAGCACGTGGAAGAGAGATGAGCTACCCTTTCGATATATGACAGAAGCCTATTTTCCCGATATGGAAACTTTTGAAAAAAGCTTTTTTGATCCAAACTATCAAGCCCAGTTAGCCAAATCTCTTGAACGAATTGCAGATCCGCTGTTTCTGATATCTGAAGAAGCCATCAGCGCAATCAACGAGTAACCCGCAGAGTGCAAAACTCCATATTTCATGGGTTACATTTACGACGGTTGGTCAAAGAATAAAAGGATGAAGAACAATATTAATCAACAACATACAGACACAAGCCGGCAAGACTGCAAGCTCGTGTTATCTAAGAATTTGATTTACCTGTCAGGAATAGACCGCTATTCCTTCGCCTGAATCGAGAGGTAGACCTGAATTCCCATCTGGGCAATCTGGTCTTGCTGGGCCTCGAGCCAGTCAATATGCACTTCTTCTTCCTTTAAAATTGAAGTGAGCAGATCCCGGGTGCCATTATCGCCTAGATCGCCAGCTTCTTTGATAGCGGCATTGTAGTTAGCCACAGCCCCAGCCTCAGCCTCGTGGTCGTGAATGAATTGTTCTTCCACTGTAGCCCCGATGTGCATGGGATGGATCTTGCTAACGACGGGGCTTCCTTCCAGGAAGATAATTCGGCCGATCAGCTTTTCAGCATGCCGCATTTCATCCATTGCCCTGCCTTCGACAGCCTTGTGCAGCCGGGCATAACCCCAGTTGTCGCACATCTCGGAATGGACCATATATTGGCTGACAGCAGTCAGCTCATCTGCTAAAAGCAAATTCAAAGTTGCGACAATTTTTTCATTGCCTTTCATCGGAAAACCTCCTTTCAATCTGGAAAAATTTTTCTTGGAATCGTCGTTTGGGGGCCAAACCTGCTCATGCAACAATCAGCTACAATGATTATGACACTTTACCTTCTTTAGTTCAAGCTATAGTTTCATTAAGTGGCTGTCTCAGGTGAAGAGCCGATATATAAATATGCCGATAAATTTGGCTATTTATGTGATTTTCGTCTGTTATTTTAGTGACAATGTTAAAGAAACCATAACACAATAAGGCTTGACAAACGGCTTTTAATTTTGTAATATACTTAAGCATCGATCACCAAGATTATTTAAATTTATATTGTTATGGCGAACAAGGAAGATTAACTTTCTCTTGAAGTTTCGCGTCGCGGCCAGACAGTTTTGCTGGAAGGCTTGAATTACGAAGGCCAACCTTAATCGTTTCTTTTCAAAAAAAGCAATAGGGGTTGACTTTTATTATTTGAAAGAGGTCAATCACCGTGCCTTGTAGATGTGTGCCTGCCGTCGATATAACCCTATATAGAACGCCCGTCTCTTCTGAAGGCAAGCAAGCGCAAGAATATTTCGAGCGTAAAGGGGTAGCCTTCGAAGATCTTGATGTATCCCTCAATCCAATCGCACTGAAGATAATGGAAGATCTATCTGGTCAATTTGAGCGGCCGGTTATCGCAGTTAACCGGCAGGTATTCATTGGGTTTAACCCTGATGAATTAGATTTAGTGGTGCCGTCCCTGTTTGATTGGAGCTAGAGAATAATAACAAAAACCAAATCATGTTCCCGTCAGGTATGATTTGAAAGGAGGTGGAACCACCAGTAAATTTCGCTAATTAGCTTAGTACGACTATCCAACAAATCCTTTCTTTTCATATTTAGGAGATTGTGAAATGGCAGATAAGGTACTGTACACAAAGATGATTGAAGAGGCTGCGGGCGCAGCTGACGCTGACCTGGCGGTCATTGGGAAAAAGCGGGGTGGTTCGTTTGTATTCACTGACGCCAAGCCATATGTTGACGCTGTCAACAAGATGACTGTGGGAGCAGGCCAATCAAAGGAAGTGCTTGACCTGCATGTCCAATCAGTGAACGCTCACTACGACATCCTCACCAAGATTTCCGTGAATGGCACAATCCGGCCAGAGGATGATCCGTTTGTCGAGCACTACCAGACCCCACCCATTCTGGAGCTGCTCTACGATGCCGACCCAGAATTCAAGAAATCGATGTGGAAGTTCATCGACGAAATTTATGCCCAACGAGCGCTGATCGGCCGAGAAGCTGTTGCCCGCTACGGAGGTATGTATGGCCTGACCTGCGTCGTCGATTTTGCCTTCTCCGTCGGATCAACCTCCAACGTGGTGAACAGGATTTTGCGCAAGATGGACATCCCGGTCGATCATAAGCGCACAATCCTGTCTTCCAAGTCGTGGGGCATGAACACCTCTTACGGCCTGGGCGGAGCTTTCCGAGCTGCGTTACAATCCGGCAAGACCCTGAGTGAAGCCGAAAAAGCCGAAGTTGACATGCTGCAGTTCATTTACCGCGAGCCGACTAAAGCCCAGACTCACTTGATGAACACCCACAACCTGGGCGGGCACGGTCCTCACAGCTCATTCGATACTGCCAAATACATGAGCCAGTACAAGGACCGCATCGCGCCTTATGTTGATGCCGCTCTTAAAGCCAAAGTCCATCCCGCCAACATTGTCACCGTCCCGGCGTACTGCGTAGGGGATGTCGGCCATCATCTTGGCCCCGCAACCTTCAATATGTTCAAGGATGACATGGTCTTCGCCATCTATGATGCCGTCACCAAGGTTTACGAGAACACGCTGCGCAAGGGCCTGGCAATGGACGCTTACAAGAGCCAGTGGGACGTGTTGAGCGTAGCTACTGGCGCGGGCGCCTGCGCGGTGGCCTATATCCTCTGGATGGATGCCTTCACCGTACCCATGATCATCGACTTGTTCAACAAGCGCTTCCACAACTATGCGGTCATGAATCCATCCCGCGGCGAGGCCGACGAGCTGCATAACGCAGACTTCATCGATATCCTCAAGCGCGGCGAGAGCATCCTCGAGATCAAGCCGAAAGGCGGCGGCGCGACGCTCAAGGGTATTCCGGTCGATCTTACACCGGTCACCGGGAATCAGGTCATCACGAACCCGCAGCGTTACACTTACCCGGCCTGCGCCATCACGCAGCGCTTTGCGGCCCTGATGAGCCTGGCTGATTACCCATGCTTCCTGACCACCGAGTGTGTCACAGCGACTCTCATGACCAATATCATCGCCCTTGATCCTGGAACACCGGCTTCGCCGGCCAGAACCTGCAAGGACTGCGCTACCACCACCCTGCTCAAGCGCAATACACCTTTGACAAAGGGTATCGACGCTGGCGAGAAGGGCCTGTGCGAATGGAACGTGGCTGTCTAACGCCACCCCCTATGGTTTTAGTCTGATTAGCAAGGCGCATCCCGTTGAGCAAGCGGGGTGCGCCTGCTAATCTATCACACATCCGTTTCCATTTCAAAGCATAAAACATCACCATTCTGTCATTCCTAAAAGCGATCAGGTGAAAGAATATGATCAGTATCAACAAGCAAGCGAATGATATTGTCAATTCAATGGTCGCCCAGGCCGAGCGGTTAGGAATCAATGTTGCCCGCCTTTCCAACGGCGCTCAGGTCATCGATATCGGGCTTCACGCCGCGGGCGGCCTGCTGGCGGGCAAGTACACGGCCAATATCAGCCTGGGAGGAATGGGGGAAGTAAATTTCCTGCCCCTGGATTTTGGGGATTTCTGGCTGCCGGGCGTCAGCATCGCAGTGGATAATCCCGAAATTGGCTGTATGGCTTCCCAATATGCCGGCTGGGGAATCCGGCTGAGCGATTTCTTTGCGATTGGCTCCGGGCCGGCCAGGGCGTTGGCGAGGGTGGAGCCGGTGTTCAAGAAACTGGATTACGCCGACACGGCCGATACGGCCGTGATCATCCTGGAGGGCCGGCAGATGCCCGACCCCGCGGTGGCCGAATATATCGCCAGGAAATGCCAGGTCGATCCTTCTAGCCTGACCCTCATCATCGCTCCGGCTTCCTGCCTGGGCGGTTCCGTCCAGCTCTCGGCGCGAGCCGTTGCCACAGGCATGCACAAGATGCTTTATTTAGGTTTTGATGTCCGGAAAGTACTGCATGGCTTTGGCACCTGCCCGATCGCCCCCGTAGCGACCGACGAAGACCTGGCCAGCGCATTATCGAATGACTGCGTGTTGTACGGTGCCCGCGTACACTATACCGTGCGCGCTGATGACTCTGAAATAGAAGCGTTAATTGGACGAATCCCCTCGAATGCTTCGCCTACCTTTGGCACACCTTTCTATCAGATTTATGAACGCTATGGCAGCTTCTATAACATGGATCCGTTGGTTTTCTGTCCATCCCAGGTGGCCATGAGCAACTTGAACAGCGGTCGAACTTTCCGCGCCGGCAAATCAAACCCGGAAGTGCTGAGGATCTCCTTGCTCGGCGAGAAGTGAGCTTCTGGTCTCAAAGCGCGGCCGCCGCTAAAATCCTATCGAGAGGAACAAACAAAACGGGAGGGCAGCGATGAAAAAGTTACTTATCCAATTGGACAGCGATAAATTTGCCAGCACATTCGACTGCATCGTAGCGCATGATGCGGGCGCAGACGAAATCCTGAGTTACGCCGGCGTTACGGCTGAAGATGTGCGCTCGCTGGTGTTGAGCGCAGTCTTTACACGCGGGATTCCCGACCTGAGGACCCTCGCCGTCTGGATCGGCGGTTCGGACGTAGAAACCGGAGAACAAATCCTTGCGGAAGCCAAGAGAACCTTTTTTGGCCCGTTTAAGATTTCGCTCATGCTCGACTCAAACGGCTGCAATACGACGGCCTCCACTGCAATTGCAAAATTAGCCCGCCAGGACTCTCTGCAAGGCAAGGCTGCGGTGGTCGTAGGCCCAGGCCCGGTGGGGCTGCGGGCAGCCACGTTATTGGCAGGCGAGGGCTGCAACGTGCAGCTTTGCTCAATTCCGCAGGATCTGCTCGGCAAGCGGTACAACCCGGAGCTGGCGCAAAGGACGCTGAACAGCGCCAAAAATGCCGCCGAAGCATTTGCGAAAAGCGATAAAACCGGCGCCGGCAGCCTGAAGGTCGACGACCTGGTTAACGCCGGCGAGCTGGAAGAATCTATAAACAAAGCCGAGATCGCCATCGCAGCAGGACCAGCCGGGCTGCAGCTCTTCCCACATTCGCTTTGGGCGGTGAAACCCGGTCTGAAATGGCTGCTCGATTTCAACCTGACCGAGCCCTTAGGCATTGAAGGCATCAAGCCATCCGACGACTTTGCCGAACACGAGGGCAAATTTGTCCTGGGAGCACTGGCAATCGGCAATCCCAAGATGAAAGTGCATAAAGCCTGTGTTGCCAGGCTGTTCGATCGGAATGACCTGGTTTTGGATACAGAAGGTGTTTATAAAATAGCCAAAGAATTGGTCTGAAGCTGGATATTGGATTTTGTTTCTTTTTACTTTAAAATGCGGAGGGCTCTCCGCATTTTAAAGTAAATTAAAGACGCTATTGAATTTTATTAAAAAAGGAGGCTAGACGAAAATCATGCCCCGGACCATTGGAATCGATCCTGGTACGGTTAGTTTCGATATTTGCGGTCTGGATGACGGCCGGGTATTCCTGGATACTACATTACCGACAGCCGAGTTTGCAGCCGATCCCCAAAAACTGGTCGATATTCTGGTCTCTGCCGGACCTGTTGACCTGATTGCGGCCCCCTCCGGTTACGGCTTGCCGCTCGTGCCGATTGAACAATTTGGAGATAACGAGAGATTTCTTTTCACCCTGGTCGATGAACGCGAAAGAGCCGAGATTTCTGTTCTGGGTGGGATGGGCCAGATGATTCCATTGATGAAGGGTAGCAAATTACCCTTGATATTCATCCCCGGGGTGATTCACCTGCCCACTGTACCAGAGCATCGCAAAGTCAATAAAGTTGATATGGGCACTGCTGACAAGTTGTGCTGCGTAGCGCTTGGCATTTTCGATCAGGCGCGACATTTTAACATCCCGGTCAGTGAGACTTCATTTGTGTTTGCTGAAGTCGGAGGAGCATACACGGCCGTCATGGCGGTAGATAAAGGCAAGGTTGTAGACGGTATTGGAGGGACCATCGGCGGCCCGGGTTACTACTCGCTGGGTGGAATGGATGCAGAACTGGCGTATTTACTGGGTAAATTTCCAAAGACGCTCCTTTTCAGCGGCGGAGCTTCCTACATTTCTGGCCATCCGGAGCTTTCACCTCAGGAATTTGCAGACCTGGCCGAAAGGGATGGGCAGGCCAAAATCGCCTGGGAAGCCTTGTTGGAAGGCGTGGTCAAGGACGTCGCTTCAGAATTAGCAGTGGTAACCCATCCGCGTGAGATCTTAATTTCTGGCAGGCTTTGCCGTACAGACAAGATTCGAGCCGAGCTCACCCGAAGGCTGTCCGTATTTGGCCCTGTACGGCGGGTGGAAGGTTTTGCCAGCGTAGCCAAAGAAGCCGCCCAGGGCGCTGCAATTATGGCGGATGGACTTGCCTCAGGCAAATCCAAGGATTTGGTTGATGTAATGGAAATCCGAGGAGCGAAAGGGACCATATTCGATCATTTGTATATTTCAAGCTCCGATGATTTAAAACGTAAGTATCTTGTTTGACGGACTCTCATCTTGTGCTCTTTGGGGGTTGTTCAAGAAGCTTCGTTTCTTGACAACCCCTCAAAAGCGTTAATTCGAATGCGACAAGAATGATCAATTATAAAAAACCCGATTGACCATAATACCTCTATGAAAATACTGCTTGTTGGGATCAGTGTGCGGGCCATGGCCGAATCCGCGGTACATAGTGGTTATCAAGTAATTGCCCTGGACGCTTTCGGCGACCTGGATCTCGAGGCGATCGCCGAATGCCATGCCCTCCAGCGAGAATTCCACCTCCCTTTCAGCGCCGGGTCACTTTACAAGGCCAGCCAGGGATTGACTTTTGAAGCAGTTGCCTATACCTCCAACCTGGAAAATCACCCGCGGCTGATCGATAAATTTAGTCAGCGCTATCTTGTGCTCGGCAATCCGTCCGGTGTAATCAGACGCATCCGCCACTGGCAGACATTAATCCCTGTCCTGGCGCGAGCGGGCTACTCCGTTCCTGAAACGGTTTTCCCAGGCAAAGGCAGCTTTTTTGATCCCGCTCGAAGCTGGCTGATCAAGCCAGTTTTAAGCGGCGGGGGACACGGCGTTGCCTATTGGAAGCGAAAGAAATTGCCTGGCCAGGCCTACATGCTCCAAGAATACGTGCCGGGCAGGCCGTGCTCGTTTTCTTTTGTCGCCAATGGGAGCAGTTGTGTTATGATTGGCATGACCGAACAACTGATCGGCGGCAGCGAATTTAACGCTGGCGGTTTCCTGTATTGTGGAAATCTACTACCAATTGGAACTACCCGGGAAGAAGCAGATCGCCGGGTTCTGCTCGGGCAAGCGCGAAAGCTTGCCGCTTATCTCACGCAGGAATACGCGCTGGTCGGCTTAAACACTGTGGATTTCATCCTGCATGACAGCCAAATATTTTTAACCGAGGTCAACCCGCGCTACTCAGCATCCATGGAATTGATTGAGTGGGCCTACGGACTGCCGGTGTTCAAGCTGCACGTGCAGGCCGTATTAACCGGCGAACTGCCAGATTTCGAATTGGAAACGAAGTTGGATGATCGATCCTCTTATGGAAAAGCGATCCTTTATGCCCACCAGGATGCAACTGCACCGGACACGCTAGCCTGGCACGAACGGGGGATCAGGGATATTCCCCACCCGGGCGAGCGCCTGGTACGCGGGACGCCCATTTGCACCTTGCTGGCAGAAGGGAAAGATCGCGAAAGCTGTCTGGCCGGCCTGATAGATAAGTCCAAGAGGATTCAAGGAGTGATTTATGCCTGAAGGCAAATTGACCCTCATTACCGGGCGTTCTACCCGCCAGGGAGCTGGCATTTCAACCGGTAAAGAGCTGGAAGAATATCAAACAGCGACGACGGTGATCTTGCTCAGCCCAATCGATATGGAACGATTTGGGCTGCATGACAAAGATGCGGTCAGGCTGAAAACGCGCTTTGGGTCAGCCACTGTAACGTGCCGGTCCGGAGACCTGCCGGCAGGAATTGCATTCCTGGCGTTTGGCCCGGCCGCCAACCAGTTAGTCGGCGGCGACACGCAGCTTTCCGGAATGCCCGATACGAAGGGATTTGAGATTGAAGTAGAACCTATCCCAGCTTGATTGATTGGATGGTAAAGGAGTCCCTAATGGTTTTTGAACATGCTGTTTGCGCCTTTTGCGGATGTGTTTGCGACGATATTGCTGTCACCGTCGAAGATGGACGCATCACGCAAGCAAAGAACGCCTGTGTTTTGGGAAAAGCCTGGTTTCTGAGCCACGGCCAGCCTTCAGACTTGCCGGCGGCCCGCATCAACGGCCATGCCGTGAGCCTGGAGGCCGGCATCGATTACGCCGCCAGCCTGCTTTCCCAGGCCCACTATCCAATTATTTATGGGTTGAGCAGCACCTCGTGTGAGGCCCAGCGCCAGGCCATCGCTCTTTCAGAGACGATTGGCGGCAACCTCGACTGCTGCACTTCAGTCTGCCACGGTCCGTCGGGGATGGCGGTCCAGGGCGTTGGCGAGCCCACCTGCACCCTGGGGGAAGTAAAGAATCGGGCCGATTTGTTAATTTACTGGGGCTCGAACCCGGCCGAATCGCACCCGCGCCACATGACACGCTACGCCGTCACCCCGAAGGGAATGTTCATCCCGAACGGCCGGAAGGATCGCACAGTTGTGCTGATCGACGTGCGCCCGACTCCCAGCTCGCGCGCCGCCGACATCCTGATCACGCCGAAACCCGGCAAAGATTTCGAATTGCTGTGGGCGCTGCGCGGTTTGATCCTCGGAAATAAGATCGAGGAGGCCAGCCTGGCTGAAACTGGAGTAACCCTGGAACAGCTTACCGACCTGGCAATCCGCATGAAAAAATCCCACTTTGGAATCATCTTTATCGGTCAGGGGCTTACCCAGAGCCGGGGCAAGCATTTGAATACCACGGCTGCTTTTATGTTGGTGCGCGACCTGAACCGAACCAACAAGTTTGCGCTCATGCCGATGCGCGGGCACGGGAATGTTACCGGGATCGATAACGTCCTGGCTTGGCAGACCGGCTTCCCGTTTGGGGTCAATTTCAGCAAAGGGTATCCACGGTTCAATCCGGGCGAATTTACGATCGTGGACGTGCTCAGCCGGGACGAGGCTGACCTGATCATGAGCGTGGCTTCTGACCCAATCGCCTCGCTGCCGGCAACGGCCAGGAAGCGGGCGGCCGAAGTCCCCATGATTGCTATTGACACGCACGAGAGCGAGACAACCCGCCGGGCTCAGGTGGCATTCATCGCCGCCACGGCCGGCATTGGGGCGGAAGGCACGGTTTACCGAATGGATAATGTGCCGCTGCACATGGATAAAATATTAGATCTGCCCTTCCCCTCGGATGAGGAGCTGCTGAGCCGCTTGCATACCCGCGTTAAGGAGCTGAAATCATGATCAGGATCATCAACGGCGAGGTATACGATCCCATCAACGGCATCAATGGCGAGGTGCGGGACATTTTCGTGGACGACCGATCGATCGCCGCGGCAGGTGCAGGCGGAACGACGATCGACGCAGCGGGCATGGTGGTGATGCCCGGCGGCATCGATATGCATTGCCATATAGCCGGGCCAAAAGTGAATATTGCCCGCAAGATGCGGCCGGAAGATCATCGCAACGACGTGCTGCCCCGCACGCAGTTCACCCGCTCTGGCGTTGGGGGCAGCATCCCATCCACGTTTACCACGGGCTACCGTTACGCAGCGATGGGGTATACCACGGCTTTCGACGCGGCTGTGCCGCCCCTGGCGGCGCGGCATGCGCACGAGGAATTGAACGATACGCCGGTAGTTGACAAAGGCTTTTACACCCTGATGGGAAACAATGAATTTATCATGCAGCACATAGCCTCGGGGGAAAAGGAGATTGTACGCAATTTTGCAGCCTGGCTGCTGAATGCGACCAAGGCCTATTCCATCAAGCTGGTGAATCCGGGCGGTGTGGAGCTGTGGAAATCCCTGGGCAATGCCCATACCCTGGACGACGAA
Organism: Anaerolineaceae bacterium; assembly: GCA_035543095.1. Lineage (GTDB taxonomy): Bacteria > Chloroflexota > Anaerolineae > Anaerolineales > Anaerolineaceae > UBA700. The sequence goes on along the minus strand of DATKKB010000068.1, from coordinate 10,127 downwards.
GTAACCGGCTTTAAGGTGACTCCTCGCCAGATTATCCAGAGCCTGGCGGACGCCAGCATAGAGCTCAATCTGCCGCACCGGGTCCATATTCACTGCAACAACCTGGGGATTGCCGGAAACTGGGAAACCACCCTGGAAACAATGAAAGCGCTGGAGGACCGCCAGGGGCACCTGACGCACATCCAGTTCCACAGTTACGGCGGAACACCCGGCGGCCTGTTCCATTCGAAGGTGGTCGAGCTGGCGGATTACGTCAATTCGCACCCGAATCTGAGCGTGGACGTCGGGCAGGTCATGTTTGGCGATACAACTTCTATGACCGGCGACGGCCCGCTGGGCTACCTGCTCTACCAGGTGACCGGCCGGAAGTGGGTTAACGTGGACGTTGAGAATGAAGAGGGGTGCGGCATCGTGCCCATCGAATACAAGGATAAAAGCCACGTCCACGCCACCCAATGGGCCATCGGCCTGGAATGGTTCCTGTTGGTGAAGGACCCCTGGCGAATCGCATTGACGACCGACCACCCGAACGGGGCTTCATTCGCAAACTACCCGCGTATCATCCGCCTCTTGATGGATCGAGGATACCGCAAAGAATCCATGCAGCACGTCAATCCGAAAGCCCTGGCCGATACGACCCTGCCGGACCTGGACCGGGAGTACTCGCTGTACGAGATCGCCATCATCACCCGGGCAGCGCCGGCGCGCCTGCTGGGACTGGCGAAGAAGGGTCACCTTGGGGTTGGGGCGGATGCGGACATTACAATTTACGATAAGAACGACAATAAAGAGAAGATGTTCTCCGTCCCGCGCTATGTCATCAAGGATGGGCAGATTTTGGTTGAGGACGGCCACTTGCGCGAGGATGTATCCGGTCGCACCTTCTACGTAACCCCGGAATACGATCTGGAAGTCGAGAAAGAGATCCGGAAGTACTTTGACGCATATTACACGGTCGAATTTGAAAACTACCCGGTCCAACTCGAACATTATTTGCCAAGGCGTGAAGCAGTGATGTGCCGAGATATTAAATAGACCTGACAGGTTTCACTGAAACCAGTCGGTTATGGGTTCAGGTTCGATCAGATTATTGAAATTCAACTTTGAATCAGGGCACAGAAATGGGACTTATTATCAACGGGGTCGAAATAGAAGATACCTTTGCGGAAGCCTTCAAAATGTGGGGGACGCGGGTGATTATCACCGCTAAGAACCGCAAATGGGCTTTGCAAGCGGCAGTCACAATGACCGGCTTTGCCACGTCTGTGATTGGATGTAAATGTGAAGCCGGGATTGAAAGCGAGCTGGCTGACACCCCAGATGGGCGGCCTGGGGTAAGCGTCTTATTATTTACCCCCTCCAGGGATGACCTGTCCAAACGGCTGATCGAGCGCATCGGACAATGCGTGATGACCTGTCCGACCACAGCCTGCTTCAATGGGCTGAAGTCCAACGAGCAGCTTAAAATCGGCGGGCAACTGCGCTATTTCGGAGATGGCTACCAGGGCAGCAAGCTGATCGGCGGGCGGCGGTTCTGGCGCATCCCGGTCATGGAAGGGGAATTCTTGATCGAAGATAAGTTTGGGATCCAGAGCTCAGTGGGCGGGGGGAATTTCCTGATTCTAGGAAACGATCTTGACGCTACCCTTGAGGCGTCCGAACGGGCAGTCGAGGCGATGAAGAAGGTGAGCGGGGCAATCATGCCCTTTCCCGGTGGGATCGTCCGCAGCGGGAGCAAGGTAAAATCCCGGTATAAATTCCTGATCGCCTCAACCAATGACGCCTACTGCCCAACCCTGCGCGGGGCGGTTGACTCAGCGCTCGCGGAAGGGGAAAACAGCGTGCTTGAAATCGTGATCGATGGGCTGGACGAGGAATCCGTGGTTAAATCCACCCGCGCCGGTATTCGAGCTGCCTGTATCCCTGGCATCCGGCGCATTACCGCCGGAAATTACGGTGGGAACCTCGGGCAGTTCAAAATCCACCTGCACCAGGCGCTGCGGGAAGGACCGGCCTTATGACCACTTTACATCTCAAGTTCCGATCCAATTTTCCCCTGGATACCGAATCGATCACGCCGGATCAGTTCAAGGACAAACCGGTCTCCGAGATTGCCAGGCTACCGGCTCTGCTGGGCAACCAGGCTGGAGCGCTGGGTGACTTCTTCACCATCATGGATGACAGCTCGCCTGTGATCACCCTGGAAGGCGACCTTGGGAGAGTCAAGCATATTGGAGCCGGGATGACCGAGGGGAAGATCGTGATCCACGGAAACGCCGGGATGCACCTGGGCGCCGGGATGCGCGGGGGCGAGATCACCGTCCACGGGGATACCGGCGATTGGGCTGGCGCTGAAATGACCGGGGGCAAGATCCACATTACCGGCAACGCGGGCCATGGATTGGGCGGCGCTTACCGGGGCAGCCGTCACGGTATGAACCGAGGGCTGATCCTTGTTGAAGGCAACGCCGGGAATGAAACAGGCGCCCTGATGCGCCGCGGCTTGATCGTAGTGTTAGGGAATGTGGCCGATTTCGCGGGCGCATTCATGCTGGCCGGCACGATCCTCGTCTTCGGCAAGCTGGGGGCGCGCACTGGCGCCGGCATGAAATATGGCACGATTGTGACCTTTCACCAGCCTGAGCTGCTGGCGACTTTCCATTATGACTGCGTTTACCGGCCTGGCTTCCTCAGCCTGCTCTTTAAGAGCCTGCGCTCGCAAGGCCTGCCGGTCGAGGCCGGGTGGGCTGCTGGCAGTTTCCGGCGCTACAGCGGCGATTTTAATACCCTGGGGAAAGGAGAAGTCTTGGTCTATGCTCAGGATGAACGCTAGAGCTGCAGATATCGCCCGGCGCATGGTTGAGGACAGCGAGGCGCTTGGAATTAACGTCATCACGCTTTCCAATGGAACAACCCTGATCGATGCGGGGGTAAACATGCCGGGCAGCCTGAAAGCAGGGCGCCTGTTCGCTGAAGCCTGCCTGGGAGGGCTAGGCCAGGTCAGCTTCAGCCGGTCTGAATACAATGATCCTGCCAGTGGCAGCTCGTTCTGGCTGCCCTCAGTCAGCGTCAGCGTCAGCCAACCGCATCTTGCCTGTATGGCAAGCCAGTACGCCGGCTGGGCCATCAATGGGGAGAAGTTCTTTGCAATGGGCTCAGGCCCGGCGCGGGCGCTGTATGCCGGCGAGGAACTCTTCAAAAAATTGGAATTTCAAGAACAGGCTGAAGTCGCCGTCCTGCTCCTGGAAGGTCGTAAACTGCCCGGGGAGGACGTGGCTGCAACCGTGGCAGGCAAATGCGGAATTCCAACCCAGGCTCTTACCCTGTTGATCGCCCCGACCGCAAGTATTGTGGGTTCGGTGCAAATTGCTGCCCGCATTGTGGAGACGGGCCTGCATAAGATGATCGAGCTGGGCTTCGATGTGCGCCAGGTCAGCTCCGGCTACGGCTTGTGCCCAATCGCGACCATCGCCTCCGACGATCTGCGCGCCATAGGCCGCACCAACGACGCAGTCCTGTACGGTGGGCAGGCCTTTTACACCGTTAGAACCAGCGATGAGGTCCTCGCCGGGCTGGTCGAAAAGGTGCCTTCCTCGGCCTCGCGCGACTACGGCACTCCCTTTTATGAGATCTTCCAGCGCTATGGCGGCGATTTCTACAAGATCGACCCGATGCTCTTCAGCCCGGCCCAGGTATCCTTCAACAACCTGGCCAGCGGTCACGTTTTTACTGCCGGAAGGGTGAACCCGGCCCTGCTGTATACATCCTTGCTCAGAGGCTAGGAATTGACCCCGAGAATTGGCATATTGTCCTCACAAGAGGGCTGGCACGTGCTGGCCCTGGAGGAAGCGCTGGCACGTCATGCGGCCCTCCCGGTCTATTTTTCAATCACCGGGCTGGCAGCCTGGATTGGAGGCAGATCACAGGTGGAGGTCCAGGGCGAACGCCTGGAAGATTGCCAGGCGTTGATAGTGCGGACCATTCCGAACGGCTCGCTGGAGCAGATCATCTTTCGGATGGATGCCCTTCACCGGCTCGAGAACCTGGGTGTAAAAATTTTGAATTCGCCCTCCGCCATCGAGCGCACCGTCGATAAATATTACACGGACTTCCTGCTGCGAGATGCGGGGATCCTGACCCCGCGCACCCTGATCACCGAAAACTTCGACCAGGCCCTCGCAGCATTCAGGGAAATGGGAGACGTGGTTGTCAAGCCCCTGTTCGGCTCTGAAGGCAAAGGTATGCTGCGAGTCTCGGACGAGGATACGGCTTACCGGGTCTTCCGGGCCCTGGAGCTGGAAAGGTACATCTTTTACATTCAGGAGTTCATTCCCCACGGGCAGGTGGATTACCGGGCATTTGTGGTCGGAGACCGGGTGATTGCAGCCATGCAGCGCCGGGGAAATAGCTGGAAAACCAACGTCGCCCAGGGCGCTGAAGTAGAACCGATCGAGCTTGAGGAACAGTTAAAGGACCTGAGCCTACAAGCAGCCCGCCTGGTAGGCGCGGACTACGCCGGAATTGACCTGCTGCCGGCGGAGGATGGCCGCGTATTTGTGTTGGAAGTCAACAGTATCCCCGGCTGGCGTGGGCTGAGCAAGACTGTTCCCTTTAACATTGCCGACCTGATTGTGGAGCACTTGCTGTGTGTGCTGGATGGCCAGAAGAGTGGAAGGTAAGCATGAGGATGAGTGTTGCCCAGGCTGCGCAGGCAGCCTGCTTGCTGGAGGTCAGCGCCCCGAAGCCGGGCAATGTGAACTGCCAAAGCGATTTCACGGACCTGCGCTACGAGGAATTCCTGCTCAGCGCGGTGGCCATTGGCCCTGCAATGGAAAGCGCAGGCCGGCAAAGCCTCGGACAGACTATCCTGACCGCAATCCAGGACACGCACCGGATAGTGCAAACCAATACGAACCTCGGCATCGTGCTGCTGTTTACTCCCCTGGCAAGGGAGCTTTCACGCCTCCCCAATTCCTCCGGATGGAACAGTGCGGAGCCGGTAAACCTGGATAGACTGCGCAAGAGCCTGGCCGATGGCCTGGCTGAGCTCACGGTAGAGGACGCCCAAAAAACATTTGCAGCCATCCGCCTGGCGCAAGCAGGTGGGATGGGGCGCGTTTCCCAGGCAGACGTATCCGAAGAACCAACAATTACCCTTTTTCAGGCCATGGTCCTGGCGCAGGAGCGGGATTCGATCGCCCGGGAGTACACGACGGGCTTCGAGATCACTTTCCATACCGGCTACCCGGCCATAAAAAGAGCATATCCTTTGACAGGCGATTTCTCCGCAGCGATCGTGCAGGCGTACCTGACCATCCTGGCGCACGTCCCTGATACGTTGATCGCCCGGAAGAGGGGAATGGAAAAGGCAGCAGAAGTATCCGCTTGGGCAGCAGAAACGCTCAGGCTGGGCGGAGTTTTAACCATAGCAGGCCGGGAATCCGTTGCCAGGCTGGACGTTGCGTTAAGGGACGAACGCCACACACTCAACCCGGGCACCACGGCCGACCTGACAGCGGCTGCGCTGTTTTTATTCCTGTGCTGTCAGCCGGATACTTGATTCGTACCGCTTTACAAATCAGGCAAGGTATACAATGAATACAGGTTCGAAAGCAATCACCTATCGCCAGTTCAGGGCAAATGTATGGGATAATGTCGAAACCGGCGTGATCGTCGAGCAGGACGTTTCCCTGACCGTCAACGGGAATGTCTGGCTTACGTTCATGTGCACTCCTACCGACCTGGAGTCTTTAGCGGTAGGATTTCTTTATAATGAGAAGATCATCGATTCCTGTGAGGATATTGCCTCGGTGAGAGTCTGCCCGACTTTCGATAACGTGGACGTCTGGCTTCAAAAGACCGTTGGCCAGCCCGTGATGTGGAGGCGGACGACCGGATGCACGGGCGGAATGACCAGCACCATCCCGGACCCGTCTGAGCCGGCCAACAGGCCAGGTGATGGAATTACATTGAGCAGCCGGGATATCTTCCAGCTTCTGGATAAGTTGTTTGACTCGCAGGAATTGTACCGGCAGGTGGGCGGAGTTCACACTTCAGTATTAAGCGACGGACGACAGGTCATCACCAGCGCAGAAGATATCGGGCGGCACAACACTTTGGATAAAATTGCCGGGCGCTGCCTGCTCGACCACATTACTGTGCAAAAGTGCCTGCTGATCACAACCGGCAGGATCAGCTCTGAAATGATGCAGAAGGCCGCCAGGATGGGAGCATCCGTCTTAATTTCCCGCACGAGCCCCAGCTCGATGGCAATCGATATTGCCAGGCGGGAGGGGATCACGCTCGTCGGCTACGTCCACCGCGATCGTTTCAACGTCTATACCTGCCCTGACCGGCTGGTTTAGTGGATTTTAAAAAAACACTAAACAGGAAAAGTTAAAAATGAATCTGTGCCCCGTGATTATCGGCCCGCGCGGTGAAAACCTGGCCCGGGCCGTGTTTTGCCAGGTACTCTTTAGCGGCAAGTTCCAGGGTTTGGGCAGCGGCTTCCCCCTGGACCAACCCATAGACGGTTGGCCCCCAGGAGCTTTGGCCGGCTCCAGTGGCTCCCTGGCCGAGCAGAAAATCGATCATTTCCTCTGATAGACGGTTACTGAACCGACCGCCCTGGACGGCTGCGAAGCTATCGCCGACCAGGCGCTGAATTTGAGTCAGAGCTTCTCCGAACCGGCCAATATCGTTTTCCACCAGGGCCGGCAGCATCTTCATCAGCAGCAGGTGGCTGATCTTCTCCACCTGTGATACAGGCGAATGCGGCAGGTTGCGGAAGGCGGCCTGCTCCCGTTCCCCACTGAAACCTTCCGTCACTTGCGGCACAACGACCACAAAGCGCCATTCAGCCGGCACGGGATGGCGCATCAAGACCGGCGGGATGGAATTTACTCCCGGAGAGGAGGTTATCCCCTCAATCCGGTGCCCGCCATCCAGGACAAACCCGCCCTTTTGAAAGGTATTGACCCCAATCCCTGAATGCACCCCCCGGCCGACGGCGCAGGCGATCTCTTCAATCGAAAGATTCAAGCCTCCCAGCTTCACCAGGGCAGTGCCGACCGCCAGGGCCAATTGCGTGCCAGAACCCAGGCCTACGTGATTCGGGATATTGTTTTTCAAGACCAGGCGGGCTCCGCCCTGGATAGGATAATGTGCCAGGAAACGACGCGCAAATTTGGCCACTCGCTCGGTTTCCAGGCCTTCGACCAGCAGGGAATCGGCCGGTTCAGCGGTCAATACGATGTTTGGGTGCTCAATTGCAACCCCGATGCTGCCATACAGGCGGCCCATGCTGCCGTTCGTATCCAGCAGGCCGAGATGCAAACGAGACGCCGTCTTGATTTCGATCATGGCTTATTCGTCCACTTCTGGATATATTCGCATACCTGCTCGAAGGCCTTTTTTTCGGTTTCTCCCCCGGTCTTTTCCACGATTACTCGATATTCCTCAAGGTTATCGACTGTATTTTGAGCGTTCAAGTGCAGGCGGGTAGCCTTGATCGTCGCCTCGAGCACTGCGTTCTTGGCCCGGCAGAAGCCCAGGATTTCTCTTTGCCATCCCCTGTACACAACGCGGCATACTACTTCGGCGCGCTCGACGGTGCCACTTTCCTCGACGACCTCCACTTCTCGCCAGGAGCAGGCCTCCTTGAAAACGACGCCGGGCACAACCCGAGCCGAGAAATGCGGGAGAACGGCATCGTACAGGGCGGTCTGCACAAATGGCAGGACGTCGTCCGTGAGGTTGACCACGCCGTACCGGCTGGCTACCAGGTTGCGGTACGTGACAGTATCGCGAAAAGGACGGATGACGAGGGTGTCTTCGCCCCACCGGATGCCCATTGGCGCAAAATTAGCTTGTCCGGTGGGATCGAGGGAAGAAAAAATGGTCTCGATGATCATATTTCCGTTAGTCCTATTTCAGGCTACGATGCGGCTTGCTGGCTTAAGTATCCCCAGCGGAGGTCATCCTCCTGGATGTATCGCTTTCCAAGCTGGATCGCCAGCGCAGCCTTTTGCAGCTCCTTGCCCAGGTAGAAAGCATGCGAGGCTTCCTCCACATTCAACTGGGGAAAGATGGAGCGAAAGTCCGTGGTTTTAATGAACAGGCGGTTATTGAACACGTAAATATATTGGTGGTCGGTGAAAATGCGGAAATTGCGGTCCTTGACCTGGGCTTGCATGGCCCGCAATTCGTCCTCCAGGTAAGGGTCGAAAGGAGGATCCTTGACCGTCAGCAGGCTGGCGTCCACCTGCTTGGGTGGGATGTGATTCTGGCAGGCGTAATACATCAGCTTGCGCGCCAGGTCTAGCTCGCGGACAGCGCCGTGCGCCCAACTGATCACCTCTGTAGTCAAAACGTAGTCAATATTCAATTCGGTGATGATGCCCGCCATCACAGCCGTGATGCCGGTGGTGTCGGCGTCGGTCAGCTCCGTAAGATTGCCCAGTCCCATCATCATCTCGGCCTGAGGATGGCGCCGGCGGGTCTCGTAGAAGCGGTTCAGAGACTCGCTGAAGCCGAAGCAGATCGGGTCCAGGATCGGATCGATGATGTACGGCACGCCCCAATCCTCCAGCCGGGAGATGTTCTTCTCCAGGGAATCCATTCCCTGGCCAAAATCAGGGATCACGACTACCTTACATTTCAAGCGCGGCGCCAGGTCGATATTCCTGGCATTGACGCTGAGCAGGTAATCCACGCCCGCACGGTCGGCCAGCAGGATATCATCGGTGTTGAAGGTGTCCAGGCTGACCGTAAATCCCTGTTCTTTCAACCCCCTGACTGCCACCTCAAGGTCCGGAAATCGGCCTTCGACCGAGCAGCCCAGGTCAATGATATTCGCTCCACTGGACTTGTAATACTCAGCGCGGGCGTAAATCTGCTCCAGGCTGAGCTGATATGCATCCACAATCTCAGCCAGGATCTTTACGTGGTACTCTCCGTACCCCTCAAGCCCACCCGCCTGGCCAAAGTAGCCCGGCAGGTCTTTCAGGTTTTTCGGCCCGCGGATCACCTGCGCCCCGGTCTTATCTGAAATTAAGTCCAGCTCGCCTTTGCACGAACCCGGGATCATGATGACGTCGCAGCCCCTGGCGCTTTCAAGGTATTTGGCGATAAACCGGGTATCCATCAGGGCAGCGACGGAAATTGGGTGGATCGCAATCTTGTAGTCCAATGGAGGCGAGATTTTCGCCAGGATATCCTGCAAGGACGGCGCAGCTAGCTTGCCGGTGACAAATAGGTAGCGAGGCATTGGATCATCTCCTCCACGCTGTTCACGACGGTGACGCCTGAGAATTTCCTCAGTTTTTCGGTGTTCTCCAGGTCAATGGGCCTGGGGTAAACCTTGGCGGGCTCTCCCTTTGGACCGGTAGTATCCATCTCGGGGGCCAGGTCGGTGGGGAAAACGATCACTGGCAGGCGCGATTTTCCCGCCTGGGCGAACAGGTTGGTCACCAGTGTATCGGAGATGCCGCAAACAAATTTCGCCACGGAGTTCGATGTGGCGGGCGCCACCAACAGCACGCGATAAATCCCGCTGAACAGCCGGACGACGACTGGCGAACTGGCGCGACGCTCGTAATAAACCCGGATGTCCGCCCTTTTAAAGCGATCTTTCAGGGAATACATCTGGGTCACTTCTCTGGCGGCAGAAGAAAAAAAGACATCCACGTTTTTATAGGTCAACAAATGCTCGGCGCATGCGGCCAGTGTATGCCCTGCGCCAGTAATTGCCCAGGCCAAGCGCTGTTCTTTCATATTACTATCTCTTATAGCCTCTGTGTAGACATGGAATCTTCAACGTTATTCCCCAGGATAATCCGGCGCCACGAGCGCCCGCCCTGGTCTTGAATCCGCTCGAGGGTGCCGGCAGCCTGAACGCGGTCGCCCTTTTGTGCCTGCTCGCAGTACCTTCCCCGGAAGGAGACAATTTCACGGAGATCATTGACCTGGATTCCATTCAAAAAGCGCACTTCCCCCAGCGAATAGCAGCAGGGGGTAAAAATCGCATCTCGATCGTCGGTGATCGTTGCCTCAATCTCGGCCTTGCCTTCCGGAAAATAAGAGCGTGAACCGTAGGTTTCGCCAGCCTCTTCTATTTCTTTTAAGAA